>NZ_JBEXNQ010000001.1:0-466066 GCF_040611155.1 Streptomyces sp. NPDC002994
AGGCCGCCGCATCCCCCTGCGCTGGGCCGACTTCCCCTACCCGCCCCTTCCCCAACTGGGGCACCGCCCCAGACCCCGCTCCTCAAACGCCGGAGGGGCTGGATTTTGTTGCGGCAACGATCCAGCCCGTCCGGCGTTTGAGGACACGCCCGTAGGGCGTCCGGGGGTCTGGGGGCTTGCCCCCAGCTTCGGGAAGGGGCGGGTAGGGGAAAGCCCCGCGCAGCGGCTAGCGCTCCAGTTCGTGGCCGAGCTGGTCGAGCTCGCTGCCGCCTGCCATCTCGCGCGTCAGCTCGTCGAGGGTGATCTCGTCCCGCGTGTGGCTGCCCGACATCGCGCCCCGCTTGAGGAGCACGAAGCGGTCGCCGACGAGATACGCGTGGTGCGGGTTGTGCGTGATCAGGACCACGCCGAGACCCGCGTCACGCGCCGCCGCCACGTACTTCAGTACGACGCCCGACTGCTTGACGCCGAGCGCGGCGGTCGGCTCGTCGAGGACCAGCACCTTCGCGCCGAAGTAGACGGCCCGCGCAATGGCCACGCACTGCCGCTCGCCGCCGGAGAGCGTACCGATGGGCTGGTCGACGTCGCGCAGGTCGATGCCCATGCGCAGCAGCTCGGAGCGGGTGGTCCGGCGCATGAGGTCCACGTCGAGGCGCTTGAAGGGGCCAACGCCCTTCGTCGGCTCCGAGCCGAGGAAGAAGTTCCGCCAGACCGGCATCAGCGGTACGACGGCGAGGTCCTGGTAGACGGTGGCGATGCCCCGGTCGAGGGCGTCGCGCGGGTTCGCCAGCCGGGTCTCCTCGCCCTCGATCGAGAAGGTGCCCGCGTCGTGCTGGTGCAGACCCGCGATGATCTTGATGAGGGTGGACTTGCCGGCGCCGTTGTCGCCCAGGACGCAGCTGATCTCGCCCGCGTGGACTTCGAGCGAGACCCCTTCCAGGGCCTTGATGTTGCCGTAGAACTTGCTGACGGCGTCGAGTTGGACGAGAGGTGCGGTCTGCGTCGTCTGGGTCTTCACCGGGTCGCCTCCGCGCGCTTGCGTACCCATGCGTTGAGCAGGGTGGCCAGAAGGAGCATCGCTCCGAGGAAGAACTTGAACCAGTCGGGGTCCCACTCCGCGTACACGATCCCCTTGCTGGTCATGCCGAAGATGAACGCACCGACCGCGGAGCCGATCGCCGAGCCGTAGCCACCGGTGATCAGGCAGCCGCCGATGACGGCCGCGATGATGTAGATGAGTTCATTGCCGACGCCTTCACCGGACTGCACGACGTCGAAGGAGAAGAGCAGGTGCTGGCCGGAGATCCAGGCGCCGACGGCGACGCCCATGTAGAGGCCGATCCGGGTCTTGTTGACCGGGACACCGACCGCGCGGGCCGCTTCGGTCTCGCCGCCGACCGCGAAGATCCAGTTGCCGGCGCGGGTGCGCAGCAGGATCCAGGTCGCGACGGCCACCAGGCCGAGCCACCACAGCACGGTCACCTTCAGGTTCACGCCGCCGATGGTGACCTGGGACGCGAAGAGCGCCTTCGCGGAGCTGAAGCCCTCCATGTCGGCGATGCTCTTCGTCGACACCGTGCCGCTGATCAGCTTGGTCAGGCCCAGGTTCAAGCCGGTCAGCATCAGGAACGTACCGAGCGTGATGATGAAGCTCGGCAGTTTCGTGCGGGTCAGCATGACGCCGTTGAATACGCCGATGGCCAGCGTCACCAGGAGAGAGACCAGAACGCCTACCCAGATGTTGGCCGTCATCTGGTAGCTGAACATCGAGGAGACCAGCGCGGAGCTGGTCACCAGGACCCCGGCCGACAGGTCGAACTCGCCGCCGATCATCAGCAGCGCCACGGGGACGGCCATGATGCCGATCACGGACGCGGCGTACAGCACCGTGCCGAAGCTCGACGCGCGCAGGAAGCTGTCGGCGACGATCGCGAAGAAGAGGAAGACGGCGACGGCACCGACCACCGAGCCGAGCTCGGGGCGGCCCAGCAGCCTGCGCAGCAGCGACGTCTTGAGCAGCCGTTCGTCGGCGGGTGCCTTCTGGCCGGGGGCCGGTGCCTGTGCCGGTGCGGTCGCGGTCATCGGGTCCCCCGCTTCGTGTAGGCCTCCAGCTCGGCGGCGTCCTTCTTGGTGATGATCTGGGGTCCGGTGAGGACCGGCTTTCCGCCGCCGAGCACGTCGGCGTTGTACTTGTAGAGCCACAGCAGGTCGACGGCCTGGTACCCCTGGAGGTACGGCTGCTGGTCGACGGCGAAGCCGAGCGTGTCGGCCTGGAGCGCGGTGGCTACCTGGGCGTTGAGGTCGAAGGTGTCGATCTCGGCCTCGCTGCCGGCCTGCTCCTTCGCCTTGACGGCGGCGTCCGCGAAGGGCGCGCCGAGGGTCACGACTGCGTCGATGTCGTTCGTGGACTGGAGCTTCGCCTCGATGGACGCCTGTACGTCGGGCATGTTCGTGCCGTCGACGTAGAGGTTCTGCATTTCGCCGTCGAAGGTTTCCTTGGCGCCGGCGCAGCGCTGTTCGTGTCCGACGTTGCCCTGCTCGTGCAGCACGCACAGGGCCTTCTTCTTGCCGCGCTTGCCAAGCTCCGCTCCGACCGCCTCACCGGCGATCGTCTCGTCCTGCCCGATGTGGGCGAGCGCGCCGAAGTCCTTGGACTCGGCGGAACCGGAGTTGACGGTGATCACCGGGATGCCGGCCTTGGTGGCCTTGGCGACGACGGCTTTCATGGCGTCGGGCTTGGCGAGCGTGACGATCAGCCCGTCGACCTTCTTGTCGATGTACGAGTCGACCAGCTGGGCCTGCTGCTGGCCCTCGTCGCTGTGGGCGTACAGGAACTTGATGTTGTCCTTGACGGCGGCCTGCTCGGCACCGTTCTGCACGATGTCCCAGAAGGTGTCGCCGTCGCCCGAGTGGGTGACCATGCCGACGGTCCAGCGGGGTGTGTCCACCGCGGCTCTGCCCTCGGCGGCGGCCTGTTCGGCCCGTTCCTCGGCGCGCTTTCCGCCCGTACTGCTGCAGCCCGCGAGGGAAGCCCCGAGAACCGCCGCCAGCACCGCGCCCAGCGCGCGTACCCCTGTCCGAACCCTTGCCACGACGTCGAGCCCTTCTTGTACTCCTCGGTGCGGCCGGGGATCATTCAGCCCGTCCCCGGCCGACCAAGTATCGGTTACGGGTGTTCGCACCGTATTCATCGGGTACCGCGGGCCGTGTACTTCTCCAGCGCCGGTACGTCCTTGTCCGTGACGAGGGCCGGGCCTGTCAGGACGGGCTTTCCGCCGCCCAGAACGTTTCCGTTGGTCTTGTAGAGCCACAGTTCGTCGACGGCGAGGTAGCCCTGGAGGAACGGCTGCTGGTCGACGGCGAAGCCGATTTCCTTGGCCTTGAGCTGCTTGACCACTTCGGCGTTGAGGTCGAAGGTGTTGACCTCCGCCGCGCTGCCCGCGCCCGCCTTGGCCTTGACGCTGGCTGCCGCGAAAGGCGCCCCGAGAGTGACGACAGTGTCTATCTCTTTGCCGGCCTTGCCGGTCTGGAGCTTCGCTTCAATGGAGGAGGTCGACGCCGGCATATTGGTGCCCTCGACATTGAGGTTTTCGACCGTTCCCCGGAACGTCTTTTTCACGCCCGCGCAGCGCGCTTCGAGCGAGACGTTCCCCTGTTCGTGGATAACGCAGAGCGCCTTCTTTTTGCCGCGCTTGTTGAGTTCCTCACCGACGGCCTCACCCGCGACGGATTCCTCCTGACCGATGTGGCTGAGCGCGCCCGCCGCCTCGGAATGTTCGCCACCGGAGTTGATCGTGACGACGGGTATGCCGGCCGCGACGGCCTTCTCGACGGCGGCCTTGACCGCCTCCGGCTTCGCGAGGGTCACCACGATGCCGTCGACCTTCTTGGCGACGTACGAGTCGATGAGCTGCGCCTGCTCCTTGCCCTCCTTGTTGGCGGCGTACAGGAACTCGACGTTGTCCTTGGAAGCGGCCTGCTTGGCGCCGCTCTGGACGATGTCCCAGAAGGTGTCGCCCTCGCCCGAGTGCGTCACCATGGCGATCTTCAGGCGCTCGGTGGTGACGGCCTTCCCGCCGCCGCCGCCGCTGTCGCCGTTCTTCTCTTCCGAGTCCTTGCCGCCCTCGGAGCTGCATCCGGCTGCGAGCGCGAGCGCGCATACGGCGAGGAGGGCTGCTGCCTTGCGGTGGGTACGCATCGTGGGTTCCGCCTTGTCTCCCGGCCGCCCCGTTGCGGCTGGGGGAGTTCTAGCGGCGTACGCGAGCCCCCGTCAAGACTTTGTCCGAACATTCTTACGCGGGGTCGTGGCTCAGGGCCTGACGAGGAGCTGGAACTCGAAGGCGTACCGCGACGCCCGGTAGATGTGCGAGCCGAACTCGACCGCCCGCCCCGTGTCGTCGAACGTCGTCCGCTGCATCGTGAGCAGCGGCGCCCCCTCCGCCTCCGCCAGTTGCCGCGCCTCGTCGGGCCCGGCCGCCCGCGCCCCGACCGACTGGCGCGCGCTGTGCAGCGTGATGCCGGCGGAGCGCATCATCCGATAGAGCCCGGTGGCTTCGAGGTGCTCGGTGTCCAGGGCCAGCAGTCCGGTGGGCAGGTGGTTGCGCAGGACTGCCATGGGCTCGTTGTGCGCGAGGCGCAGCCGCTCCACGAGGTGTACGTCGCTGCCCTCCGCCACGCCGAGCGCCGCCGCGACCTCGGCGGTCGCCGGTTCGAGGGTGTTGCGCAGGACGGTGGTGGCCGGCAGCTGGCCCGCGGCTTCGAGGTCGTCGTACAGGCTGCTCAGTTCGAGGGGGCGCTTGACCTGGCTGTGCACGACCTGCGTACCGACGCCGCGGCGGCGGACCAGCAGGCCCTTGTCGACGAGCGACTGGATGGCCTGGCGGACGGTGGGGCGGGAGAGGCCGAGGCGTCCGGCCAGTTCGATCTCGTTGCCGAGGAGGCTTCCCGGTGAGAGCCGGCCCTTCTCGATGGCCGCCTCCAGCTGCTGGGACAGCTGGAAGTACAGCGGGACCGGGCTGTTCCGGTCCACGCCGAGCTGCAGGGAGACGGTGGTTTCAGCCGCGGGTTTCGACACGCCCCCGAGCGTAACCCCAGGTAATGACTACTGGAAGTCCTGTAGTCAGGTTGTCAGGACAAACGCTTGACACGGTGGCGTTCATGGCGACACTTTGGGGCCATGCGCATCGGACTCATCGGCACGGGACGTATCGGTTCCTTCCACGCTGACGTGCTCAGCCGCCATCGCGAAGTGGGTGCTCTGCTCGTCGCGGACACCGATGCCGCGCGGGCCTCAGCGGTCGCCGACCGGCTCGGCGCCACGGCCGCGCCCTCGGTCGAGGAAATCTTCGCGTGGGGCGTTGACGCCGTGGTCATCGCCTCCGCCACCTCGGCGCACGCCGACCTGATCGGCCGGGCGGCGCGGGCGGGACTGCCCACCTTCTGCGAGAAGCCGATCGCCCTGGACCTGCCCGGGACGCTGGGCGCGCTCCGGGAGGTCGACGCGGCCGGGACGGTGCTCCAGCTCGGCTTCATGCGCCGCTTCGACGCCGGGTACACCACGGCGCGCGAGCTCGTACGGTCCGGGAGCCTCGGCCGGCTGCACACCGTACGGGCGATGACCTCCGACCCGGCGCCGCCGCCCGCCGCGTACCTGCCGCTGTCCGGCGGGCTCTACCGGGACTGCCTGGTCCACGACTTCGACATCCTGCGCTGGGTCACCGGGCGCGAGGTCGTCGAGGTGTACGCCGTCGGGTCCGACGCGGGGCCGGCGATGTTCCGCGAGGCGGGCGACGTCGACACGGCCGCGGCCGTCCTCACCCTCGACGACGGGACGCTCGCCACCGCCACGGCGACGCGCTGCAACGGCGCCGGTTACGACGTACGGATGGAATTGGCCGGCGAGCTCGACCAGGTGTCGGTGGGCCTCGACGACCGTACGCCGATCACCTCGACCGAGCCGAAGGGGCCGCCGGCCTGCGAGCAGCCGTGGCCGGGCTTCCTGGAGCGGTTCGCCCCGGCGTACGAGGCGGAGCTGGACGCCTTCGTACGGGTCGCGCTGGGCGAGCGGGACAACCCGTGCGACGGCAGGGAGGCGCTGCACGCGCTGCGCATCGCGGAGGCCTGCGAGAAGTCGCGCCGGGAGCGGCGGCCGGTGCGGATGGACGAGATCCCCGCGTCATGACGCTGAAGGCGGAGGACGGGGTGACGCTCTGGACGGCGAGAACCGGCGAGGGCGATCCCGTGCTCCTCTGCCACGGCGGCCCCGGGTTGTGGGACACCCTTGAGGACGTGGCCCGGCTGCTCGCGGACCGGGGGGCGGCCGTGTACCGCTGGGACCAGCGCGGCTGCGGGCGCTCCGAGCGGCGCGGCCCCTACTCGGTGGCCAGGTCGGTGGCCGATCTCGACGCCGTACGCGGGCACTTCGGGCTGGAACGGGTGACGCTGCTCGGCCATTCCTGGGGCGCGCGGCTCGCCCTGCACTACACGCTCGCGCATCCGGAGCGGGTGACACGGCTGGTGTACGTGTCCGGCACCGGGATCGGCCCCGACTCCGGCTGGCATCCGGAGTTCGCCGCGAAGCTGCGCGCCGCGCTCGGTGAGCGGCTGCCCCGCTGGGAGGAGCTCAGGTCCCGGGAGCGGCGTACGGAAGCGGAGGAGCGCGAGATGTGCGTGCTCCAGTGGTCGGCGGACTTCGCCGGGCCGGACCGGGACCGGGCGACCGAGCTGGCCGAGCGGATGGCCACGCCCTGGCTGGGCGTCAACTACGCGTGCAACGCGGAGATCAACGCCGAGACGAGGACGATGAGCGAGCATCAACTCCACGCAGCCTGCTGTGGGTTGAGGATGCCGGTGGTCATCGTGGACGGTGCGCAGGACATCCGGCCGCGAGACGCCGTGGACTCCCTGGAGCAGGCCCTGCCGAACGTCTCGCGGGTGACGCTCGCGGGAGCGGGCCACATGCCGTGGGCGGAGGCCCCGGCCGAATTCGCGGCGGCGGTCGTGCCCGGCTGATCACCTCAGCTCGCCGTGTAAAGAACTCTTGACTTCATGTCTGGACTGCTTGACACTCCTCAGTGTCAGGTTTTCTTTACATGGAGAGCGAGTGGCCGTGGCATTCGAAGAGAAACGGGCCTGGAGCATGATCCTGGTCACCGTCGCGTCGTACGCGGTGTACCTGGCCGTCGTGCTCGGGCGGCCCGGGAACGCGCCGCTCGCCGAGGCGCCCTATGTGTCGGCGCTGTTGTGGACGGTCGGCGCGGCGATCGCCGCGTCCATCGTGCTCCACATCGCACTGGCGACGTTCTCGCCCGAGGACGCGAAGAGCAAGGACCAGCGCGACCGGGAGATCCACCGGTTCGGAGAGCACATCGGACAGTCGTTCGTCGTGATCGGCGGCGTGGCCGGACTCGCCCTGGCCATGGCGGATCTCGACCAGTTCTGGATCGCCAACGCGATCTACCTGGCGTTCGTCCTGTCGTCGCTCCTCGGATCCGCGACGAAGATCGTCTCGTACCGGCTGGGCTTCCACCCGTGGTGAAGCCGACCAGTGTCACCAACTCGATCCGAGCCCTGCGCTTCACTCACGGCGAGATGACGCAGGCCGAGCTGGCCGGCCGCATCGGTGTGTCGCGCCAGACGGTCATCGCCATCGAGCAGGGCCGCTACTCCCCTTCTCTGGAGATGGCTTTCCAGATCGCCCGTGCGTTCGGCGTACCGCTCGACGAAGTGTTCCAGTACCCCCAGGAACCCCAGTACCCCCAGGACCCCCAGGACACCGCGGGAGAGACCCAATGAAGGCCATCGCCCACACCACCTACGGACCGCCGTCGGTCCTGCGCCTGGAAGACATGCCCCAGCCGGTCCCCGGCAGCGGCGAGGTGCTCATACGGGTCCACGCGGCCGGCGTCGACCCGGGCGTCTGGCACCTCACGGCGGGCATGCCGTACCTGATCCGCGCCATGGGCTTCGGTCTGCGGGCGCCCAAGGACCGCGTCCGGGGCCAGGACCTCGCGGGACGCGTGGAGGCCGTCGGCCCGGACGTGACCCGCTTCCGCCCGGGTGACGAGGTGTACGGCACCTGCGACGGGTCGTACGCCGAGTACGCGTGCGCCAAGGAGGACAACATCGCGCACAAGCCGGCCAATCTCACCTTCGAGCAGGCGGCCGCCGTTCCGGTTTCGGCCGTCACCGCCCTCCAGGCCGTACGCGACGCCGGGCGACTGCGAGCCGGGCAGCGCGTCCTGGTCATCGGCGCGGGCGGGGGGACCGGCCACTTCGCCGTACAGCTGGCCAAGGCCTTCGGAGCCCACGTCACCGGCGTCTGCAGCACCGGCAAGGCGGACCTGGTCCGCTCCGTCGGCGCCGACGAGGTCATCGACTACACCCGCGAGGACCCCACCGACGGCACCCGCCGCTACGACCTCGTCCTCGACACCGCCGGCAACCGCCCCCTCTCCCGGCTCCGCCGCGCCCTCACCCCCCGCGGCACCCTCGTCATCATCGGCGGCGAGAACGGCGGCAAGTGGATCGGCGGCAACGACCGGCAGCTGCGGGCGCTGCTGATGTCGCCGTTCGGCGGACAGCGGCTCCGCGGGCTCGCCGTCATGAACCTGCACCACAGCGACCTCGAAGTCCTCACGGAGTTCATCGAGGCCGGCTCGGTGACCCCCGTCATCGACCGGAGCTACCCGCTGGCCGCTGTCCCCGAGGCTGTCGATTACCTGATGGAGGGGCACGTGCGGGGCAAGATCGTCGTCCAGATGTAGAGGGCGTCGCCGGGCAAGTCCTACGGCTACGGCGCCGACGCCGCTGTCAGCACCGTGCCCTGAGCGACCGCGCACAGCGTCTCGGTGCCCGCCTCGTCACGGACATGGAGGTCGCAGCGGCACACCGCCTGCCGACGGCCGCCGTGCACGACGACGGCGCGGGCGACCAGCGTGGCGCCGGTCGCGGGGCGTACGTACTGGATGGAGAAGCCGCCGGTCAGGACGGCGGGGCCGAGCGCCGCGCCGCCCGCGAAGGTGAGGGCGTTGTCGGCGGCGTACGCCAGGACTCCCCCGTGCAGGTAGCCGTTCTGCTGGCGCAGTTCGTCGCGGATGTCCACTTCCAGTACGGCCGCGCCGTCCCCGAACGCGGTGATCCGCGCGCCGAGCAGCCTGCTGAACGGCTGGCTGTCGAGGACCTTCTGCGCCACGTCCAGGCCGAAATCGGCGTCGCTCACCACCGCACCTCCAGTCGTCGTACGCCCCATTCCGTCAGCCTACGTCGCCTGCCCCGTCGCCACCCCCGTCAAGGAGACCCGCGTCATGCACCAACAGCGCGATCTGGACACGGTTGTTGAAACCGAGCTTGGCCAGAACGCGCGACACATGGGTCTTGACCGTCGGCACGCTCATGTAAAGCGCCGCGGCGATCTCCGCGTTGGACTGTCCGCGGCCGACCGCGACCGCGACCTCCCGTTCCCGCTCGGCGAGTTGACCGATCCGCCGCGTAGCCGTCGCCGTACGCCCGCGGGGATCGGCAGAGGCCTCCGCGACATGGGTCATGAGCTGGCGGGTGACGGACGGCGACAGCACCGGCTCGCCCGCCGCCACCCGCCGTACCGCCTCGACGATCTGCGCGGGCGGGGTGTCCTTGAGTACGAATCCGGCCGCCCCGACCCGCAGCGCCCGCAGCACCTGTTCGTCGGCGTGGAAGGTGGTGAGGACGATGACCTCGGGGGCTCCGGGGCGGCGCCGCAACTCCTCGGTGGCGGTGAGGCCGTCCACCACCGGCATCCGGATGTCCATCAGCACGACGTCGGGGTGGGTACGGTCCACACTCGCCGGGACTTCACCGCCGTCGGCCGCCTCGCCCACGATCTCGATGTCACCGGCGCCGCCCAGCATGAAGGACAAGCCCGCGCGGACCAGGGGGTCGTCGTCAACGAGGAGCAGCCGGATGGGAGTCATGGCGCCTACGGTATCCGGCGCCCGTGGGGCCCTCCCCGCCCGGCCGTCGCACGCTCGTCAGCCGCAGCAGCTCGGCGGAGCAGGCTCGCTGCGGCTGTCGTACTCGTCGTGGCGGCGCCACCAGAAGCCGGACTCGTTGCGACCGAGTGGCGCGCGGTCGAGCCACTGGTACATGCCCCAGAGGTCGTCCACCCCGCGCTCGTACGCCGAGTAGGTGTGGTACACGACGCCGTCCTGGAGCGCGAACGCGCTGACGCCTGGCCCCTCTCGTCGGTACGTCGCCCAGTCCGTTCCCACGCTCGACGCGATCTCGTCGAGCACGGGATTCTCCTCGCCCTCCGGCGGCCGGAAGTCCGCCGCGCGGAAGTTGTACTCGACAGCCCCCGACTCCCACTGCTCCTCGGTGTGCGAGGTCTGGAAGTCGTAGGCGAAGTCGCCGCCGAACGAAGACGCCCACGGGAAGCCCCAGCCCATCCGCCGCTTGAACGCCTGGAGTTTCGGGAGCGGAGCCTGCGACACCGCGCAGAGCGTGACGTCGTGATTCGCCAGGTGGACGACCGAGCCGTTGAAGCCGTCCGCCATGGCTGAGCAGGATGGACACCCCGCCGTGTACGCGGGCCCGAACATGAAGTGATGGACGAGCAGCTGTGAGCGTCCTGCGAAGAGATCGGTGAGGGACGCGGTGCCCTCATCGGTCGCGAAGCGGTACTCCTTGTCGATTCGAACCCAGGGCAGTTCCTGCCGCCGGCGCGCCAGCTCGTCGCTGCGCCGCGTCAGCGCCTTCTCCTCCTTGAGCAGCTCCAGCCGGGCCGCAAGCCACTCTTCACGCGTTCCGGTCTTGTGATCGGTCATTGGTTCTCCCCTCCCGCTCCGCTGCCTCAGCAACGCGCTTGATGTGCGCCAGTCGTCGATCCCAGTCGGTCGCGAGCGCGGCCATCCACTGCGCCGTCGCGTCCAGTGCCGCGGGCCGCACCGCGTACCGCACCTCGCGTCCGACCCGGCTACCGGAAACCAGCCCGGCGGCGTCCAGGACGGCGAGGTGCTTGACCACCGCCTGCCGCGAGACGGGAAGGCTTCCGGCGAGCGTCGTCGCGGTGGCCTCGCCCTGTGCGGCGAGCTGGTCGAGCAGCCTGCGTCGCGTCGGGTCGGCCAGCGCGACGAGGACGCTGTCGACCGCCTCGTCGGCGCCGTGATGTCCGTCCGTCACGCGGATGGCTGTTCGGCGCGCGTCTTGAGCGCGTCGAGCACCTGGGGCCAGCCGCCGGTGTTGTCCTTCACCGCCTGGCCGCGCAGTTCCTCGGACCCGGCCAGCGCCGCGAACCCGCTCTCGACCACGCGCAGCCGCGTCTTGTCGCCTTCCGGGGTCAAGGTGAACTCCACGAGGGTGCTGTTGTCCTCGCGCAGCTCTTCTCCGGGGAACGCGCTGGCCCACCGGTACGCCAGGTACGTCGGCGGCTCGACCTTCTCCACGCGCACCGGGAAGTCGCCGTGCTCGGCGTTCCTCGCGATCACCGACTCGCCTTCCTCGGCCACGGTGCCGGTCAGGTTCGCCTCATCGGCCACCCAGAACCCGGGCTCGGCCACCAGCGACCAGACCCGCTCCAGGGGGGCCTCGATCAGGGTTTCGCGTTCGATCCGGTTCTCGCTCATGAGAGGACTCCTTCACTGCCGCCATTTGGATGCAACTCCAGGGTTGCACGTCGAGGGCGCAGGAGCAACCCTAGGGTTGCGCTTCCGTCGCGGAAGCGGCGTCCGCTTCGGCGGCCTGAGCCACCGCCGCCCACGGCAGCCACGCCCGGACGCGGAATCCGCCGTCGGGCGTGGGCCCGTGGTCGAGACGGCCGCCGGCGAGCGCGGCCCGTTCGGTCAGGCCGATGAGGCCCTGGCCGGATCCCGGGACCGCGGGCGTGTCGCCTTCGGGAGCGGGATTGCGTACTTCGACGGTGAGGCCGTCGCCAGGTGCGCCGGTCAGCGTCACGGTGACTTCGGCGCCGGGTGCGTGCTTGCGGGCGTTGGTCAGGCCCTCCTGCGCGATGCGGTAGACGTTGCGGCCGATGGCTGCGGGCACGTCCTGGGGCCGCGTGATGCGGTGGTCGAGGGTCACCTTCATCCCGGCCTCGCGCGACTCCGCGTCGAGCGCGTCGAGCGTGGCGAGAGTCGGCTGCGGCCGGTGCTCGTCGCCGGCGGCCGGTCCGCGCAGTACGCCGATGACGTCGCGCAGGTCGTTGAGCGCCTCGTGCGCGCTGTCGCGGATCACCCCGGCGGCGCGGGCGACCTCGGCGGGCGGGGCGTCGGGGCGGAATTCGAGGGCGCCGGCGTGGACGCTGAGCAGGGTGAGCCGGTGGGCCAGTACGTCGTGCATCTCGCGCGCGATGTCCTCGCGGGCGAGGCGCTGCGCCTGCTCGGCGCGCAGGGCGGCCTCCGCCTCGGCCCGGCGGGCCCGGTCGCGCAGCGATACGACGAGCTGTCGGCGGGAGCGTACGAACATGCCCCACCCGACGATCAGCAGGACGATCACGACGGTGGCGACGGCGGAGGCCGCGAACGGCAGGGTGGGGTCGGGTCGCAGTACCGTCTGCGTCAGCCCGCCCACGACGGCGGCGGAACCGACGGCTGCGACCACCTTGAACGGCCGGTGCACGGTGAGCGTGAACAGCGCGACGAGCTCGGCTCCGGAGGCGACGGGCGCCACGGCGGAAACGGCGACGAGGGTGACGGCGAGGCCCACGGGCCAGCGGCGCCGCACCCACAGGGCGCAGCAGGCAGCGGCGCCGACGAGCTGGTCGAGGATGACGATGTACTGGGGGTTGCCGACGCTGCCGGTGACATCGGCCGCGGCGATGCCGACGAGCGCGGCGAACAGGAACATGACGATGTCGACGAACCAGTCACGCGGAGTACGGCGCGGCCGCCCGCCCCGGTCACCCGGCAGATCGGGGTCGGCCATCGCCGAGGGCTGCAGCCAGCGGTACTCCTGATCGGTCATGTCGACAAAGCTACGCACGTGGGGGCGGGTCCGACGCGCGGTGACGGGTTTCAGCGACCAAAGTCGCGGAGTCCCAGACTTTCGGCGCACCGGGCGAGCCTGACGGCCGACGCGGTGGGGCGGTTGTCCGCGCCACGATCGGCGCATGAAGAAGATTCTTGAGGTGGCCGGGTTCGTGCTGTTCGTGTCGGGCGGGTCCGGGCTGATCCACGAGGTCACGGGGTGGATGCCGAAGTTCTTCGGCTTCTTGCAGTTGCTGCCGTTCCTGCGGGGGCATGCGATCTACACGAACATCGTGCTGGCGGTCGCGGGCATAGCCCTGATGGCCTCCGCGGACCGCTTCCGCCGGGTGTAGGGGCCCTGCGGGGCTGAACGCCCTCCGGGCGTGTCCTCAAACGCCGGACGGGCTTGATTTTGGCTGAACTGGACCGCACCCCTGGGCACTTTCAGCCCGTCCGGCGTTTGAGGACCGGGGTCTGGGGCGGAGCCCCAATTTCAGCCCCGCAGGGATCCGCACCGCACGGCCGGTCTACCCCCGCGTCCCCGCCCGGCGGCCCCACGTCGTGCCCGCCAGCACCAGTACGCCGCCCAGCAGGCCCACCGCGCCCAGCCGTTCGCCGCCGATCGCGATGCCGGCCGCCGCCGCCCACAGCGGTTCGGTGCCGAGGAGGAGGCTGACGCGGGACGGGGAGGTTCGGCGTACCGCCCACATCTGCACGAAGAAGGCGAAGAGCGTGCAGAACACCGAAAGGAAGACGAGGCCCGCCCACTCGCGCGGCCCGAAGCCCGCCGCGACCGTCCAAGGGGCGGGGCCGGTGCCGGGAGCCGTCGCCAGGACGGCGAACACCGCCACCGCGCCGCCCAGTTGGACCGTCGTGAGCGACAGCGCGTCCGCGCCCTGGACCGACTTGACCCGGGCCATCGCGAGCACATGCGCGGTACGGGCAAGGGCCGCCAGCAGCATCAGCAAGTCGCCGAGCGAGGGGGTCGTGAAACCGCCGTCCTGGGTGAGCAGCACCACCCCGGCCACCGAAAGCCCCGCGGCGCCCACAAAGGCGCGGGACGGCACGGTCCGCGTCACCGCCGCCTCGGCGAGCGGCGTGAAGATCATGGTGAGGCTGATGATGAGCCCGGCGTTGGTGGCCGAGGTGTGCACGACGCCGTACGTCTCCAGCAGGAAGATCACGCTCAGTACGAGCCCGAGCATCCACGCGCCGCGCCACTGGGCGGCATTCAGCGCGCGCAGCTGGCGCCAGCCGAGGACGGCCAGCACGGGCAGCACTATGGCGAAGCGCAGGACCAGCACCGGCACCACGGTCTGCGCCGTGGTGATGTCCTTGGCCGCGAGATAGCTCGCGCCCCAGACGACGGCGACGAGCAGCACGGGCAGGTCGGTGAGCCATGCCGTCCGGCGCGGCAGAGCGACGTCAGGTACGGGTACGGCGGTCGGTGATGATGCGGCGGCCACTGGCGCGGTCTCCCCCGGGAAAGGCGGTGTGGAGACTTCGGCGGCTCGCACGCGGAGCGATCACCGTACCCGCGCCGCCCCTCACTGGTCGAGATCGAATGTGCCGTACTCCGGCCTGCCCGCGGGCCGGTAGGTGTGGATGGCGTTCCCCGTCTCCGTGGTGCTGCTGTCCGCCAGTTCGAAGCGGGTCGGCAGGCCGCCCTCCTCGAACAGCCGCTGTCCCGCTCCCAGAACAACGGGAAAGGTGAGCAGGTTGTACTCGTCGATGAGGTCGTGCCGCATCAGGGACCGGGCGAGCGCCCCGCTGCCGTGGATCTGGAGCTCCCGGCCCGGCTGCTTCTTGAGCCGTGAGACCTCTTCCGCGACGTCGCCGGAGATGACGGTGGAGTTGTTCCAGTCGGCCTTGTCCAGGGTCGTGGACGCGACGTACTTCGGAAGGGTGTTGAGACGGCTCGCGACCGGGTCGTTCTCGTCGGTGACCTTCGGCCAGTAGGCGGCGAAGATCTCGTACGTACGCCGGCCGAGCAGGAACGCGTCGACCCGGCCGAACACCCCGTCGATGAAACGGCCCATGCCTTCGTCGAAGAAGGGCACCAGCCAGCCGCCCTGCTCGAACCCGCCGCTGGTGTCCTCCTCCGGGCCGCCGGGGGCCTGCATGACGCCGTCGAGCGTGAGGAACGTAGTGAGCGTGATCTTCATGGTCCGAAGCCCTTCTTCGTCAGTGTCACCAGCTCTGACTCCACGCTTCCACGGAACTCGTCGCCCGTCCCGGACACGGCGTCCGTTTGCCGCCAGCGCCACCCGCCCGCCACCGGTTTCCTTGAATCCGCAACCATTCATGGGAAATTGAGGAAAAGGCAGCGACATGGCTTCACTGAACGGCAGGACGGCACTGGTCACCGGCGGCAGCCGGGGCATCGGCGCGGCGATCGCCCTGCGGCTCGCGCAGGACGGCGCGGATGTGGCCCTCACGTACGTACGGGACGAGAAGGCCGCCCAGGAGATCGTCCAGAAGATCGAGTCGATGGGCGGGCGCGGCATCGCGCTGCGCGCCGACGCGGCGGACCCGGCCGCGGTCACCGCCGTCGTGGGCCGGGCCGCCGACGAGCTCGGCCGGCTCGACATCCTGGTCAACAACGCAGGCGTCGGCGTACTCGGCCCGATCGGCACCCTGACGCTCGCGGACGTCGACCGTGTCCTGGCCGTGAACGTACGGGCGGTCTTCCTGGCCTCGCAGGCCGCTGCCGCCAGGATGGAGCGCGGCGGCCGGATCATCTCCACCGGCAGTTGCATGAGCGCGCGTGTGCCGGGCCCCGGCGGAACTCTGTACGCGATGAGCAAGGCGGCGCTGACCGGCCTGACGAAGGCACTGGCGCGGGAGCTGGGCGGCCGGGGCATCACGGCGAACCTCGTGCTGCCGGGTCCGGTCGACACGGACATGAACCCGGCGGACGGCCCGTACGCCGGGCCGCAGAGCGAGTTGACGGCCCTCGGCCGCTTCGGCACCCCGGACGAAGTCGCGTCGACGGTCTCGTTCCTGGCCGGCGACGAGGCCGCGTACATGACGGGCTCCGAGGTACTGGTGGACGGCGGTCACGCTGCCTGAACCAGACAGAACGGAGTGCACCGGGGCCGTCGCGTCCCGGTGCACTCCGTGTCATTCGTCCCGCGGTGGCGTCAGCCCCGTCAGCCGCCCAGTTCCTGGTGGCGGGCCGCCAGGCGCGACGCCCCCGCCTCCGTCAGCGAGCCGAAGAGGCGCAGGCGGGAGATGCCACCGTCCGGGAAGATGTCCATCCGGACCTCGGTCGCGGCCGGGACCGCGTCCAGCAGGAAGCGGTGGTTCGTGTCGGGCTGGAGCCGGGTCCGGGGCAGGATCTCGGTCCACTCGCCCTCGGCCCCGTCGCGCACCGAAAGCGCCGCCCAGCCGGCCGAGTTGCCCTTCAGGTACGCCGTGTCGATCTCGACGGCGCGGATATCGGCCTGCGCCACCAGGTGGTAGTGGATCCAGTCGTTGCCCTTGTCGCGGCGACGGCGGGTCTCCCAGCCGTCGTCCATCTTGTGCGAGCGGCCCGGCTGGATGGTGTTGGTGGCCGGGGAGTAGAAGCGGTCGGAGGCGTCCTCGACCCGGCCGCCGTTCTCCAGGGCGACGAGGTCGAACGTACCGAGCCTCTCCAGCCACGCCGGGTCGGGCGCGACCTCGCCGTACACCCGCAGGCGTGCTATGCCGCCGTCGGGGTGCTGGTTGATCCGCAGGTGCGTGAAGCGCTGCTCGACGTCGACGGCGAAGCCGTTGGCCGCGTGGCCGCCGACTGCCGTACGGGGGACCAGAGTCACCCACTTCACGTCGCCGGAAAGGAGGTCGTCGGGGGACGGCGATCCCGGCACCGACGCCGCCTCGACCGAGACCGCCTGCGGGTAGTTGCCGCGGAAGTGGGCGGTGTCGATGACGATTCCGCGTATGACGCCGGGCGCTCCCAGACGTACAAGAGCCCAGTCGTGGTCCTCGTCCGTCGGGTGCGGCTGCTGGGCGCTGACACCACGGCGACGGCGGGTCTCCCAGCCGTCCATGATCTTGCCCTTGTGGCCGAAGTGCTCGGGGTCGAACTCCGCCGCCCCGGGCCGCAGCATGTTCTCGCGCTCGGCGAAGAACTCGTCGTTGGCGGCGATGACGCCCGCGCCGAGCTGCCGGTCGGCGAGGTCCGCGAAGTGCGTGAAGGGGAAGTCCGCGGTGCGGTAGTCGGCGTACGGGTCGCCGCTGCCGTACGGGTTCGCGTCACCGGTGAAAGAGGGGGTCGCCACGTCAGACACGTCAGTTGTTCCTTTCGAGCAGCCGGCCGGTCGGCTCGGCCAGGGTGCCGTTGTCGGCGATACGTACGCCTCGCAGCCACGTCGACTTGACGACGCCCTGCAGGGTCTTGCCCGCGTACGCCGTCACCTGGTTGCGGTGGTGCAGCTCCGCCGGGTCGACGGTGAAGCTCTCGTCGGGCGCGAGGACCGCGAAGTCGGCGTCGCGGCCGACCTCGATGGCGCCCTTCTGGGACAGCCCGGCGAGTTCGGCGGGCGCGGCGGACATCCAGCGGACGACGTCCTCCAGCGAGCGGCCGCGGCGCCGGGCCTCGGTCCAGATCGCGGGGAGGCCGAGCTGGAGCGAGGAGATCCCGCCCCACGCGGACGCGAAGTCCGGCGTCTTCAGATCAGTGGTGCAGGGCGAGTGGTCGGAGACGATGCAGTCGATCGTGCCGTCCGCGAGCCCCTCCCACAGCGCGTCCTGGTTCTCGGCCTCACGGATCGGCGGGCAGCACTTGAACTCCGTGGCCCCGTCCGGGACTTCCTCGGCCGTGAGGGTGAGGAAGTGCGGGCAGGACTCGACCGTGATGCGTACGCCCTCACGCTTCGCGGCGGCGATGAGCGGCAGCGCGTCCGAGGACGACAGGTGCAGTACGTGGACGCGGGCGCCCAGGCGCTTGGCGTGCGCGATCAGGCCCTCGATCGCGGTGTTCTCGGCGTCGCGCGGCCGCGAGGCGAGGAAGTCGGCGTACGCCGGACCGCTCTTCTGCGGGGCGGTCTCCAGGTGGTGCGGGTCCTCGGCGTGGACGATCAGCTGGCCGCCGAAGCCGGTGATCTCGGCCATCGAGCGGGCGAGCTGTTCCTGGTCGAGCTGGGGGAACTCCTCGACGCCCGAGGGCGAGAGGAAGCACTTGAAGCCGAAGACTCCGGCGTCGTACAGCGGCCGCAGGTCCTTCACGTTGGACGGGATCGCGCCGCCCCAGAAGCCGACGTCGATGTGCGCCTTGGGGCGGGCGACGTCCTGCTTGGTGCGCAGGTTGTCGACCGTGGTGGTCGGCGGCAGCGAGTTCAGCGGCATGTCGAGCAGCGTGGTGATGCCGCCCGCGGCGGCCGCGCGGGTGGCGGTCCAGAAGCCCTCCCACTCGGTGCGGCCCGGGTCGTTCACATGGACGTGGGTGTCGACGAGGCCGGGGAGCAGGACGTCGTCCCCGAAGTCCTCCAGCCGGGCCCCGGCCGGCACCTCGGCGTCGTACGGCAGCACAGCCGTGATCTTCCCGTCGGCGACGGCCACCGATGCGGCGCGCGTCCCCTCGGGGGTGATGACGCGCGTCGAGCGCAGTACCAGTTCCACGACGTCGGACACCCGTGACCTCACCTTCGGTATGCGGAATTCGTATGCAGGAATTCAACGCTGTGACATTCAACGTTTTGTTGAAGGAGTCTTCACTTCGGGGTCCGGCCCGTCAAGACCCTCCCCAGCCCCTGAGACCCCTGTGACCTGCAAGGGGATCATGGCTTCGGCCATCCCGCCCCTCGTGGCCGCGCACAGCGCTCCACCCGCTTGGATGTTTCCACAAAGTGGAAGTAGAATTTCGCGTGACAGAAGGTGGCTACGTACAAGGAGAGCGTCGAGAGATCGTCCGACGTGACCGTCGACACACGGACAAACACCCTCTGACCGGCGAGGACGTCTTGACGCAGACCGTGTGCTCCGCGCATGCGGCGGGTAGGCTGCTGCCTTGCCCATCCGCCTCGAAAGGACCGTTGACGTGCCGTCGTCCAACGCCACCACCGACGCTTCCAAAACCGCTGCGCCCGCAGGTGGTGTCCAGTCCCTTGAGCGCGCCTTCGACCTGCTGGAGCGGATGGCTGACGCGGGCGGCGAGGTCGGACTCAGCGAGCTCTCCGCCAGCAGCGGTCTGCCGCTGCCGACGATCCACCGGCTGATGCGCACGCTGGTGGCCTGCGGTTACGTACGCCAGCAGACCAACCGCCGCTACTCGCTCGGCCCGCGCCTGATCCGCCTCGGCGAAAGCGCGTCCCGGCTGCTCGGCACCTGGGCCCGCCCCTACCTCGCCCGCCTGGTCGAGGAGACCGGCGAGACCGCGAACATGGCGCTGCTCGACGGCGACGAGATCGTGTACGTCGCCCAGGTGCCCTCGAAGCATTCGATGCGGATGTTCACCGAGGTCGGCCGCCGGGTCCTGCCGCACTCCACGGGCGTCGGAAAGGCCCTCCTCGCGTACACCCCGCCCGAGGAGGTGCGCGCGCTGCTCGCCCGTACGGGCATGCCGACCGCCACCGAAAAGACGATCACCACGGCGGAGGGCTTCCTGGAGGCCCTGGAGCAGGTCCGCAGGTCCGGTTACGCCGTGGACGACGGCGAGCAGGAGATCGGCGTCCGCTGCCTGGCGGTCCCGGTGCCCAACTCCCCCACGGCCGCGGCCATCTCGATCTCCGGCCCGGCGGGCCGGGTGACGGAGGCCGCGACCGAGAAGATCGTTCCGATACTCCAGGAAGTCGCCCAGGACCTCTCGGTCGTGCTGACCAACAACGGCACGCAGGGCTGATCAAGCACGTGTCCCGGCCGGTCAGGCCGGGATACGGCCGTCCGCCATCGTCACCGTGGAGTCCATCCGCTCCAGGTGCGCGCGGTCGTGTGTGACGAGCACCGTCGCCGTGCCGCGCTCGCGCGTCAGCGTGACCAGCAGGTCGAGTACGGCCGCGCCGCGCTCGTGGTCCAGGGCGCTGGTCGGCTCGTCGACCAGCAGGACCGCCGGTTCGTTCATCAGCGCGCGGGCGATGTTCACCCGCTGGCGCTGACCGCCGGACAGCTGGTGCGGGCGGCGGTCGGCCTTGTCTGCGAGCCCGACCGCGTCCAGCAGCTCCCGCGCCCGGTCACGGACCTGGCGGGGCGGGCGTCCCGCCACGTGAGCCATCACCTGAAGCTGCTCGGCCGAGGTGAGGGACGGCAGCAGGTTCGGCTGCTGGAACACGATGCCGATGCGCGTACGCCGCAGCTCCGCCTTCTCGGCCCGGCTCAGGGGGCCCGTGTCCGTACCGTCGACGACCACCCTCCCCCGGTCCGGTGAGACCAGCGTCGCGGCAACGGCGAGCAGGCTGGACTTGCCGGAGCCGGACGGCCCGACGACAGCCGTGAGCGAGCCCGCGCCGACGTCGAGCGTGATGTCGTCGAGCGCGGTCAGGCGGGAGTCGCCGTCAGGGTAGGTGAGGGTGACGTCCGTAAGGGACAAGGACTGGTGCGGGGGCAGGGCGGTCATCGGGCGCTCCCGAGTGCGACGAGGGGATCGACGGCGGTGATGCGCCGGATGGAGAGTGCGGCGCCGACCACGCCGAGGCCCGCTGTCACGGCGGCCGGGACGAGCAGCGTCACCGGATCGAGTACGAACGGGACCGCGTCACCGGCGACGGCGCCGCCGATGAGGGTGGCGAGTGCGGTGCCCAGGAACGTACCGGCGCCGAGCATCAGGACGGCCTGGCCGAGCGCGTCACGCAACAGGTAGGGCGTGGAGGCGCCGAGCGCCTTCAGGACCGCGATGTCGCCGCTGCGCTGGATCGTCCAGACCGTGAAGAAGGCGCCGACGACGAGCGCCGAGATGACGAAGAGGAAGCCGCGCATCAGCTGGAGCGAGCCGTTCTCCGCCTCGTAGGAGGCGAGGGCGCTCAGCGAGCCGTCGATGGTGCGGGTCTCGGTGCCCGCCGCCCGGTCGCCCGCCGCGAGGTCCGCGCCTTCGCCGGTGGTCAGGGCGACGACGGTGGCCTGCTTCTCCGTGCTGCTGCTGAGCCGCTGCCAGTCGTCGAGCGAAGTCCACACCACAGGCGTGTGGCTGTACGAGTCGTCGCCCTCGACGGCGGCGACGGTCTCCTCCACGTCGCCGATCCGCACCGTGTCCCCGACCCCGGCGCCGCCCAGGTCCTCGGCCGCCCGTACGGACAACACGACCCGCCCGGACCCGAAGCCCTCGACGGCCGGCGCCAGGCCCGAACCCGGCTCGACGCCGAACACCGACACGGCGGCCGCCCGCTCCCCCGCCCGGGCATTGGTCGTACGGATACCGAGCGGCTCGGCGGCGGTGATGCCGGGCCGGCGCCCCCACTGCTGCCAGACGCTCTCGCCGACCGACGAATGGGTGAACGACACCTCCTGCCCCTCGGGCGGCCGGTCGAAGGCCAGCCGGTCGGCCGGGAGCGAGGTGATGGCCGAGGTGTTGTCCCTGGCCAGCCCGGCGGTGAGGCCGGACAGCAGCCCGACCAGCAGCGTGATCAGCACGACGACCGTGCCCATGAGCGCGAACCGGCCCTTGGCGAACCGGAGATCTCTCCATGCGACAAACATGTTTCCACCCTGGCCGCGGGGGCGCGCGAAAACATCGCGCCACGGATCGGCGCGACATCAATCTTTTGATTGACGGGGCAACGGCGCCGGAGCCCTACGCTGGAAAAGCCATGGAACCAAGCTCTGCCCTACCCGGCCCTTCCCTGCCCGGCCCTTCCTTCCCCAGTTCTGCCCTCCCCGGCCCTTCCCCATCCCGCTCGCCCCTCCCCTCCCGTCCGCTCACTCCCGTGCTGCGCGCACTGCGCCTGTGCCTGCACGCGCTGCTCGGCGGGCTGATCGCGCTCGCCGCCGTGAAGGCCGTGGCCGACGACGCCCCCGACGCGACGGCGGTCGTACTCGCGGCCGTCACGATGGCCGTCGTCTACACCGTCGGAACGCTGAGCCCGGCCGTCGACCGCTCGCCCCGGCCCGCCGCCGTCTGGCTCGCCGCGCTGGGCCTCGCCTGGCTGATACTGCTGGCCCTGTCCCCGGACGGGCTGTGGGCGGCGTTCCCGCTGTACTTCCTCCAGCTGCACCTGCTGCCGATGCGCTGGGGCCTGGCCGCGGTCGTCGCGACGGCGGCCGCCGCCATCGCCGGCTTCGTCCTGCACGGGCAGACGGTGACGCCCGGAACGTTCATCGGGCCACTGCTCGGCGCCGCGGTCGCCGTGGCGACGGTCCTCGGGTACCAGGCGCTGTACCGGGAGAGCGAGCGGCGCCGCGAGCTCATCGACGAGCTGCTCGCGACCCGCGAGGACCTGGCCGCCGCCGAGCGGACGGCCGGGACGCTGGCCGAGCGCGAGCGGCTGGCCCGCGAGATCCACGACACGCTCGCCCAGGGCCTGTCCAGCATCCAGCTCCTGCTGCGCGCCGCCGAGCGCACCCTGCCGGTCGGCGATCCGGCCGCCGCGCACGTCCGCCAGGCCCGGGAGGCGGCGCAGGACAACCTGGCCGAGGCGCGCCGTTTCGTACGGGCCCTGACCCCGCCCGACCTGGAGCACGGCTCGCTGCCCGCCGCGCTGGAGCGGCTTTGCGCGGCGACTCCCGGGCTCGCTGTGCGGTTCGCCGTGAGCGGTACGCCGGTGAAGCTGCCCACTCCGTACGAGGTGGCCCTGCTGCGCATCGCCCAGTCGGCGCTCGCCAACACGGTGCGGCACGCGGGCGCCGCACGCGCCGAGATCACGCTCAGTTTCATGGACACCTCGGTGGCGCTGGACGTCGTGGACGACGGCGTCGGCTTCGACCCCCTGGCGGCCCGCGCCGCGCGGGCGGGCGGCGGTTTCGGCCTGCCGGCGATGCGCTCGCGGGCGCGCTCGCTCGGCGGCATGCTGAGCGTCGAGTCGGCGCCGGGTCAGGGAACGGCCGTAGCGATCACCCTGCCCCTGCCTTCCGGAGACCCTGGAGACCCCACGTGATGACCCCCGGCGCCCCGGTCCGCCTGCTGCTGGCCGACGACCATCCCGTCGTACGGGCAGGCCTGCGCGCCGTACTCGACACCGAGGAGGACTTCCTGGTCGTCGCGGAGGCGGCGACCGCGGAGCGGGCGGTGGAGCTCGCGGCGGCGGACGACTTCGACGTCGTACTGATGGATCTGCAGTTCGGGCCGGGCAGGATGCACGGCTGCGAGGCCACCGCCGCGATCACCGCGCGTCCGGGGTCGCCCCGGGTGCTCGTCCTGACGACGTACGACACGGACGCCGACATCCTGGCGGCGGTGGAGGCGGGCGCGAGCGGCTACCTGCTCAAGGACGCGCCGCCGGAGGAACTGTCGGGCGCGGTACGCACGGCGGCGGCCGGCCAGTCGGCGCTGGCGCCGGCGGTCGCGCACCGGCTGATGGACCGGATGCGGACGCCGGCCCAGGCGCTGACGCGGCGCGAGCTGGAGGTGCTGCAACTGGTCGGCGACGGTCTGTCGAACCAGCAGATCAGCAAGAAGCTGTTCCTCAGCCAGGCGACGGTCAAGTCCCATCTGGTGCACATATACGCGAAGTTGGGCGTGGACTCGCGCACGTCCGCGGTGGCGGTGGCGACGGCCCGCCGCCTGATCCGCCGCTGACGGGCGGGGGTCGGCCCTGCGGGGCTCCGCCCCAGACCCCGCTCCTCAAACGCCGGAGGGGCTGGGTAGTGCCGGCCAGACTGGGGGGCTGGGGGCTTGCCCCCAGTTCGGGAAGGGGCGGGTCGGGGAACAGGCCCCGCAGGGCCCGCACCCGCACCGCTAGTCGCGGCGGCCGAAGAGTTCAACCGCGTTGCGTACCTGCGTCATCGCTTCCGCCAGCGCGCTGACCGAGCCGATCGACCCCGCGACCAGCAGCAGCGAACGCCGCAGCCGCATGATCTCGGGCACGCCGCTGAGCGCCATCGCGTGCAGCGACGCCAACTCGTCCTCGGCGACTCCCCGGTCGGGCAATTCGGCGGGGTGCCCGGCCAATTCACGGCGCAACCGCGAAACGGCAGCACGCAGCTCCGTCACTCGCGGGTCCTCACCGTTGCCGGTCACGCACCTCTGTTCCACACTTCTCAACAAGGTTCTCCCCCAGTGGTTCAGCCCGTACGCCGCTGGTCGGACGCCGTACGCATGAGCTGGGATCAGTTAACGCCAATCGGCGGGCTGTACGCCACTTGGCGGAGGGCGGACCTAATCGTCGGAGTCGACGGCGTTGCGCCAGACGGTCACGTCCAGCGTCAGGTAGTCGTCACTGGGCGAACCCTCGACCGTGATTCCCTGGACCGTCACGAGGCCCACGTGCCCCGTACCGGTGGTGACGCAGAGCTGCCGCCCCTTCGAGAGCTTGTTCACGTAGGCGCTCACCACGTACCGCGTCTCCGCGCGGCAGGCGGCAAGGGACCCCTCCTTCCCCGCGTCGAGCAGCGCCAGACTTCCGTCCCAGGTCTCCTCGTCGAGATACCCGCCGGTGTCGTAGGAGAGTTCGTACCCACCGTCCTCGCCCAGCTGGGGCCGGAGTTCGTCGTCGCCGAGGGTCAGGTGGTAGCCGGCGGTGAGGTTGATGCCCTTGTACACGGCGGGCTTCGGGGCGGGCTTGGACTCCGGCTTCGGGTCGGGGGCGGCCTCGCCCCCGTTGTTCGTCTCCTTGCCCTGCGCCGTGCCGCCGCCCTGCGTCTGGTTCCCGTCGTCCTTGAGCAGCGCGTACACCGTGGCGCCGCCCGCGACGCCGAAGATCAGCGCGGCGGCGAGCGCGACGAGCGGCCCCCGCTTGGCAGGCGGCTTCGCAGCCGCCGGGTGTCCGGGGTACGTCGGGGGCTGGTGCGTCGGCAGCTGCGTCGGGGCGTAGGCGTGCGCGTGGGCGTAGGGCGGCTGCCCCGGGGCCTGGTGCGGCGCGGGCGGGCCGAAGCCGGGGGGCGGGGTCGCCGGGGCCACGGGCGCGGTGGGCGAGTAGCCCACCGGCGTGGTGGGCGAGTAGGCGGCGGACGACGGGGGCGGCGGGGTCTGAACCGGGGCGGGGGCGGCCGCGCGTACCGTGATGTCGGCGGCGACCGCGCCCGGCAGCCAGTCCTCGGGTCGGCGCAGCACGGTCTCGGCGTTGGCCGACTGGCACAGCCCGATGACCTCGGCGATCGAGGGCCTCGCCGCCGGGTCCTTGGCCAGGCAGCGGCTGACCAGCTCCATCAGCCGCTCCGGGACCCCGCTGAGATCGGGCTCCTCGTGGACGATCCGGTAGAGCACCCCGTGCGAGGTGCCCTCGCCGAAGGCCGGGGATCCGGTGGCCGCGTACGCCGCGACCTGGCCGAGGGCGAAGATGTCGGTGGCCGGGGTCACCCTGCGCCCCGCGGCCTGCTCCGGGGCCATGAACGACGGGGTGCCGATGGTGACGCCGCTGCCGGTGAGCGAGGTCGCGTCGGCGGCGTACGCGATACCGAAGTCGATGACGCGCGGGCCGTCGGCGGCGAGCAGTACGTTGGAGGGCTTCAGATCACGGTGCACGATGCCGGCACCGTGGATGACGTGCAGGGCCTCCGCCATGCCGGCGATCAGCAGCAGCACCGCCTCGACGGGCAGCGCCCCGTGCGCGACGACCGCGTCGGCGAGCGAGGGGCCCGGCACGTAGGCGGTGGCCAGCCACGGCTGCGCGCCGTCCGTGTCGGCGTCGATGACGGGCGCGGTGAAGAGCCCCTGTACGCGCTGCGCGGACTGCACTTCCTGAGCGAACCGGCGGCGGAATTCGGGATCCTCGCCGAATTCGGGCCGGATCACCTTGATGGCGACGGGCCGGCCGCCCGGTGTGTACGAGAGATACACCTTGCCCATGCCGCCCGCGCCGAGCTTGGCGGCCAGCCGGTACCCGGCGATGGTGGTCGGATCGTCCTGCGCGAGAGGCTGGAAGACCTGAGGGGAACTGCCCCGGTCCGGCTGCTGACCACTCATCAACTCATGTCTCCCACCCAGAACACCGATATCGAATCGAACGGCACCCTATCCAAGGACGGGCCGTCGGCGCCCGTCCCGATGCGGTATGCAGAACCCATGGCACATACAAGAGATGACGGGTCCGCCGGCATCGCGGGGCTTCTGCTCGCGGCGGGCGGCGGTCGCCGGCTCGGCGGACGGCCGAAAGCGCTGCTGGAGTACCGGGGGCGGCCGCTGGTCGAGCACGCGGTACGGGTGCTGCGCGAGGGCGGCTGCGGTCCGGTGCACGTGGTGCTGGGCGCGGCGGCCGCACGGGTGCGCGAGCGCGCCGACCTGACCGGATGCGTGCTGGTCGACAACCCGGAGTGGGACGAGGGGATGGGTTCGTCGCTGCGGGCCGGCCTGGCGTCCCTGGCCGGTACGGGGGCCTCGGCCGCGCTCGTCTCGCTGGTCGACCAGCCGGGGATCGGCGCGGCGGCGGTGGGCCGCGTGGTGGCGGCGTACCGCACGCCTTCGAGCCTCGCGGCGGCGGCGTACAACGGGGAGAGGGGGCATCCGGTGCTCTTCGGGGCGGAGCGGTGGGCGGACATCGTGTCGAGTGCGACGGGCGACCGGGGGGCACGCGCCTATCTGAAGGAACACGAGGGCGCGGTCACCCTCGTCGAGTGCGGGGATGTGGCCGCGGCGTACGACATCGACACGCCGGAGGACCTGAGGCACCTGGAGTGACCGAGGTGGCACTGAGCGCCAGTTTCTGTCGACTATGAGAATCTCGATATCAACAGACCGTTGAACTTCCACCATGAGGAAACTACTATCCACACGTCAGAAGCGCCCTGCACCACTCGGCGGCGCCCGCGACCGTACCTCGGAGCCATGGCACTCTGTGCCGTTCTCGGGCGACCCGGCGGCCGTCAGGCGTCGCCCGCCTAAGGAGTGACAGCTCATGTCCGCACCAGCGCCGTCCCCGCTGGCCATCGTCGATGCCGAGCCCCTGCCCAGGCAGGAAGAGGTCCTGACCGACGCGGCTCTCGCCTTCGTGGCCGAGCTGCACCGGCTGTTCACGCCACGCCGTGACGAGCTGCTGGCCCGCCGCTCCGAACGCCGCGCCGAGATCGCCCGTACCTCCACGCTGGACTTCCTCCCGGACACCGCACAGGTCCGCGAGGGAGACTGGAAGGTCGCGCCGGCTCCGGCCGCGCTCAACGACCGCCGCGTGGAGATCACCGGTCCGACCGACCGCAAGATGACCATCAACGCCCTGAACTCGGGCGCGAAGGTCTGGCTCGCCGACTTCGAGGACGCGTCCGCTCCCACCTGGGAGAACGTCGTCCTCGGCCAGCGCAATCTGATCGACGCGTACGAGCGCCGGATCGACTTCACCGACCCGAAGTCCGGCAAGACGTACGCCCTGAAGCCCGCCGAGGAGCTGGCGACCGTGGTGATGCGGCCGCGCGGCTGGCACCTCGACGAGCGCCACCTCCAGTTCGACGGCCGTCCGGTGCCGGGCGCCCTCGTCGACTTCGGGCTGTACTTCTTCCACAACGCCAAGCGGCTCATCGAGCTCGGGAAGGGCCCGTACTTCTACCTCCCCAAGACCGAGTCGCACCTCGAGGCGCGGCTGTGGAACGAGATCTTCGTCTTCGCGCAGGACTACGTCGGGATCCCGCAGGGCACCGTCCGCGCGACCGTCCTGATCGAGACGATCACGGCGGCGTACGAGATGGAGGAGATCCTCTACGAGCTGCGCGACCACGCGGCGGGGCTGAACGCGGGCCGCTGGGACTACCTCTTCTCCATCGTCAAGAACTTCCGTGACGGCGGCGCGAAGTTCGTCCTGCCGGACCGCAACGCGGTGACGATGACGGCGCCCTTCATGCGGGCGTACACCGAACTGCTCGTCCGCACGTGCCACAAGCGCGGCGCGCACGCGATCGGCGGCATGGCGGCGTTCATCCCGTCCCGCCGTGACGCCGAGGTCAACAAGGTCGCGTTCGAGAAGGTCAAGGCCGACAAGGACCGCGAGGCGGCCGACGGCTTCGACGGTTCCTGGGTCGCGCACCCGGACCTGGTGCCGATCGCCATGGCGTCGTTCGACGCGGTCCTGGGCGACAAGCCGAACCAGAAGGAGCGGCTGCGCGAGGACGTGTCGGTGGCGCCCGGCGAGCTCATCGCCATCGACTCGCTGGACGCGGTTCCGACGTACGAGGGGTTGGTCTCGGCCGTCCAGGTCGGCATCCGTTACATCGAGGCGTGGCTGCGGGGGCTGGGCGCCGTCGCGATCTTCAACCTGATGGAGGACGCGGCGACGGCGGAGATCTCCCGCTCCCAGATCTGGCAGTGGATCAACGCGGGCGTCGTCTTCGAGAACGGCCAGAAGGCGACCCCGGAGCTGGCCCGCAAGATCGCGGCGGAGGAACTGGCCGCGATCCGTGCGGAGATCGGCGACGAGGCGTTCGCGGCGGGCAAGTGGCAGCAGGCGCACGACCTGCTGCTCACTGTCTCGCTCGACGAGGACTACGCGGACTTCCTCACGCTGCCGGCGTACGAGCAGCTGCGCGGCTGATCAACACCGCTGTTCTCCGCCCCCGGTACCCGCACAGCACCGGGGGCGGAGTCACGCGCGAGCAGCCCAGGAGGCCCTCCGGGCGTTTGTCCTCAAACGCCGGACGGGCTGGAATTGCCCGCCCAGCGGGCATCGTCGCAAGCCGGGGCAGCGTGCTGCGGAAGTCATCGGATCGGCTCGCTCAGCTCGCCGCGCAACCGCTGCGCCCTCAGCACCAGTTCCAGCTCGAAGCGGCGGTCCGGGTCGTCGACCTCGTCGCCCCACAGCTCCCGTATCTGCCGCATCCGATAGCGCACGGTCTGCGGGTGTACGCCGAGCCTGGCCGCCACCTCCGGCGCGCCGCCCCGCGTCTCCAGCCACGCCAGCAGCGTCTCCGCCAGCCGTCGCCCCTGTGTGGGGCCGCAGTCGGCCAGCGGGGCCAAGCAGCGGCGCGTCAAGTCGCCGATGAGTTCCTCGGGCGGGAGAAGGACCAAGGCCTCGGTGTACTCCGTGCAGTGCAGCAGCCGCCCCGAAGGCAGCAGCCCCCGCTCCATGAGCCGTACGGCGGCCCCCGCCCAGCGCAGCGACTTCGCGGCCTCGGTCAGCGCCACCGCCGGCCCGATCGCCCCCGACCAGCCTTTCATCGACCGGCGCAGCAGCTCCGGCCGCCCCGCCAGCGCCGGGTCGGGCACGATCATCAGGGGCTGCTCGTTCTCCATGTCGAGGAGTACGCCCTGCCCCACGGCCGGGGCCACGCACGCGCGGCCCGGGCGCAGCAGCACGCCCACGGCGACCCGCTCGGGCAGCGACCAGCCGATTCTGGCGGCGTGCTCGGCGAGCGAGCGGGTGTGGACGGGGTCGGCGGGCTCGCCCTGCTCCGCGATCAGCGCCTGCGTCAACTTCCGTTGCAGTCTCAGCCGTTCACCGGCCTGGCGCGCGGCGGCCTCGGCGTATCCCCGTACGGTCTGGTCCACCAGCCCGTCCAGGAAGGCGAATCCGGACTCGGCGAGCTCGTACATCGCGGGCGGCGGAATGCGCACCTGCTGCCCGATCTCGGCGAGCCGCCGCCACGCGAGCCGGACGCCGAGCCGGTACATGGCCTGGAGGGAGTCGAGGGAGCGGCCGTGCAGCCCTTCGCCGCGCCCGAAGTCCTGGAAGACTTCGAGATGAACGTGGTGCGGCCGCCCCTCCGCCAGCACCAGATGCTGCACGAAGTCCTCCAGGGCGCGCCGGATGCCGACGAGGGCGATCAGCTCGCCCGATTCGTCGACGAGCAGCGGCAGCTTGGGGTGTTCGCGGCAGATGCAGTCGAGGATCTCCTGGGCGAGCGAGGGCACTTCGCGCATGGCCCGGTCGGTGAACTGCCGTACCTGGAGGCGGGGCACGTCCTCCCATGCCGAGCAGTCGCCCATACGTCGTCGCTCCCCGTCCACTGCGGTCGTTTCCACCGGGATCACTTCCGGGGCGTCGCCGACTCATAGCTGATCAGCGGCACATTGGGCTGGTCCGGGGTGGCGTTCAGCAGTGCCACGACGGCTAAGGCGGCGCCCACGGCGAGGGCGGCGGCAGCAACGGTGGTCAGCGCTGCTGCAAGAAGTCTGGACATGGTCGGGTCAGCCTCTCTGACGCTGTGCCCCACCGGTTCCCCCACCGGTTACCCACCGGTCCTGTCCGGCAGTGCCCAGTGTCAACACTCCATTGACAGTCCGTCAAGAGGACGCCTACGGTTCCCGGCCCATACGCATGTGCACGTATCCGCCGAGCCACCCCTCGCCGGCCCCCACTGGAGTCGCCCGTATGCGTCGCACCGCTTCCCCCCTGTCGCTGGCCCTGCTGGGCGCCGGCGTCTTCCTGCTCGTACTCGCCCCGCTGCTGGCCTGGTACGTCGAGCCACGCGCGAAACGCACACCGGTCGACGTGGACGTCACCACGGTCTTCACCGGCACCGGCAGCTACTTCGACACCTCCCGGATCAAGACCGTCGGCAACACGAAACTCACCATCACCCGGCAGGTACGGGGCGATGTGGCCGACAGCGAGAAGAGCGGCCGGGCCGTCTGGGACGTCTCGACCTCCGTCGACACCGACGCCACCCTCCCCGCCGCCGACACCCACGACTCGCTCCAGTGGACGCTGGAGCGCTGGGTCACCGACCGCCGCACCAACGAGCCCGTGCACTGCTGCGGCGAGCAGCCGACCTTCGACGGGGAGGCGTACCTGAAGTTCCCCTTCGGCGTACAGAAGCGCTCGTACCGCTGGTGGGACAACACGCTCGGCTCGACCGTCCGCCTCCGCTTCGCCGGTACGCGCAAGATCCAGGGGTACGAGGGCTACCGCTTCACCGGCGCCGTAGAACCCGCGAAGACCGGCACCAGGCTGGTGCCGGGGCGGCTCGTCGGGCTGCCGAAGCGCAGCCAGGTGCTCGCCGAGGAGTGGTACGCCAACCACGGCATCGAGCTGGTCGTCGACCGCCGCACGGGCCGCATCGTGAACGCGGCGATCGGCCCGCGCAAGACGCTGCGCGCGCCCGGCGGGAAACGGGACAAGGTGGTTCTTCTCGACAGCCGCCGGCTGGAGTTCACGCCCGCCACGCAGCGCGCTCAGGTGGAGCTGGCCTCGTCCGACAGCGATCGGCTGAAGCTGGTGGGCGAGACGCTGCCGATGGGCGGCGGCGGGGCTGGAGGACTGCTGGCGGTGGCAGGAGCGGTGCTCGTCGCACGCGGGCGTGAACCACGTACAGCGCCGCCTGTCATCACGATGTGATGACACATCAGCTCACTCCGGTCCCGAAATTGTCATCAAGGTGAGTAGCCGCATCGAACAGCGTGCCGAAAACTGACCTCCCCACCCCCGCACGGCCCCCCACCGGTTCCGCACCCTGAGACGAGTTGGAGCTCGCATGCCCCAGCACGTGCCCCCCACCCTGCACGATGCGAAACCCCAAGAGACTCACAAGCCACTCCCCCACCCGACCTCCCGGCACCCCCGCCGGATCGTCTTTCTCTCCCGCCGCGACCTGGGCAATCCGGCCGCGGGCGGCTCCGAACTCCTCGTCGACCGCCTCGCGGACGGCCTCACCGCCCTCGGCCATCAGGTGACCCTGCTGTGCGGAGGCCCGGCGGCGTACCGCGACTACCGGGTCGTCTCCGCGGGCGGCGACCTCGGCCACTTCATCAAGGCGCGGCACGCCTTCGCCCGGCAGGTCGGCGCCTGCGACCTGCTGGTCGAGGTCTGCAACGGCCTGCCGTACCTCACCCCACTGTGGCACCGCGGCCCCACGCTCTGTCTGGTCAACCACGTCCACACAGAGCTCTGGGGCATGCGCTACCCGGGTCCGGCAGCCGGCCTCGGCCGTCGCCTGGAGCACTGGGCACTGTCGGCCGCGCAGCGCGAAAACCTCCTGGTAGCCGTGTCGCCGTCCACGGCAAGCGCACTGGGCGCACTGGGAGTGCACCCGGGCCGAATCCGGGTCGTACACAACGGAGTCGAACAGCCGCCAGAGCCCACACCTCGCTCCACGGAGCCGCTCTTCCTCGCGATGGGACGGCTGGTCGAGTACAAGCGCATCGATCTCCTCCTCCGCCTCTGGGAACGGGTGAGACCGGTCACCGGCGGCAAGCTGGTGATCATCGGCGACGGTCCCGAGCGCTACCGGCTGGAAGCCCTGGCAGGACCCGACGTGATCTTCAAGGGCCACGTCTCCGAAGCGGAAAAACACCAACTCCTCTGCGCGGCCCACCTCTTACTGCACCCGTCGGCGGTCGAGGGCTGGGGCTTGGTGGTCACCGAGGCCGCGACCCGGGGCACCCCCACGATCGGCTTCGACGTACCCGGCCTGCGGGACTCCGTGGCCGACGGGGTGACGGGCGTACTGGCGCGCGGTGAGAGTTCGTTCGCCGCCGCGTGGTGCGCACTCGCCCTCAGCACCGAGCGCCGCGAGGCGATGGGCCGGGCCGCGGCCGCGCGGGCCACGCGCTACCGGTGGAGCAGCACGGTGCGCCAGTTCCGGGCGGTGGCGGCGGAGGCGGCCCTCTCCCACCGGCGGAGGTGACAGGCGGTGAAGGACCCTTCCCTCCGCAGGTCCGCCACCCTCTTCCGGGCGTTCCTGCACGAGCAGTCCGACCCGGACAGGTGCTACTCACTGCTCGCCCGTGACGCGGCCGACCAACTGGAGCGGTACGAGCCCCTGGCCAACCGGACAGTCGTCGACGTCGGCGGCGGCAGCGGCCACTTCACCGAGGAGTTCCGAAGGCGCGGCGCACACAGCTACCTCTTCGAACCGGACGTACGCGAACTCAGGGGCCGCAAGCCCGCGGGCGCGGTGGTGGCCGACGGATATCTGCTGCCCCTCCCCGACGGCACAGCGGACATCTCCTTCTCCTCCAACGTCCTGGAGCACGTCGAGGACCCGCGAACCTTCCTCAGCGAACTGATCCGCGTCACAGCACCGGGCGGCCTGATCTACGTCTCGTTCACCAACTGGTACTCCCCGTGGGGCGGCCACGAGTGGGCGCCCTGGCACTACCTGGGCGCCGAACGGGCCCGCCGCCGCTACGAACGGCGCACCGGCCGCAGCGCCAAGCACACGCTCGGCGAAAACCTCTTCCCCATCCACATCGGCACCACCCTGCGCCAGGTACGTTCCCGCACCGACGTCGAGCTGGTGACAGCCCGGGCCCGCTACTGGCCGTTCCTGCCCGCCGTCGTACCGAAGATCCCCCTGCTGCGCGAGTTCGCCACCTGGAACCTCCTCCTCATCCTCCGGCGGTGTCCATGACGACCACCCCCCACCAGGAGCCGCGTTCGCGCCGCTGGCTGTTCGCGTTCGGTTCGGCAGCACTGATCGCCTTCATCGCGGCGTCACCGGGCAGGATGACGTTCGAAACGAAACTCGGCGTGGCACTGGACCCGTTCAAATTCCTTTCCGACCTGGGCGAGTTGTGGCACAGCCGCGCGGGCTTCGGCGGAATCTTCGACCAGTACGTCGGCTACGTCTTCCCGATGCTGCCGTTCTACGCGCTGGCCGACCTGGTGAACCTGCCCGTCTGGCTGGCGGAACGCCTGTGGCTGTCGATAGTCGTCACCACAGCCTTCTGGGGCGCGCTGCGCCTGGCCGAGCGTCTGCTCGTCGGCTCGCCCACGACCCGCCTCCTCGGTGCGGCGGCGTACGCCCTGTGGCCGACGTACACGATCGTCATCGGCTCCACATCGGCGGCCGCACTTCCAGGAGCACTCCTGCCCTGGGTCCTGCTGCCGCTCACCAACCCCCGCACAACCCCCCGCACAGCCGCCCTGCGCTCGGCACTCCTGATCCCCTGCATGGGCGGAGTGAACGCGGCGTCGACCCTCGCCGCACTCCTCCCCGTAGCGCTCTACCTGCTCAGCAGGGCGCCCACACCCCGCCGCCGCGCGCTGATCGCATGGTGGGTGCCAGGCGTATTGCTGGCGACAGCCTGGTGGGTGGTCCCCCTCCTCATCCTCGGCATACACGGCGAGAACTTCCTCCCCTACGTGGAACAGTCCGAGACGACCACGGCGACCATGTCCGCCACGGAACTGCTGCGGGGCGCGGGCAACTGGACGGCGTACCTGCACTTCGGCGAGGCGTGGCTGCCGGCGGGCTGGACGGTCGCCACGGCAGCCCTCACCATCCTCGGCTCGGCCTTGGCCGCCGCACTGGGCCTGGCGGGCCTGGCCCGCCGCGACCTACCGGAGCGCCGCTGGCTGCTCCTCATCACACTTTCCGTAGCCACTCTCACCCTCGCCGGATACGCCGGCCCCTTGGGCGGCCCGTTCCACTCCACAGTCCAGGACTGGCTCAACACGTGGCTGGTGCCTTTCCGCAACATCTACAAATTCCAGCCCGGCCTGGCCCTTGCCCTGTCCCTCGGCCTGACGCACATCACTGCCACAGCGGCCGAAAGCGCACGCCCAAGGCAGGTCCGCCGCCTGGCGCCAGTGGTCACAGCGCTCCTCATCCTCCCGGCCCTGGCCCTCCCCTACCTCAACGGCAACATCCTCCAGCCGGGTTCCTTCAGCAAGCTGCCCCATCACTGGGAAGCGACAGCCGCCTGGCTGAAGAAATACTCGCCCGACAGCCGCGCCCTAGTGGTCCCCGCCACCGCGCACGGCCTCTACACCTGGGGCTCACCGATCGACCAGCCACTCGACGTGCTGGCCGACTCGCGCTGGGCGCAGCGCGACTATGTGCCGTTCGGAACCCCGGGCAACCGACGCGCGATGGACGCGGTCGAACAAGCACTCACCACAGGAGCTCAAGTCCCCGGCCTCGCCGACTACTTAAGTCGCGCGGGCCTGCACTACATAGTCGTACGCAACGATCTCGACCCGGACCAGATGGGCTACGTACCGCCGCAAACGGTGAAGCGCACGCTGGAAGAGTCCGGCTACACGCGCCTCACCGGTTTCGGCCCGGTACTGACCGGCGGTCGCATCCCGGACGACACCCCGATCCAGATCGAGGGCCTCTACCCACGCCAGCAAGCGGTAGAGATCTACGAGCCCCCCACCACAACCGAACGGCCCTCCAGATTCGGCCTCAACGCGGCGGCGGACACAGCAGTGGTCAGCGGCGGCCCCGAGACACTGCTGCCGCTCTCCTCCGACCCCACCATGCGCAGGCGACCGTCCGTACTCACCGGTGACAGCCACCCCGGCCTCGGCGACCCTGCCATTCAGGCGACGGGCGACGGCCTGCGACGCGCCGACACCCGCTTCGGACTGGTCAACTCCAACACGTCCTACACCTACACCGCCACAGAGAAGAATCACCCCAACAGCCTCCAGGACCCGGGCCGTTCCCCCCGCCAGATCCTCCCCACCAACGGCATCGAGCACCAGACAACAGCCGTCCTGCGCGGCGCGAAATCGGTGACGGCGTCGAGCAGCGGCAACTGGCTGTTCCACCTGCCGCAGTACGACCCGGTGAACGCCTTCGACGGGAATGCGGACACGGCGTGGGCGGAGGGCAGCGCGGCGAATCCCACAGGCGAATGGCTGCGCGCGGACTTCACCCAGAAAACAAACATCCCCACCCGAATCCAGGTGACGCCCCTGCCGTCGGACGGCGTAAGAGCCGCACCCACGGCCGTACGAGTAGAAACGGACACCGGCAGCAGGACAAGCCCCCTGCACCCCAATGGCGCACCCCAGCAGATAGACGCACCCCCCGGCAGGACGACGTACTTCAAGCTGACCATCGTCAGCTCCCAGCAGGGCCGACCGGGCCTGATGGGCGCGGGTTTCACGACCGTCGACATCCCCGGCGTCCAGGTGACCCGCCTGCTCTCCCTCCCCCCGGACTCGAACCCGGACCTGATCTCGCTCCACCGGGGCAGCGACCCGGGCGGCCTCTCGCCGGCGTCGGCGGAGGTGGGCCTGCACCGCCAGTTCTCGACGGCCACAACAGGCGCTTACGCACTACGGGCGACCGCCCTGCCCGTACCGGGCGACGAACTGGACGAACTCCTCTTCAGCCTCGCCCCCGACCAGCGCCGCCGCCTCACAGCCACGGCCGACTCGACCGCCCGCCTGGGCGCGTCGCTCACCCCGCGCAACCTGGTCGACGGCGATCTGACCACGGCATGGATAGCCGGAAGCAACCCCACCCTGCACCTGCGCTGGCCGGGAAAGCGCCCCATAGGCGAGATCGTGTTCGCCCCGGCAGGCGGCCTGTCCACCCGCCCGGAACAAGTGGAGATCAGCTCTCCGAACGGTGCGGCAACGGTCTCCGTCGACGAAAACGGCCTGGCCCGCTTCGAACCGATCAACACCGACCGCCTGGACATCACCATCACCCGCTCAGCACCGCTGACGGTCCACAACCCGGTGGCGAACAACAAGATGCAGCTCCCCGTAGGCCTGAGCGAGATATACATCCCAGCACTGGCCGAATTCCAAGTCCCGCAGCCCAGCCCCTCTCAAACCTTCCAACTCCCCTGTGGCAAGGGCCCGATCCTCTCCATCGACGGCACGTTCCACGCCACAAGCGCCAAGGGAAAGCTCAGCGACCTCACAGAACGCCGCCCCGTCGAGGTCTCGCTCTGCGCGGGCACCCAGCGCAACGGCAAAGCAAGCCTGTCCGCCGGCACCCACCGCATAGAAGCAGGCGACGCGGGCCCGCTGGCCCTCACCGACATCACCCTGACCAGAAACAAGGCAGCACCCCCTGCCGAGCGATCCCGCGAAGTCACGATCCAGGACGCCGCAGGCGACCGCCGCTCCCTGACAGTGGGCCCGGGCGAAGCGTCGTACCTCCAAACCTACGAGAACGCGAACCCGGGCTGGCAGGCCACGCTCAACGGCCGGCAGTTGCCTTCAGTGCGACTGGACGGCTGGCAGCAGGGCTGGCTGATCCCAGAAGGAGCGGGCGGCCAGGTTCGCCTGGAGTACAAACCGGCGCGACTGTACGAAGCAGGCCTGATAGGCGGCGCACTGGCGGTAACGGCCCTGGCAGCGCTCACCCTGTACCGCCGCACAACCCCAATGCCAACACCCCCACCGCCACCCCCCACCCCAGGCCCGATCCTGGGCCTGGCCGCACTGACCCTCGCACTAGCCATAACCTCAGGCCCCTTGGCCCTACTGGTCCCAGCCCTGGCCCTGGTGGCCCACTTCCGCCACACCCTGCTCCCCCCCATAGCCCTGCTGGCGATGACGGCGGCGGGCACGACAGCCGCCCTGCAAGCGGGCGCCCCGGCCTCGGCATCGGAGGGCGCGTTCGGCCCCGCAGCACAACTCCTGGCCCTGACCGCCCTGACGGCGGCCCTGGTGACGACAGGCCGAAACGCCCACAGCACCGCCCCGAACATCCCGGTGCCAGGAGGGGACGTGCCGGGGCGCTCCCCGCAGGGCGCCGAACGCAACGAGCCCGAAGAAACAACGCGCTACCCGAACGTTCGGCGCCCGAGGAGACGCCCCGGCGCGGCACCGACCCCGGAGCCGGGGGCCCCCGGAACCCCGGACACCGGCGTCCCGCCCCAGGGAGCCGCCCCCGGCGAGGAGAGGACAACGTGACCGCGCTCCAGCATGAACACCCCCGCCGCGTGCCCTTCACCGTCGTCGACGAAGTCACCCGGCACTGCCTGCACCCCCGAGTGCCCGAGACGGTACACATCGAGGTGCACCTGCCCGGCCGCCCCGACCCCGCCCGCCTGCGCGCCGCCTTCAACGAGGCCCTGCGACGCCACCCCCGCATCCTGATGCGCGAGGCCCCCGGCCCCTGGTACCGCCGCCGGTACGAATGGGAACTGACCCACCACCCCGACACCGAAGTCGTCACGTTCCCGCCCCCCACCCCCCACGCCCTCACAGAGGCCCGAACCCGCGCCCTCTCCCACGCACCCCCACTCACCCTTTCCCCACCCGTACGCCTGGAAGTCATAGACCACGTACTCCTCCTCACCATCAACCACACCGCCCTGGACGGCCCCGCCTGCCTCCGCGTCCTGGCCACCGCCGCCGAGATCTACGGCGGTCAGGACAACTCCCCCACCACCGCCCCCACCCGAGCCCCCGCCCCCACCACCCCCCAGGGCCGCCCCGACCCCACCCCCCGCCCCGGCTTCGCCCCGGTGGCGCGCGTAGCCCAGGGCAGGCCAACCTCCACCACAGCCAATGGCATGCTGACAGCCGACCTCCCCCTCCCGACCCGCCCACGGGACGCCCCGTACACGGTCAACGACCAACTCATGGTCGCCACCGCCCGCATGATCGCCACCTGGAACCGCGAGCACGGCACCCCGCCCCGCCCCATGCGGATCACGATGCCGGTGGACGACCGCTCCCGTGGCCTGGACATGCCCATAGGCAACGGCACCCGCCTGGTAGAGGTCCCTTACGCCCCCGAAGAGCTGACCCACCCCGACATCCCGGCCCTCCTACGCCGCACAGCCCTCCGCACCCGCACGCTGAAGGCTCTCCCCCGCCCCCAACTGGGCCACGGCGCGGCCCTGCTCACAGCGCCCGTGCTACCCGTGTCACTCCGAGCAGCGTTCACCCGCGCCCTGCGCCGAACAGCGGCGCCATGGACATCGACCACCCTTCTCAGCAACATCGGCCGGGTGCCGTACCCCCTGGACTTCGGCGAAGGCGCGGGCCGCGCGACGGCCGTGTGGTTCTCGGCCCCCGCCCGCATGCCGCGCGGCCTCACCGTCACCACGGCCAGCACGGCGGGCCGCCTGCACCTGGCGCTGCGCTGGTCGGGCGTACTGCTGGGAGCCGCCGACGGCGAACGACTGCGGGACCTCTTCGCGGAGTACCTGGACGCGACGTCCGGAGAGAACACATGACGACAACACCCCTCCAGGACTTCTACGAGAACCCGGCAGTCCCCGTGGCCTCCGGCGCCCCCCGCACTCTCCGCCAGGCCCGCATCCTGGCCACCGCCCTGGACCGGAACCGGCACCAGCACCCGCACCGCCACCGCCACTCCCCGGCCACCGTCCTGGACATCGGCTGCGGCGACGGCACCGCGGCCGCCACCGCCGCTCCACTCCTGCGCGACCACCGCGTCATCGGCGTCGACTGGTCGCAGGACGCGCTGCGCCGCGCCTCCGCGCACCTCACGCACGTAGTGAGGGGAGAACTCACCAACAACGGCCTGCCCTTCGCCACCGGCGCAGCCGACGCGATCCTCTTCAGCGAAGTAATAGAACACCTGGTGGATCCCGACAGCGCGCTGGACGAGTTACGCCGCGTCCTGACCCCCGGCGGCCACCTCATGCTCTCCACGCCCAACCTCGCCGCCTGGTACAACCGCGCCCTCCTTCTCACCGGCACCCAGCCCGTGTTCTCGGAGGTGAGCCTGCGCGCGGTGCACGGCCGCCCGGGCCGCGAGGTGGTGGGCCACCTCCGCCTCTACACGGCCCGCGCACTGCGTGAGTTCCTCACCGCCTCGGGTTTCGACGTCATCCGCATCACCGGCGCGCCCTTCCACGGCGTCCCCCGCCCCCTGCGCCCCCTGGACCGGCTGATCTGCTCCGCCGCACCCACAGCGGCGTCGATCCTGCTGGCGCACGCCCGCCGCCGCGACGGGGACTGAGCGTGATGTGGTGGGGCGTGGCGGCCGCGCTGCTGGCGAACGTCCTGTACAGCACGGGCTTCGTACTGGAGAAGCGCGCGCTGACCAAGCTCCCGGCACTGAACGTACGCCGCCCCGCCCACCTGCTCCGCCACCTCCTCGCCAGCCCCCTGTGGATCGGCGGCTCACTCGCCCTGGCCGGCGGCTTCGCCGCGCAGCTCATCGTGTACAGAACCCTCCCGATGGCCGCGGCCCAAGCGCTGTTCGTCTCAGGCTTGGTCCTGCTCCTCATCCTCTCGAATCTCTTCCTGGGCGAACGCACATCCACCCGCGAGCGCTACGCGCTGGCCACCGTCCTTCTGGCCCTGCTCATGGTGGTCAGCTCCCTGAGCGGTCGACCACACAGCGTCGGCCAAGAAGCCCCCTACCCACTGGTCCTGCTTCTCAGCGCCCTCTCCCTGGCCACAGGCCTGGCCCTGTACGTCGCCACAGAGCACCGCACGGCGCACCGCCACCGCCGGCCCACCGCAGGCGTCGAGTACGGAGTGGCGGTCGGCTTCGTCTACGGCGTGAGCTCCCTGGCGATCAAGGGTGTCTCCGCGCACCTCACCACGGCCACCGTGGACGACCCGGCGGGCGCCGCACTCACCCTCCTGACGAGCCCGTACCCGTACCTCCTCCTGATCACGGGAGCAACCGGCCTGCTCCTCTCCCAAACGGCACTCCAGCGCTGCAGGGCATCGCTGATCGTCCCCGTCTGCACCACAACGTCCTGCCTCTACACGTCAGTCGCGGGAACGTTCGCCTTCGGCGAGTCACTCCCCGACGACCCGCTACTCCTGACCTTGCACCTGACGGGAGCCGCACTCGCGGTAACGGTCCTCCTGACCCTCACCACCCACCAAAAGCCCCCCACCCCCCAACCCACTCCCACCCCGACCCCCTCCCCCTCCCCGTCCCCCTCCCCGGAGTTGAGCCATGACCCCCGATGACCCCCTGCTGAAGATCCTGGCCTGCCCCCTGGACAAGGGCCCGCTCACCCTCCTCGCACCGGAGGACGCCCTCTACAACCCGCGCCTGCGCCGCCGCTACCCGATCGTCGACGGCATCCCCCAGCTGCTCCCCTCCTCAGGCGAACAGGTCCCGGAGGCAGAGCACAACCGCCTGATGACGCTCAGCCACGCGGCGGAAGCGGAATCCCGGCAAGCACAGGAATGAGCGACTCCTCCTCATAATCGAGGTGGGCGTTGAGTTCCTCCGTCATCCGGGCCAACTCACTCCGGAACCGTTCCGGCTCAGCGCGCCCGATGCCGGCCAGCAGAGCCAGCAACTCCTCCTGGAGCCGCGCGACCGTCACATGTTCGTCCCGAAGCCGGTCGAGCGCCGCACTCAAGTGGGGGTACTCGCGGGCGAGTCCGGGGAACACGTGCGCGTCTTCGCTGCGGTGATGGAACTCCAGCGACTGACAGAACGCCAGACAGTGCTGCCGTATCTGAAGCCCCAGTCCCGTCTCCAAGGGCGGCGCGCCCGGCCCTTGGTGAGCCGCCCGCTCGGCGAAATGGGCGTCGGTTTCGGCGCTCACGTGCTTCAACTGCGCGCGCAGCCAGGCGTGAACCTCCATGAGCTTGTCGGCGAGGCTGGAGACTTCGCGAGGGCGGCCCGCCGCGGTCTCGTGCTCGGCGCGCTCCAGCACCACGACCGGCAGAATCCGGCTGGTCCCGGCCTGGTAGTCGCCGTATCCGGGCTCCTCGCCCACCACGTACGCGAAGAGCTCGTCGCGCCGGGCACCCTCCGCCGGAACGGCGACGGCTTCGTACTCCTCGGTGCCGATTTCCACCTGGACCAGGGGGTGGGCCAGCAGGTTGTGGTACCAGGCGGGATGGCGGGGCGCGCCGGCGGCGGACCCGACGACGAGCAGCAGGTCTCGGTGGCGGACATAGCCGAGAGGGGTGGTGTGCCGCTTTCCGGACTTGGCACCGGTGGTGGTGAGCAGGAGGAGGTCGCCACCCTCGAAGGGGCCGCCGACCTTTCCGCCATTGGCTCGGAACTCCTCGACGACGGACTGATTGAACGATGTGGGCATGCGGAGTGTGTCTCCAAAGCAGGATCGGGTTCCGCGGCAGCGCGGCGCGCAGTGCGCGGAGGCGTACGGAAAGACAAGAAGACGTACTGATACGTCAGCTACGTCGGCTACGTCAGACGCAGGGAGCGGAGTAAGAACTCATGACACGTCCCTTGATGAATGGTGTTCGCCCAACCACCGGCCTGCCCACTTCTCTTTGGCCGGCGTCACGCGACACGCGCACCATTACAAACGAGCGCCCAGCGCCTTGTCAACGCGTCACCACGGTCCGCTGCGCCGAGAAGTCGCCCCACTTCCCGTCCGGCAGCTTCGCGCGGAGCTTGATGCTGTAGCGGGTGCCGGGCGGCTCGCTGACCGTGAAGTGGTACGTCGCCGGCCCCGTCGGCGGGGTCGCGCCCCACACGATCGTCGTGGCCAACTTCCCGTTGAGAAACAGCTGATGCTCCAGCACGACACCCCCCTTCGCACCCCCACCCGCGACACGCGGAGGCGTCCACCGGAGCTCGATCCCGCGTACGCCCGCCTTCGTACGAGCCGTCGCCGTCAATCCCCGCGGCGCGGTGGACGGACCATCGCCACGCCCCGAAACAGTGGTCAGGTCAAGGGCGTTGCTGTCCCCCGACGAGTTCTCCGCGGCGTCCCGCGCCCGGACGGTGAAGGTGTAGAGGGTCCCGGGCCGCAACCCCGTGATCCGGGCCGAAGTGCCGGCGCCGCGCACGCTGTGGATGCGGGAGTCCTCCTGGTAGATGTCGTACGACGTGACGCCGGTGTCGTCGGCGGACCGCCCCCAGGACAGACTCACCGCACCGGTCCCCTCGACACGCCCCCGCAACTTCACCGGCGCGGACGGCGCCTTCCGGTCATCCGGCGCGAGGGCGGGGGTCCTGACGGGGACGGCCCCGCTGGGGGCGGACAGATTGCCCGCGGCGTCGCGGGCGCGGACGGTGAAGGTGTAGGCGGTGGAGGGAGAGAGCCGGTCGACGTCGATCATGTGCCGCGCCCCCGTCACGGTTTTGACCTTGGCGCCCTTCTCGTACACCTCGTAACCGGTGACCGCCTTGTTGTCCGTCGACCGGTCCCACATCACGTGGACCGAGGTGGCGCTGCCCGCCTGGGCCGTCACCCCGCCCGGCCTGGACGGCTTCTCGGTGTCCCGTTCCGGTTCGGTCGCGGAACAGGCGGTCGCGGCCACAACAAACAACACAGAGCAGGCCAACACAGCGCGAACGGTGGGGCGTTGCACGGTCAGACCCTTCATTCGAGGGCAATGGTCCAGACCTGTATGCCATGCGCGGCGATGCCCGGCAAGAGTGCGCGCGCGACCCACTACTAGGCTGACGCCCCAGAACGGAACGGATCAGGAAATAGGGGGCCGCCTGAATGGCGATCACGTACAGAATGCTCGACCCCCGCAGCCACACTGCGCGCGGCCGCGACAAATCCATCGGTCTCAAGCCGGGCACACCGGTCATGGTCACGGCCGACGACGGCAGGTCGAAGGACGGCCCGCGCCCCGTGGCGTACCTGCTGCGCAATACCGCTGCCGGCGGCCCCCACACGTACCTCCCCGGCGCCCGGGAAATCCTCCTGTACGGCGACGAGCGGTGCCGCGAGGTCCTCGCCACCGTGACGACCGAGCACGGCACCGGCTTCGGATTCGGCGGCCCGCGCTTCGTCTACCGGGTACTGGACCCGGACGGCACACTGATCGGCCGCATCTCACTGCGGCGCGGGCGGATCTTCCGCATCGGCCGTTCCCACTGGACCATGGACCAGGAGGGCACCCCTCCGGTGCGCGGCTCGGCCGGCCGGCTGATGTGGTGGGCGCTGTGGTGGACGGTGCTCCTGCCCCTCAACATCGCGCTGGTCGTCGCCGCCTTCTCCGGCCTCGCGCAGGACCCGGTCACGACCCCGCGCCGCATCGTCTGGCGCGACGGCGCCGGCCGGGCCGTGATGTCCTACCGGGGCCTGGCGGGGGACTACCGCGTCATGCGGGACGACTGGGACCCCAGGATGGTGGCGTCGCTGGTGGCGATCCATCAGACGTACGTCTCGATCGCCATCAGCGACAGCACGGACTGGTACCACCGCTAGGCGTCAGGGGCTGCGGTACACCAGCAGATACCGCCAGAACAGCAGCCTGCGCACCCCGCACCCCGGCAGCAGTTCCGCCGCCGCCCGCTTGACCTCGGCCAGCGGCATGACGGGCTGCCGCACCGGCGCCACCACCCGTTCCCCGCTCCTTCCGACCACCCGTTCCCGTGCGCCCACCGCGAGCCGGGCGGCCGCGTTCACCGGCACTGCGGCGAGACTCCAGGCCCAGTCGGTCCTGGACGTCTCGGGGGCGCAGCCGAGCACGACGAGCACCCCGCCCGGGGCAAGGGCGTCGCGCAGCGCGGCGAGCGTGGTGAACGGCATGTGGTGGAGGCTCGCCAGGCAGGAGATGTAGTCATAGTGCTGCCGGGGCAGGGCCAGTTCGGTGATGTCGGCCTGCCGGTAGCGCACCGGACCGCCCGCCGCGCGGGCGGCGTCGATGGCCTCGGCTGCCGGGTCGACGGCGTCGACCTCGAGACCGAGAGCCGCGAGCCTGCGCGCGAACCGGCCGGTTCCGCAGCCCACATCGAGGGCGGTGAGCGCGGAGCGCGGCACGTACCGGAGCAGCAGCCGGTGGTAGTGGTCGTTGTGATCGAACGGCATGTAACCGACCCGCGTCCTGAAGATCAGCCGGATCAGCTGGTCATGAACTCCGTGACCTCGTGCGCGAACGGGCGCGGACGCTCCTCATGTACGTAATGACCGGCCGGGATGGTGATCAGCCGGCAGTCCGGGATGAGCGCGGCCATGTCCGGCATCCGGTCCTGCGGCATGGAGCTGTCCGGACCGCCAGTGATGATCATGGTCGGCGCGACGATCTCACTGAGGCTCTCGGCCCAGTCCGGGTCGGGGTCGGCGATCTGGCTCGTAATGGCCGGTACGACGGGCCAGTCGTAGTCCAGCGGCGCGTCGGGGCGTACCGCCGGAGCTTCGATGGCGCCGGGGAACGGCGGCGGGGTCTCCTCCAGGACGAGCCGCTCCACGCGGTCCGAGTTGTCCTGCGCCAGCAGCCGGGCGACGATCCCGCCCATGCCGTGGCCGACGACGCCGACCCGGTCGATCTCCAGCTCGTCGAGGAAGCCCAGGACGTCGTCCCGCATGAGCTCGACGGAGTACTCGTCGGGCCAGTCGCTCTCGCCGTGCCCGCGCAGGTCGATCGCGTAGACCCGCCATTCCTCGCCGAGTGCCTCCCCGGCCTCTTCCCAGCTCGCCGACGACGAGCCGAGCCCGTGCAGGAGCACGACCGGCGCCCCGTACGAATCGCCCCAGGTCCGATAGGCCAGTCGTACGTCGCCGACATCTACTACAGAGTGCTCACCCATGCCCCCGACGCTACAGGCCGGGGCGGGACACTCCGACCGCGACCAACCGCCGACCGCACCGCACGGCATACCGCACCGCCTACACACGCGCCCGGCGACCGCACAAGAGCGTGAGCAGCGCACTTCGCGCCGGAGCCCGGGCTTCCGCACGCCTGGTGACGGTAAGTACAGGTGACGATACTTTTAGTGACCAGCCGACATCGTGCGCGGACCCCGCCGCGCACGAAGAAAGGGGACAACGTGACCACCACGTCACTTGCCGCACGCCTCGCCAGCGACGGCCTGCAGCAGTACATGTTCGCCGCGCCCGCCACGGTGGCCGAGCGGTGCAAGGGGGTCGGCGGCGGCTGCATCAGTTCGTACGAGTGCGGAGTCTCGTGCCTCAGCTCGTCGGAATGCTGCAGCGGCTGGTGCAGCTGGAAGTTCATCTGCGAGTACTAGGACCCCGGGCGCCCGCCGGAGCCACCGCGTCCGCGGCGCACCGGCTCCGGCGGGCTACTTTCCACCATTTCCATGCCCCATTGCTTGTCCCACCGCTTGTCCCACTGCTTGTCCCACTGCTCGTCACTGTGCTCGGGGAGGGCCTTTCTTGTTGCTGGTGAAAGCGGCGCGCGGCGCGCGCCGGTTCGTGGAATCCGTCAAGGGCGAGGACGGTTCGTACCGCCTCGACAACTGGCCGCGCGTGCACGCGCCCAGGATCCGCCGTCCGGGACGTGTTCCCGGGAGCCGCGACACCGGAGTCGCCGTGATGCGGCTGCGGTTCGCGCAGCGTCTGACGATGGGGTTCCTGGACCCGGTGGACGACGCTCTCTTCCTCGTCGCGGGTTTGCGGCGCATGGGCTTTCCCGCCTCCTTCCACCTGGGGCGCGAGATGGTGCCGGTCACGCCGCCCTCGGGTTTCTACGCGTGGGTGCAGTGCGGGGAAGCGGTGGTGAGCACGTCGCTGCCGGTACGGGAGACCTATGTAGAGGTGCATCGATCGGGGCGGGACTGATGACGGAGACGAAGACGGAAACAATGGCACGACCGGTCGGCGTGCCGGGATTCGCGGAGGCGACCCGGGACGGGATCCGCTGCACCGATCCGAGTCCGTGGGCGGACCCCGGCGGCGTACGGATCGAGCGGTCGTCACCGCACGTCTTCCGGCTGAGCCGGGAGAGTCCGGGGAGCCGGCCGGTGTACTACAGAGTCGGTTACGGCCGGATCGAGTGGGGCGACGACCTGGGGGCGTTCCTGACCCGCGGACGCCAACAGGCGCCGGACCCGGGGCAGTTGCTGGCCCTGATCCACGGCACGATGCCCTCGCCCGACGCGACTCTGCTGCCGGGCGTCCAGCGGCTGGCCGTGGGGACCGTCGTACGGGTCGACTCCGCCGGGGTCACCGTCACGCGGCAGCGGCCGGAGCCCGCCGAGCCGCGGAGGGGGCCGGCCGAAGCGGTGGGGCGCGCCCTGGACGCCCTGAAGGAGCTGAAGGGCGACTACGCCATCGCCTACAGCGGCGGGCTCGCCTCGGCGTTCCTCGCCGTCAGCGCTCTGGCGGCGGGGCACCGGCCCGTATTGCTGCACGCGGACTTCGGGGGTGCCTGGGGTGAGAGGTCTCCCGCCGTGCCGGCGCCGATTCCGGGCCTGGAGATCAGGCATGTCCGGGTCGACCCCGCCGAGTTGTTCGCTCACGAGCCGGTCGGCGGACACGAACCCGTTCCGCCGCTCCCCGACACACACGTACCGCAGCGGCTGATGGCCCGGCTGAGCGAGAGCTGCGGACTGCCGGTGGTGAGCGGAGGGCTGCTGAAGGACCTGGCGTCGGCCAGGCTGCCCGAGGCCGATCCGGGGTACCGGGGCTGGCGGTTGCTGGGCTGCGAACCCTTCCACATCACCGACACCTTGCGCGGCCTTGCCGAGGCCCGCGAACTGCTCAGCCGCAATGTGGTGTTCTCGCCCGGACTGGGCGGCCGGGAGGTCCTGGACCAGCAGCCGGTGGGGAAACCGGCGCCACCCAGGCCGGCCGGCGCGGCGCCACTGCCCGGCCTCACCCAGGCGGGAGAGGAGGCCCTTTCCTCCTCCCGGCACGGGATGCTGGCCCTGTGGAAGGACCATCTCGACTTCCTCGACCCGGTGCGGGGCCGGGTGGTCGCCGGCCTGGAGGAGCGCGGCGCGGCCGGGTCCCTGGTGCCCGCTCTCGACCCGCGGGTGATCGCGGCGGTGGCCGGGCTGCCCCCGGAGAAGCTGGGACGTATCCACCGCGGGGCCTTCCGCAACCACCTGCCCCTGGAACGCGCTGTCAACAAGCGACGGGTGTACGACATCTGCCGCGCGCCGTCCGGCCACTGGCTGCGCCTGGGCGCCGCCGCCCACCTGCACCGTGAGCGCGGACGCATCCACGGCTGGCTGGAGCAGGAGAACGCGCTCGCCGACCTAGGTGTGCTGGACGTGGGCCGGGTCCTGGCCGTCCTGCGCGACGGGCGCGAGCTCGCGGAACACGCCCTTCCGATGCTGCGCCTGGTGTGGGTGTGCCAGTGGCTGCGAGGGCACCGATGAGCGCTCCCCACACTGCTCCCGGCGCCGCGTCCGCACCGGGCCCCGCACCTGCGCCCGTACCCACTCCCGTGCCCGTGCCCGCGCTGCTTCGGCTGGCGCCGGACGTGACGCTCACCCGGCTGCCGTACGGCGGATCCGTGCTGCTCAACGCGGTGACGCTGGCGCTGGCCGAGTGCGGTGAGCCGCAAGCCTTCGTCATCGACCGGCTGCTGGCCACCGGCCTGTCCATCGCGGACCGGGGCTCGCCGCCCGCGTACCTGGCCGCCGAACTGGTCGCCCACGGATGGCTGACGGTGTGCCCGTCACCCCTGTGCACCTCGACCGTGTCCCCCACCGCAGAGCAAGAAGGGTGAACCATGTTCAGTGCATGGCCTGATGCCGTCGTGGCCGCTGCGGCCGGCCCGCTGTTCGTGGCGGGAGCGGCCAAAGTGCTCACCCCGGAGGACAGTACGAACTGGCCGGCCGGACGGTGGTGGCCCCCCGCCCCGTTCGGGCCGAGGCTGGCCGGCGGAGCCGAACTCGGCGCGGCCACCGCCGTCGTGGCTCTTCCCGGGCGCCGGGCGGCCCTGGTCGCCCTGGTCGTCTACGCCTGCCTGACCCTGGTGGCGCACACGCTGCGCGGGCGGACCTGCGCCTGTTTCGGTGGGGCCGCGCGGTCCACGGTGGGGCCACTGCATGTGGCCTGCACGGCGGCCGGGGCAGCCGCCTCCCTGGCGGCGCTCGCCGGCGGTCCCGGCACGGCGCAGGGCGGACTGCGGGCGGTTGTCTGCCTGGCCGCCGCAGCTGTCACGCTCGCGGTTCTGCTGGTCGCCGACCGGCAGGGGCTGGTGCTGGGCGGCCCGCCCGGGCGGCCGGACGGCCCGCTTCTGACGGGGCGGAGCGACGACGCGGCCGCCGATCCCACGGAACGGGTGCACGAGGTGCTGCTCTACACCTCCGTCGCCTGTCCGTCCTGCAAGTCGCTGCATCAGATCCTGGACGCCATGGAGCCGGCGCGCCGGCAGGCGGTCACCACGACCGTCCTGGACGAGGGCGAACAACTCCCGGACTTCCTGGCCGGGTTGGGGGTGCCCGCCGCTTTCGGTCTGAACGCGACGGGAGAGGCGGTGTACGCCCCTGTCTCCGGCATCGGCGCGGTGAAGGCACTCATCGAGTCGGTCACCATCGGGGCACCGGTGAGCATTACCGAGACAGCCGTGGGTGATGCCGTCCGTGAAGGGTGAGCAGCAGTGGCGGGACCACGCGCCCCAGGACGGGGTGTGGGCGGACGTCCGCGCACCGGCAGGTCCCTCTCTGGCCGAACGTCATCCCGCGACCGTCGCATGGCGGGACCTGATGGTGGACCCGGGGCTGAGCGGGCTGGTGCCGGGCCGCGCGGGCCCCACGCACATCGTCCTCACCGCCCCCACGCCCAAAGCCCCTCCGGCCCCCACCGGCACCGCCCCCAACAACGCCGGTGGCGCCTCCGGCGGCCGTGCGGGACGGTGGCTCCTTCCGCTGCGCGGGGTGCTGGCGACGCCCCTGGCCTGGCACCCGGACCGGCCGCTGGTCGCCGGGCTGGCCGTACGCGAACACCGGGCCCACCCCTGGGTCGCCGACTACCGCGCCCGTACGGTCAGGTTGTACGGGCATGTCCTTGCCGCCACCGCCCTGACCGGCCTGGGACAGGCGCCTCCGGTGGCCTGGTGCGGGAGCACCCGGCTGGCGCTGCTCGTGCCCCGGGACGGTACGGACGCGGGCCGGAACTCGGGCGCCGCGCCGGCGCGCGGGGCGGTGCCGCGGCCGGTGGTGTTCGAGGCGACCGGCCCCGGTCACATCAGCTTCGCGCCGGGAGTCGAGGCGCTGAAGGCCACGGCCGCCGCGCGGGTCGCCGTACTGGACGTGGACGAGGGGGAAGATCCCGTACCGCTGCCGCTCAGCGACCCGATGCTGGTCCGCAGCCTACGTGCCACGCCCACCGGAGAGTTCCTGGACGTCGAGTACGCCGAAGAAGCCGAGGACGCGTACGCTCTGGCCGGGCGGACGACCCGCCTGGGCCTCGGTGTTCTCGGGCCACCTCAGCCGCTCTCGGTCGCTGAACGCCCGGTACGCGGGCCCCGGGACACGGTATGCACCGCCGGATCGCCCGGCCGGTCGGTCCCGGCGCCTCGTTCCGGCCACTCCGTGCTGCGGCTGATCCCGACCTGCTGCGCCGATGCCCCGCTGGCCATGTTCGAGGGCACCGCCGGCGGACCGCCCGGTCCGGCGGTGCTGTGGATCCAGGCGCACGAGTCCGGCCGGCCGCCGGCCACTCCTCCGCCGTCCACCCTGACCCGCACCGGCTGCCCGGTCGCCGTACTCGACCTGCCGGTCCACTGGCCGTCCGACGCGGGCCTCGACATGCTGCACGCGCGGATCACCGGTCCCATCGGCGTCGCCATGGAGACGATGGCCCGGCACTACGGGGAGCGGTACAGCGGCGATGTCGTCGTCGCCGGGCACAGTTTCGGCGCCACTCTCGCCCTCTACACCCTGGCTCATGTGCCGGGACCGGTCGCCGCGGTGGTCCACAGTGGCTGTTACAACCGCACCCTCACGCCCACCGGATTCCAGCAGGAACGACGGTCGTACTGGCAAGTCCCGGAGATCTACCAGGCCTTCAGCGCCCTGCACTTCGCCGACCTCCTCGGCGGACCGGTCCTGATCGTCCACGGCGCCGCCGACACCAACCCCGCCACCACTCCCGACCAGGCCGTCGAGCTCTACCGCGCCGTCGTCGCCACCGGAGGCCATGCCCGCCTGGTGCTGCTTCCCGGCGAAGGGCACAACCCGTGCCACCGCGAGACCCAGTCCGTACTCGTCGAGGAGCACCGCGAGTGGCTGGCGCGGTGGAGCCGCGTTCCGGAAGGACGGGAACCGTGCCCGCAGCAACCACGCGACGGCGGCGCGAGCGTGCTTCCTCGCCCGCCGGCGCACGGGAGATGACGGCCTCCGCGGGATGCTGTCGCGCTGGGTACGGACGCGTCCGCGGCGGGCGGCGGGAGCGCCGGGCAGCTCGTCCCGGTACTGGCGGCTGTGGTTCTGGCCGGGACGGCGGGCGGGGTCCTCCAGACCGTAGGTCCCGCACGGCTGAGGCTGCTCACCACCAAGGTCGACCGGCACGTCATCGCGATGGTGGTCACCCTCATGATCGCGATGCTGCAGACGGCACTGACCCTGCTGGCCGACGGCGGCGCTGGACCCGCAGGCGGAAGCGGCCCTCTTCGAGCGCGTCCGGGAGCTCTTCGCCGGGCGTACGGTCCTCCTCACCTCCCACCGGTTCTGCAGCGTGCGCCACGCCGACCGGATCTATGTGCTGGACGGGGGCCGGGTGGCCGAGGTGGGCCCGCACGACTCGCTGATCAGGAAACGCAACGGCGACGACGTGTGGCGCGTACGGCACCGGTAAGTGCCGTACGCGCCACACGTGTTCGTCTCAGTGATCAGTGGGCGGTCGCCGGGATCTGGTCCGGGATCTCCGGCTGGGTGGCGTTCTCGTCCTTGCTGTCCTTCTTGCCCAGGTGGTTGAAGGCCAGGTTGAGGACGATGGCCACCACACACCCGGTGCTGATGCCCGAGTCGAGCACCACCAGCAGGTCCTCCGGGAAGGCGTGGTAGAAGGTCGGCGCCGCGATCGGGATCAGGCCGATGCCGACGGCGGCGGCAACGATGAGGGCGTTCTCGCCCTTCTCCAGCGCGGCCGTGGCGAGGGTCTGGATGCCGCTGGCCGCGACCGTACCGAAGAGGACGATGCCCGCGCCGCCGAGTACCGGCAGCGGTACGAGGGCGATCACGGAGGCCAGGACCGGGCACAGGCCGAGCAGGATCAGGATGCCGCCGCCTGCGGCGACGACGAACCGGCTGCGGACCTTCGTCATGGCGACCAGGCCGATGTTCTGCGCGAAGGCGCTGCACATGAAGCCGTTGAACAGCGGGCTGATCGCGCTGCCCAGGGTGTCGGCGCGCAGGCCGCCCTCGATGGTCTTCTCGTCGGCCGGGCGGCCGACGATCTTGCCGAGGGCGAGCATGTCGGCGGTCGACTCGGTCATGCACACCAGCATCACGATGCACATGGAGATGATCGCGGCGATCTCGAACTGCGGGGCGCCGAAGTGGAACGGGGTCGGGAAGCCCACCAGGTCGGCGTTCTTGATGGCCTCGAAGTTGGTGATGCCCACCGGGATGGCGATGAGTGTGCCCGCCACCAGGCCGAGGAGGATCGCGATCTGCTGGAGGAAGCCGCGCAGGAGTTTGCGCAGGGCGAGGACGATCACGAAGGTCACGGCGGCCATGCCGATGTTGGTCATCGAGCCGTAGTCACCGGCGTGCGGATTGCCGCCCTGTGACCAGTTGAAGGCCACCGGCAGGAGGGAGATGCCGATGAGGGTGATCACGGTGCCGGTGACGACCGGCGGGAAGAAGCGGACCAGTTTGCAGAAGTACGGGGCTGCGAAGAAGCCCAGCACACCGGCGACGATGATCGCTCCGAAGATGATCGGTATCGCGTTGTCGCCCTCGCCCTTGCCGATGGCGATCATCGGGGTCACGCCGGCGAACGAGACGCCGTTGACGAAGGGCAGCTTCGCGCCGATCTTCCAGAACCCGAGGGTCTGGAGGAGGGTGGCGATACCCGCGGTGAAGAGGCTGGCCCCCATGAGGAAGGCCGTTTCCTTGGCGTCGAGACCCACCGCGGGACCGACGATCATGGGCGGGGCCACCACACCCGCGTACATCGCGGCCACGTGCTGGAGGCCGCTGGTGAACATCTTGCCGGGCGGCAGCTTTTCGTCGACCGGGTGCTTCAGGTCGGGACCGGACGTGGATCCGGGCTCGGCGGGGTCGGATTCGGATTCGGCGGATGCATCTTTGCGAAACCTGGGCTTGGCGGCCACGGCGGTTCCTCCGGTCGGTTACACGCAGCAGGGACGTGGATGTCAGGGAGGTGGTGCGAAGTGGAGCGTTGAAGCAGGTGGTGCAGACGTGCATGACGCATGGGGGGTGTGCCGGGGAGTGGCGGTGGAGCTGTGGGGTCTGTGGGGCCGTCGGTAGCGGGCGGCGGGTACCGGGGGGCGTTGTCACCGTCCCCAGGGGCGCGGGCACTTGGGCCCGCACCCCCGGGCACAGCTGCCGTGGACCCCGCTCGGGTCCGCGGCCGCCGGCTGAGGGCCGTCCCCCTCAGCCGGACTTCCTTGGGGGACGATCAGCCCTGCGCGACGATCCGCGCGAGCCGCTGCGCCTCGGCCCGCGCCTCGCGGGCGATGACGTCCTCGTCCACCGTGATCAGGTGGTTGTCCTCGACGACGGGCTTGCCGTTGACGAGCGACAGGGTGACCGGGGCCGCGGCGCCGAAGACGATCGCGGTGACCGGGTCGGCGATGGTGGAGTGGCCGAGACCGTCGATCTTCCACATCACCAGGTCGGCGAGCTTGCCGGCCTCCAGCGAACCGATCTGGTCGGCGCGGCCGAGCACCTGGGCTCCGCCGTACGTGCCGAGGCGCAGTGCCTGGCGGGCGTTGAGCGCCGCCTCACGGTGAGCGCCGAGGCGGTTGATGAGCAGGGCGTTGCGGAGCTCGGTGTGCAGCTCGCCCGACTCGTTGGACGCCGTACCGTCGACGCCGAGACCGACCGGGACGCCGGCCTTCAGCATGTCGGGAACGCGGGCGATGCCGGCCGCGAGGCGGGCGTTGGAGGACGGGCAGTGGGCGACGCCCGTGCCCGTACGGGCGAAGGCGGCGATGTCGGAGTCGTTCATGTGGACGCAGTGCGCCATCCACACGTCGCTGCCGAGCCAGCCGGTCGACTCGAAGTAGTCGGTCGGGCCCATGCCGAACAGTTCCTTGCAGTACTGCTCCTCCTCGACCGTCTCGCTGCCGTGGGTGTGCAGGCGCACGCCCAGGCGGCGGGCCAGTTCGGCGCCCTGCTTCATCAGCGCGGTGGAGACCGAGAACGGCGAGCAGGGGGCGACGGCGACCTGGGTCATCGCGTCGAAGGAGGCGTCGTGGTGCTTCTTGACGGTCTCCTCGGTCGCGGCGAGCGCGCCTTCGAGCGTCTCGACGGCGAAGTCCGGCGGGAGTGCGCCGTCCTTCTCGCTGGCGTCCATGGAGCCACGGGCGAGGGTGAAGCGTACGCCCATGTCGGAAGCGGCACCGATGATGGCGCCGGACAGGTCGCCCGAGCCCTTCGGGTAGACGTAGTGGTGGTCCATCGCGGTGGTGACGCCGCCGCGGGCCATCATGGCCAGCGAGCCCTGCGCCGCCGCCTTCACCATGGGCTCGTCGATGCGCGCCCAGGTCGGGTAGAGGGCGACCAGCCAGTTGAAGAGGTTGTGGTCGGTGGCCAGGCCACGGGTGATCCACTGGTAGAAGTGGTGGTGCGTGTTGACCAGGCCGGGGGTGACCAGGTGGCCGGTGCCGTCGATGCGGCGTACGACGTTCTCCAGGCCCTCGGGGGCCTTGCCCGCGCCGATCGACTCGATGCGGTTGCCGGCGACCACGACGTACCCCGAGGCGTACTCGGTGTCGTTGGCGTCGACCGTTGCGATGGCACAGTTCTCGATGATGGTGCGCGCGGCTGCCTGTGCTGCCATGGTGCGTCCTTCTCTCAGTGATGTGGGCACGGCAGGACCCTAAGAGGATTTGAGTGCCGCAGCCGCGTGGCTCCGGGTGCCGAGATGGTGAAAGAACAGGTGAGCAGAACCGCTGCCAGTGCTCCGGCACTGATTCCGGAGCCGAGCACGGTCTGTGCCCGGGCGGGGAAATCCGTGTGGAAGGTGGGCGCGGCGAGCAGGATGACTCCTGCGAAGGCGCTGGTGGGGAAGGAGCACAGGGCCGTTCCGGGCACGAGCTCACAGAACGAGGTCACGCCATCGCCCACCCGGTTCCGGCCGACGTTGTTGCCGGGGATGCTCACGGAACGGCGGCGCAGGCGACTGTGCGAACCAGCGAGGTGCAGGGCACTTGCCGCTGCCGGGGTGCGGGGATGACGACGCCCGCGTATTTCAGCGCGGAAAGTCGTTGAGCGGCGTAGGCCGGCCGCGCGACCGGGCCCTGTGCTCATAGCGTGGACACAGGGGCCGCTGTCGGCCCGACATGCAGGCGTTGCCATGGAGCTTCCCTCCGGTCCGGTACGCCCCCGCCCTACGGGTGCTGCTTCGGGCGGGCGGGGGCGTACCGGCCCCGCGTCAGAGGTTGGTCATGTCGACCGGGATGTGCGGCTCGACGCCGTCCCGCAGGATGGTGGCCTCGATCAGGCCGTACGGGCGGTCGGCGGCGAAGTAGACCTCGTTGTCGTTCTTCAGCCCGAAGGGCTCGAGGTCGACCAGGAAGTGGTGGTTGTTCGGCAGCGAGAAGCGGATCTCGTCGATCTCGCTCCGGCTGTTGATGACGCGCGAACCCATCTGGTACAGGGTCTGCTGGAGCGAGAGGGAATACGTCTCGGCGAAGGCCTGGAGGATGTGCTTCTTGGCCTGGGCGTACGACTTCTCCCAGTTCGGCATCCGGTCTTCGTCGCTGGTCCAGTTGTAGCGCCAGGCGGCGGAGACATCGGTGCACAGGATGCGGTCGTACGCCTCCTTGAGCGTCGTGTACCGGTCCTTGACGTAGCCCCAGAACTCCGAGTTGGTGGAGTTCATGACCGTGAGGTCCTTGAGGCCGGAGATGATCTCCCACTTCTCACCGTCGTAGGTGATCTGCGTGGTGCGCAGCTCCTGGCCCTGGCGGACGAAGGAGTGGTTGACCTCGTCCGAGCCGATGAACTTGGAGTTGTTGTCCGAGGTCGCTATGCGATCCCAGGCGTACTCCTCGATCCGGATCCGGGCGCGCTGGATCGGCTCCTGCGACGTCACGAAGTGGCGGGCGAGGTGGATGCCGAACTGCTCGGCGGACTCGATGCCGTACTCCTTGGCGAACGCGTACACCGTGTTCTTGGTGGTGTCCGTCGGCAGGACGTTCGCGTTCGAGCCGGAGTAGTGCACGTCGTCCATGTCGCCGGAGAGGGCGACCGAGACGTTCAGGTCCTTGATGTGGTGGGTGTCGCCGTCCCGCGTGATCTTGACGACGCGGTTCTCTGCTTTGCCGTACTGGTTCTGGCCGAGAATCGTGGGCATGTCGGTGCTAGCTCCCTCGGTATACGGAGTAGCCGAACGGGTTGAGCAGCAGCGGTACGTGGAAGTGTTCGCCCGGCACGACGGCGAACGTGATCGCCACCTCCGGGAAGAACGCGCCGCTGTCCCTTACGCGGGGGGCGTCCTGCTGTGCCTCGGCTTGCTTCTTGGATGCGCGGTCTTTATTCAAGAAGTACGCCTCGGTCTGGAAGTCGAGACGTACGTGGGTCGTGCCTTCCGGCAGGGCCGGCAGGTCCTTGCAGCGCCCGTCCGCGTCGGTCGCGGACCCGCCGAGTGCCACCCACTCGGCGTCACTGCCGCTGCGGGCGGTGAGCGAGATGGCCACGCCCTCGGCGGGGCGTCCGATGCTGGTGTCCAGGATGTGCGTGGACACCGAAGCGGTGGTCGCGGTACTCATGAGTCCTTAGTCCTCTTCTACGAGACGGGTCAGCCGGATTCGGTTGATCTTCCCGAGTTCGGTGCGCACGATCTCGCGCTCCGCCTCGGCGGTGTTGCCGATCCGGTCCCGCATCGCGTCACGCATCTGCTCACCGGTCGCACCGGTGGCGCAGATCAGAAAGACATGTCCGAACTTCTCCTGGTAAGCCAGGTTCAGCTCGAGCATCTCGGCTTTCAGTTCCTCGGACGCTCCGGCCATCCCCCGCTGCTCGCGGGAGGAGGTCGGGTCACCGGGCTTAGGCCGGCCGATCGGCGGGTGGCCCGCCATCGCTTCGGCCAGGTCCTCCGCGGTCAGTTCGGCCATGGCGGCGTCACTGGCGAGGAAGAGGGCTTCCGCGTTGGCGTAAGGGCGCTGGGCGAGCATCTTGCTCCCCCACGCCGAGCTGGCGCATACCTCGTGGAGCGCGGCCGAGGCCTCGCTGTCCGCCGAGGTATTGAACCGGGCGAGGCCCGGCGTCGAACCTGAAGTCACGGGAGCCTCCGTGGCCTTGTGCTGGACGGGCTGGGCATAGCTAACGCCCTCAAGAACATCGCGTCAACACTTTGTTGAAATCTTGCGAACACAAAAGCCGCCGACCCGTTGCGGGGACGGCGGCCTCTGCGAATGATCGATCAAATATGCCCACTTACTGGACACCCCGCTACTCGCTCTTCGAGCTGTTTTCCCTGTTCAGGTAGTTGTAGACGGTGAAGCGGCTGACCCCCAGGGCGCTCGCCACCGTCTCGACCCCGTGCCGCACGGAGAAGGCCCCGCGCGCCTCCAGGATCCGTACGACCGACTGCTTCTCCTTACGGTCGAGCTCCGCCAGCGGCATGCCGTGCCGGCGCTCCAGCGCGGCCAGGATGTGATCGAGGGAGTCCGAAAGCTGCGGAAGCCGTACGGCGACGACGTCCCGGCCCTCCCAGGTCAGCACCACATCGTCGCCGCCCGCCTGTTCCGGCACCATCATTTCGCCGCCCATGGCGTCGACCAGCGGCTTGACCGCGATGACGAGGGGGTGGTCGTCCGGCGCGCCGAGGTCCGTCCCGCTGAGATCTGTCACTTCTCGCCCTCCCCGATCACGTTGACCTGCAACGAGACCCGGGTGGCACCCGCGGCCAATGACTTGCGCAGCAGCGCGTCGACCGCCGTCAGCACCGCGTCCGCACCGCCCTCGGCGGTGTTCCCGAACGGGCCGACATCCACAGCGTCCAGCTCGGCCACCTGGATGACCTCGCGGGCCGCCAGCGCGTGCGCCGGCGGCTCGTCGAGGTCGAAGGGCTCGGTCGTGAACTCCACTCTCAATCGCACCATGCCCCCACGTTACTGGCGGACCTGGCCGCGCCCTCTTGACAGGTATCCGCGCTACCGTGCAACATTCCATCAGGCAGAAAATAACTTCCGCGATACGGAAGGAGCGCCGAAACCCTCATGGGCTACACGGACCAGCGCTTCGATGTGAACCTCTCAATCCTCTTCACGGAACTCCCGCTCCTCGAGCGCCCGGCGGCCGCCGCCGCGGCAGGCTTCAAGGCGGTCGAGCTGTGGTGGCCCTGGATCGAGACCCCCACCCCCGACCAGGCCGAGCTCGACGCGCTCAAGAAGGCGCTCGACGAGGCCGGCACCCAGCTGGTCGGCCTGAACTTCTACGCCGGGCAGCTGCCCGGCCCGGACCGCGGCGCACTCTCCGTGCCCGGCGAGGAGTCGGACCGCTTCCGCGCCAACATCGACGTCGCGGCGGACTTCGCCGCCTCGGTCGGCTGCAAGGCGCTCAACGCGCTCTACGGTAACCGCGTGGACGGCGTCGACCCGGATGTCCAGGACAAGCTCGCCCTGGAGAACCTGGTGGTGGCCGCCCGCGCCGCCGACCGGGTCGGTGCGATCCTCCTGATCGAGACCCTCAACAAGCCGGAGTCACCGCTCTACCCGCTGGTGAGCGCACCGGCCGGCATCGCGGTCGTCGACAAGGTGAACGAGGCCACCGGGCTCGGCAACGCCAAGTTCCTCCTCGACATCTACCACCTGTCGATGAACGGCGAGAACGTCTCTGACGTGATCTCGGAGTACGCCGCCAAGACCGGCCACGTGCAGATCGCCGACAACCCCGGCCGCGGCGCGCCCGGCACGGGAGACCTGCCGCTCGAAGAGCTGCTCAACCAGCTCAAGAACGCCGGTTACGACGGCTGGGTCGGCCTGGAGTACAAGCCCGGCGACCGCCCGAGCGCCGAAGCCTTCGGCTGGCTCTCGAACTGACCATTTTTTCGCGTGTGTTGAAGCACGTGTGTTGAAAGAGGCACCCATCATGAGCAATCTTCCCAAGGTCGGCTTCATCGGACTCGGCATCATGGGCTCCCCCATGTCCGAGAACCTGCTGAAGGCGGGTTACGACGTCACCGGCTACACCCTTGAGCAGCCCAAGATCGACCGCCTCGTCGCCGCCGGCGGCAAGGGCGCGTCCTCGATCGCCGAGGCCGTCAAGGACGCCGACGTCATCATCACGATGGTGCCCGCCTCCCCGCAGGTCGAGGCGATCGCGTACGGTCCGGACGGCATCCTGGAGAACGCCAAGAAGGGCGCCCTCCTGATCGACATGTCCTCGATCACCCCGCAGACCTCCGTCGACCTGGGCAAGGCCGGCGCCGAGAAGGGCCTGCGCGTCCTGGACGCCCCGGTCTCCGGCGGCGAGGCCGGCGCGATCGAGGCCGTACTGTCGATCATGGTCGGCGGTTCGCAGGAGGACTTCGACGCCGCCAAGCCGGTGCTCGACGCGCTCGGCAAGACCATCGTCCTGTGCGGTCCGCACGGCTCCGGCCAGACGGTGAAGGCCGCGAACCAGCTGATCGTCGCGGTCAACATCCAGGCGTGCGCCGAGGCCGTCGTCTTCCTCGAGAAGTCCGGTGTGGACCTCAACGCGGCCCTCGACGTCCTCAACGGCGGACTGGCCGGCTCGACCGTCCTGACCCGCAAGAAGGCCAACTTCCTCAACCGGGACTTCGCCCCCGGCTTCCGGATCGACCTGCACCACAAGGACATGGGCATCGTCACCGACGCCGCCCGCAATGTCGGTGCCGCTCTCCCCGTCGGCGCGGTCGTCGCCCAGCTGGTCGCCTCGCTGCGCGCCCAGGGTGACGGTGGCCTGGACCACTCCGCCCTGCTGCGCGCGGTGGAGCGCCTCTCCGGTCAGCCCGTCCAGAGCTGACCACCCCCTGATTTCCGGGCTGCGGCGGCGCTGACACCTGTCCTGTCGCGCCCAGGCGCCGCCGCCGCCCGGATTCCTATTTTTTGCACCTCAGTCCGCGCCGATCTCTATCCTCAACTTCAACAAACTGTTGACGTCACGCTCGGTGCGTACTTACGCTCCTCACGCCGCCAGCAGATTTCCGCAGGAAGGTCCCCATGTCGAAGCGTGTGCTCACGACCGAGTCAGGCGCCCCGGTCGCCGACAACCAGAATTCCGCCTCCGCCGGTGTCGGTGGCCCGCTCCTCCTCCAGGACCAGCACCTGCTGGAGAAGCTCGCCCGCTTCAACCGTGAGCGCATCCCGGAGCGCGTCGTCCACGCCCGCGGTTCGGGTGCGTACGGCTACTTCGAGGTGACGGACGACGTCACCGGCTTCACCCGCGCCAACTTCCTCGGCGAGGTGGGCAAGCGGACCGAGACGTTCATCCGCTTCTCCACCGTCGCCGACAACCTCGGTGGCGCGGACGCGGTCCGCGACCCGCGCGGTTTCGCGCTGAAGTTCTACACCGAAGAGGGCAACTACGACCTCGTCGGCAACAACACCCCGGTGTTCTTCATCAAGGACCCGATCAAGTTCCCCGACTTCATCCACTCCCAGAAGCGCGACCCCTTCACGGGCAAGCAGGAGCCGGACAACGTCTGGGACTTCTGGGCGCACGCCCCCGAGGCGACGCACCAGATCACCTGGCTGATGGGCGACCGCGGCATCCCCGCGTCGTACCGCCACATGAACGGCTACGGCTCGCACACCTACCAGTGGACGAACGCCCAGGGCGAGGCCTTCTTCGTCAAGTACCACTTCAAGACGAACCAGGGCATCCGCTCGCTGTCGTCCGAGCAGGCCGCCGAGCTCGTCGGCAAGGACGCCAACTCGCACCAGACGGACCTGCTCCAGGCCATCGAGCGTGGTGTGAACCCGTCCTGGACGCTGTACGTGCAGATCATGCCGGCGGCCGAGGCCCCGGACTACCGCTTCAACCCGTTCGACCTGACGAAGGTCTGGCCGCACGCGGACTACCCGCTCCAGCGGGTCGGCCGCCTGGTCCTGGACCGGAACCCGGACAACGTCTTCGCCGAGGTCGAGCAGGCCGCGTTCTCCCCGAACAACTTCATTCCGGGTATCGGCCCCTCGCCCGACAAGATGCTCCAGGGCCGGCTCTTCGCCTACGCGGACGCCCACCGCTACCGCCTCGGTGTGAACCACACCCAGCTGCCGGTGAACGCCCCGAAGGCGACCGCCGCCGACAACTACGGCCGGGACGGCGCCATGGCGACCCGCTACGGCTCGCGCTACGACAAGAACTACGAGCCCAACTCGTACGACGGTCCGGCGCAGACGGACTCGGCGCTCTCCGCCCCGCTGGCACTGGCCGGCTGGACCGGCACGCACGCCGCCGCCGTCCACGTCAAGGACGACGACTTCTTCCAGGCCGGTGAGCTCTACCGCCTGATGTCGGACGAGGAGAAGTCCCGCCTGATCGCGAACATCGCCGGTGGCCTCTCGCAGGTCAGCCGCGACGACGTGATCGAGAAGAACCTCGCGCACTTCCACGCCGCTGACGCGGAGTACGGCAAGCGCGTCGAGGAAGCGGTCCGCGCCCTGCGCGAGGACTAGGACACCAAGACCGCGCGGCGGGTCTGACGGGAGGTCAGGCCCATCGCGCAGTCCGTACCGACGGCCCGTATGAGGGGTGGCCGGCGTTACGGACGGAAGGTCCCGCGGCGGCGTGCGAGCCAGTGCGGTGGTCAAGGCTCAAGGAACGTCCTCCTCGACCTGAGGGGAGGGCGCCCGAAAGCTCATCGCCCACCGCCGCGGAACCCCTTCCCCCTTCGGCTCCGCCCGACGGCGCGAACGACCACTTCCTCGTGCGCACCTCGCACCGCTGCGCGGGCATCAGCACGCTGCGCCGGACTCCGTCCGGCCAGCCACTCACTCCGCCCGACGGCGCGAACGTCATGTCGCGCCAGTCTCGTGCCGTCGGGCGGCATCAGCTTCCCTGCCAGGGCGCGGGGTGCGTACGGACGGTCCCGTACGCACCCCGCGCCCTTCAGGCGTTTGTCAGCCGACCGGCACCGCCGCCTCCACGGCGCGAGCCGTGACCGGGGTGGCGCCCACCCACCGGCCGATGGCGGTCTCGGCCGTGATGCCGGGCCCGAACCCGGCGATGAGCCCGCCGGCTCCGTTCTCGACGGTGCCCTCCTCGAACAGCCGGGCCAGCGCGTCGAAGACCACCGAGCTGGCGATGTTCCCGCGTTCGGTGAGCGTGGCCCGGCTGAACCGGAACATCTCCGGCGGGAGGTCCAGGTAGTGGCACAGGTCGTCGAGAATGCGCGGCCCGCCCGCGTGGACGATGAAGAAGTCCATCTGGGCGACCTCCCAACTGTGCTGCGCGACGAGGGACTTGAGCGCCGGGGCCAGCATCTCCATGGTTCCGGGGACCCGCTTGTCCAGAAGGAAGTGGAACCCGGTGTCCCGGACGGCGTACGAGATCCAGTCCTCCGTATTGGGCACCAGGTGGGAGCCGTTGCGCTCGATCCGCATACCGACGCCGCCCTGCCCCCGCACCACGGCCGAGGAAATCGCGTCGCCGAACAGGCCGTTGGAGAGCAGTGAGCCCACGCCCAGGTCGGTCGGCTGATAGCACAGCGAGCAGAACTCGCAGGACACGATCAGCACATTGGCCTGCGGATACGCGGTGCAGAAATCATGCGCGCGGTTGATCGCCGCACCGCCCCCCGCGCAGCCGAGCTGGGCGATGGGCAGCTGTCTGGTCTCCGAGCGGAAGCCCATCGTATTGATCAGCCAGGCGGTCAGCGACGGCATCATGAAGCCGGTGCAGGAGACATAGACGATCAGGTCGATATCGCCGGGCTCCACCTCGGCGTGGGCGAGCGCCTCGCGTACGACGCCCGGAACCCGCGCCTTGGCCTCGGCCTCGTACAGCTGATTGCGGATCTCGAATCCGGGGTGCCGGAGGGTGTCTTCGATCGGCTGCACGATATGTCGGGTGCGCACCCCCGTGTTCTCGATGAGGCGCAGGACGAGGTCCCGCTGCGGATGGTCCGCATGCGTCTCACGGGCCAGCGCGAGCGTCTGCTCCATCGTGATGACGTGGTCGGGTACGGCGACGGACGGTCGGCACAGTGTGGCCATGGATTTTCCTTGTCTCATGCCGGGCAGCGGTATCGCCGGGCGGTCGTCACCACGGGGCGGTCGTCGCACGGGTGGTCGTCACACGGGCGATCGTCACCACGTGACGGGCAGGCCGAGCGGATAGCGCCAGATCGATGTCGTGTTCCAGCGCACCTCCGCCGGCTCCACCGCCAGCCGCAGCCCGGGGAAGCGGTCGAGGAGCGCGGCGAACACGACCTCCAGTTCCATCGCGGCGAGGGGCGCCCCGAGGCAGTGGTGCGCTCCCCAGCCGAAGGTCATGTGGGGAACGGTGGGCCGGTCCACGTCCAGCTCGTCGGGCCGGTCGAACTTCCGCTCGTCCCGGTTGGCGGTGAGGTACGAGACGTGGACGACGTCACCGGCCCGGATCAGCACCCCGCTCAGCTCCACGTCCTCGGTGGCGATCCGCGGGATGCCGACGCCCTTGCGGAAGGGGATGAAGCGCAGAAGCTCATCGATCGCCGCCGGGAGGACCGAGGGACGCGCGCGGAGTACGTCGAGCACGTCCGGGCGGGTGAGCAGCGTGTACGCGATGTTCCCGATCTCGTACGTCGTGGTGTCCTGCCCCGTGATGAGCAGAACCATCGACATGACCGCCAGCTCGTCGTCGTCGAGGAGTTCCGCGCCGTCGCGGGCGGTGGCCAGCGTGCTGATCATGTCGTCGCCGGGGGCGCGGCGCCGCTCGGCGCTGAGCTCGGCGAAGTAGGCGCGCAGCTCGGCCTTGGAGCGGACGGCCGCCTCCCGGTTGGCGGCGCTCACGTTCATCATGGTGAGTGCGTGTGCGCGCAGCCGCGGCCGGTCGTCCTCGGGGATGGCGAGGACCTCACAGATCGTCATGAGCGGCAGGGGCGCCGCCACGTGTTCGACGAGGTCGGCGGGTGAGCCGAGGTCCGCCATCCGGTCGAGCATCTGGTCCACGACGCTCTGGGTCCGCTGCCGCATCCGCTCCACATGGCGCGGAGCGAAACTCTTGGCGACCAGGCTGCGCAGCCTGCTGCTCGCCGGCGGGTCCATCAGATTGATCGACTCGGACTGCACGATCGGCTCGGGCGTCATCCGCGGGAAGTCGCGGCCCTTGACGGCGCTGCGGCTGAACCGCCGGTCGGTGGTGACGGTGCGAACGTCCTCGTAGCGCGTGACGAGCCAGGCCTCGCCGTCGCCGTACGGCATCCGGATGCGGGCCACGGGTTCGGTCTCCAGCAGCTGCCGCAGCTGCGGGTCGAACTCGAGGGCCTCCGCGTAGTCGAAGGGACAGCTCCATACGGTGCCGGTGGTCTCCACGTTGCTCCAGACGGTGTGCGGTCGATGTCCGACACACATCCCCAAACGGGAGGACGGTCATGTCCCCATGCGGGTTAATTAACCGATTAGAGGGAGATTCGGACTTCAGCTCGGACACTTGGGCGGAACCACCTGCGGCACGGACGCCCGGCGCAGTGGCTGGAAGTAGTGGGCGAGCGCCCACGTCCCGATGTGGTTTCCGGCCTGGCACCCGACGACATCCGCGGTGCGGAAGTGGATTCCGCCCCACACGCGGGCGTCGATCATGTCCCGGTTGAAGTGGTCGGCGTGCTTGTAGTGCCGCCTGGTGGTGCCGGTGGCCTCGGAGCTGACGTAGAGGTCGAGGCGTGATGTGCCGAGAATCCCGGTCACGGTCCGCAGCACGGCACCGGTGACCGCCGCGTGGCCACTGACGTAGTCGGGGTGCGGTGGCGTGCTCGGCGCCAGCGGCTGCCATCGCGGGTCCGCTTCGGTGGCGGGGTTGTCGTCGGTGTCGGCCATATGGATGGCGCTGATGGGCCGCCAGAAGCCGTAGTGGAGCTTGGCGTCCCATGCGGTGACCACGGCGTCGGTGGCCGACGCGTTCGCCGCGGCGAACAGCCGCGCCGTGTCGGCGATGCCGAGGCGGTGCCGGGCGGCGTAATCGCGGAAGGCCGTCTGGAACTGCACGATCAGATTGCCACCGAAGAAGCGGGCGGTCTCGGTCTGGCGCACGGTCCGGGCCGAGCCGGTCCGCGCTCCCATGACCTTCACCTCGTTCACGTCACGGGCGTAACGGGCCGAGGTGAGCGCGGGCGGTGTGCCGGGGCGGAACTGGTCGGGAGAAGTGAGCAGCATCGGGCGGAGTGTGCCCAGCCAGGCGTCGAGGTAGGGCCGATGGTCGGGCGGCGCCGGTCGCCAGACGCCGGGTGCGGGCTGAGCGGTGTACTCGACCCGTTGGAACCGGCCGTCTCCCTCCCGGAGCTTGATGACGTGGTCGGCGGCGCGTTCGCCGAAGGTCACGCCTTGCTTCTCCGCGCGCCCGTCGGGGATCTTGGCGAGGGAGTCGGCGTACGCGGCGTCCAGCCTGGGCTGCGAGTCGGGAAAATAGGTGAGCAGTACGCGGTAGGCGGCGGTCACGGCCGCTGCCTCGGGCGATGCGGTGGCCGGCCCCTTCGCCCGCCATTTGTAGGGGGCGTAGCGGCCCTGGATGCCGACCACGGCGTTGTAGACGGCGGCGGAGACGAATCCGTGCCAGATGGCGCCCTGCCCGGAGGGGTGCGTGGCGCCGAGGTTGGCGCTGATGGTCTCGGTGGTGATGGCGTTCCAGTGGCGGACCGCCGCGGGGTCGGCCGAAGGTGCCTGGCGGCTGTCTGCGGCGGCTGTGGGTCCGCCCACGCCGGGGACGGCGACGAGTGCGAGCGTCGCGACGATGCCGACGACGGCTCGTATACCCGAACGGGAAGCGCGGGAAGGGCGGGACGGCAAAGGGAAGTTCTGGCGCACAGAGCACTCCACTTCAGGCAGTAAGACCGAATTAACAGCGGATGAGACGCTGGGTCAAGATCAACCGCTAAGTCCGGGCTCCGCAAGCGGAAGCACGCAATGAGGTGCACGCCCCCCGCGAAACGCGCAAGGCCCGGCCTGCGGGAGCAGGCCGGGCCTCGGGGCAGAGCAGAGAGCGGGGGGTGTCAGACCTTCAGCGACTTGATCGCCGTCGGCGCGTGGCCGGGCTCGGTGGCCAGCTCCTCGAATTCGGTGACGTCGCTCATGTCGACCGTCTTGCTCATCGAGATGTTGGTGATGCGCTCCAGGATGGCCTCGACGACCACCGGGACCTGGAACTCCTGGGCCAGCTTCTTGGCCTGCTCGAAGGCGGCACCCAGCTCGTTCGGGTCGGTGACCCGGATGGCCTTGACGCCCAGGCCCTCGGCGACCTTGACGTGGTCGACGCCGTAGACGCCCAGCTCCGGGGTGTTGATGTTCTCGAACTCGAGGTTGACCTCGAAGTTGATGCCCAGGCCGCCCTGCGCCTGGCGGATCAGACCCAGGTAGGCGTTGTTCACCAGGACGTGGACGTAGGGAACCTTGTGCTGCGCGGCGACAGCCAGCTCTTCGATCATGAACTGGAAGTCGTAGTCGCCCGAGAGCGCGACGATCGGGGTCTCCGGGTCGGCGGTGGCGGCACCGATCGCGGCCGGGATGGTCCAGCCGAGCGGGCCGGCCTGGCCGCAGTTGATCCAGTTGCGCGGCCGGTAGACGTGCAGCATCTGCGCGCCGGCGATCTGGGAGAGGCCGATGGTGGTGACGTAGCGCGTCTCCGGGCCGAAGGCCTTGTTCATCTCCTCGTACACGCGCTGCGGCTTCATCGGGATGTTGTCGAAGTGCGTGCGGCGCTGCAGGGTGGCCTTGCGCTCCTGGGCGGACTCGGCCCAGGCGGTGAAGTCGGGCAGCTTGCCCTCGGCCTTGAGCTCCTTCGCGACCTCGACGAAGAGCTCCAGCGCGGCCTTGGCGTCGGAGGCGATGCCGAAGTCCGGGGCGAAGATCTTGCCGATCTGGGTGGGCTCGATGTCGACGTGGACGAACTTGCGGCCCTTGGTGTAGGCGTCCAGGTTGTAACCGGTGTGACGGTTGGCCCAGCGGTTGCCGATACCGAGGACGAAGTCCGACTCGAGGAAGGTCGCGTTGCCGTAGCGGTGCGAGGTCTGCACACCGACCATGCCGGCGCTCAGCTCGTGGTCGTCGGGGATGGTGCCCCAGCCCATGAGGGTGGAGATGACCGGGACGCCGGTCAGCTCGGCGAACTCGACCAGCAGGTCGGTGGCGTCGGCGTTGATGATGCCGCCGCCGGCGACGATCAGCGGGCGCTCGGACTCCAGCAGGAATCGGATGGCCTTCTCGGCCTGGGCGCGGGTGGCCTGCGGCTTGTAGACCGGCAGCGGCGCGTAGGTCTCCGGGTCGAACTCGATCTCGGTCAGCTGGACGTCGATCGGCAGGTCGATGAGGACCGGGCCGGGACGGCCGGAGCGCATCAGGTGGAAGGCCTGCTGGAAGACGCCGGGGACCTGAGCGGCCTCCAGGACGGTCGTCGCGGCCTTGGTGACCGGCTTGGCGATCGAGGCGATGTCGACGGCCTGGAAGTCCTCCTTGTGGAGCTTCGCGACCGGGGCCTGGCCGGTGATGCACAGGATCGGGATCGAGTCCGCGATCGCGGAGTACAGACCGGTGATCATGTCGGTGCCGGCGGGGCCCGACGTACCGATGCAGACACCGATGTTGCCCGCCTTGGCACGGGTGTAGCCCTCGGCCATGTGGGAGGCGCCCTCGACGTGGCGGGCCAGCGTGTGCTTGACGCCACCGACGTTCTTGAGCTCGCGGTAGAAGGGGTTGATCGCAGCGCCGGGCACGCCGAACGCTTGCTCGACACCCTCCAGCTTGAGGATCTCCACTGCAGCGGCGGCGGCTGTCATTCGAGGCATCGCGTACTCCTGCTCGGCCAGTCGGAGTGACCTCACCGCTGCGGGACGGTGAGCCTCACTCCATAGTTTCCATAATGCGGAATTCTGATTCTGCTATATGGAAGTAATTTAGGGGGAGGTCCGGCGCACGTCAAGAGCGGTCATTGGTTGAAGTCCCTCCCCAAGGCCTCGCTCTTGGTGGACGATGGGCACACGCACATGGACAGCCGACGGTCCGAGGGGGACGGTCATGGGAGAGAACGTGCCGGTGCGCTGCCCGGCATGCCGTCGCCAGCACACCTTCACGCCGTCGGTCTTCCCGTGCGCGTGCGGGGAGCCGCTGGCGCCGCCGCTGTTACGGGGCGCGGCCCCGGAGCGGATCACGCACCGCACCTGGACCGACGCGTGGGTCACCGTCCGGTGCGACGCGTGCGGGCGCCAGGACCAGTGGCCGCAGCCGGAGCTGGGATGCGCCTGCGGGGTGGTGCTGCGCATTCCGGTACGTCCCGTGCCGCGCCCCGCACCGCCGCCCCCGGCCGGCACCGCCGGCGGCCGGACGCCGGCCTCCCCCACCGGCCACCCGTTCCACATCCCGCTGCCGCCGACCGCGGCTCCCCCGCGTCCGAAGTTCCGCCCGATGACGATCAGGACCGCGCGGGACGCGGTCACCGCGGCGGCGCTCTACCTGAAATGGCTCGGATTCCGCGACATCATGCAGTCCCCCGAGCGCCCCGCCTCCGGCATCGACCTGCGCGGACCCGGCCTGGTCGCCCAGGTCGACCCGACCACCCGCCCCGCCGGCCTGCGCGACGTCGAGTGCCTGTGGCTCCACGGGCTGAGCGCGTCGGCGGTGAGCGTGTTCTTCTCGCTCGCCGGGTACGCCGACGACGCACGGGCCCGCGCGGACGCGCTCGGGGTGCCGCTCTTCGTCATGGACCTCACGGGAACTCCGCAGCCGGTCAACCGCCCGGCGGACGAACTGGTCAGCACGGGCGCGTAAGGGGGCGGGGGCGCGTAAGGGGGCGGGGGCGCGTAGGGGGCGAGGGCGCCTGCGGCGGGCTTGTTCCCCACCCCGCCCCTTCCCGGGGCTCCCGGGTCGTATCCCGACGAGCCGGAGTGGACGCCGCGATCGAACGCTTCTAATCCTGGTACCGGTCCCGCAGTTCGACCTTTCTGACCTTGCCGCTGACCGTCATCGGGAACGCGTCCATGATCTCCAGGCGGCGCGGGATCTTGTAGTGGGCGAGCTGGTCGCGGCAGTACGCGGTCAGCTCGCCCAGCGTCGGCGGATCACCCGCGTCCCGTGGGATGACGCAGGCCAGGATCTCCTCGCCGTACCGCGCGTCAGGGAGGCCGACCACCTGGACGTCGGAAATCTTGGGGTGGCTGTAGAGGAACTCCTCGATCTCCCGGGGATAGACGTTCTCGCCACCCCTGATGATCATGTCCTTGATGCGCCCGACGATCTGGACGTAGCCGTCCTCGCGGATCACCGCCAGGTCGCCCGTGTGCATCCAGCGGCCCGCGTCGATGACGTCCGCCGTCTTCTGCGGCTCGTCCCAGTAGCCGAGCATCACGCTGTAGCCGCGGGTGCACAGCTCCCCCGCCTGACCGCGCGGCAGCGTCACCCCCGTCGCCGGGTCGACGACCTTGATCTCGACGTGCGGCATGACCCGCCCCACCGTGCCCGTACGGCGCTCCAGGTCGTCGTCGCGGCGGGTCTGGGTGGAGACCGGTGAGGTCTCCGTCATGCCGTAGCAGATCGACACCTCGGCCATGTGCATCTCGGCGACCACCCGCTTCATCACCTCCACCGGGCAGGGCGAGCCCGCCATGATGCCGGTGCGCAGGGAGGACAGGTCGTACGCCGGGAAGTCCGGCAGCCCGAGCTCGGCGATGAACATCGTCGGGACGCCGTAGAGCGACGTACAACGCTCCTCCTGTACGGCCCGGAGGGTGGCGGCCGGGTCGAAGGACGGGGCCGGGACGACGATGCAGGCGCCGTGCGAGGTGGCCGCCAGGTTGCCCATGACCATGCCGAAGCAGTGGTAGAAGGGCACGGGCAGGCAGATGCGGTCCTGCTCGGTGTAGCCGACCATCTCGCCCACGAAGTAACCGTTGTTGAGGATGTTGTGGTGGGAGAGGGTGGCGCCCTTGGGGAAGCCGGTCGTGCCAGAGGTGTACTGGATGTTGACCGGATCGTCGCAGGACAACTCGGCCTGGCGGGCGGCCAGTTGCTCGTCCGTGACCACCTGCGCCGCATCGAGGAGCACGTCCCACGAACAGTCGTCGATGAAGTACACGGCTCGCAGCGCCGGGCAGTCCGGCCGCACCTGGCCGACCAGCGCGCGGTAGTCGCTCGACTTGTGGGACTGCGAGGCGAACAGGACCGAGATCCCGGCCTGCTTGAGCACGTACGCCAGCTCGTGCGCCCGGTATGCCGGGTTGATGTTCACCATGATCGCGCCGATCCGGGCGGTGGCGTACTGCACGAGCACCCACTCCGCGCAGTTCACCGCCCAGATCCCGACCCGGTCGCCCTTGGCGACCCCCGTCCCGAGCAGCCCGCGCGCCAACTGGTCGACGGCGGAACCGAATTCGGCGTACGTCCAGCGGGTCCCCGCCGCCACATCGACCAGCGCCTCCCGCTCCGGGTACGCCGCGACGGCCCGGTCGAGGTTCTGGCCGATGGTGTCGCCGAGGAGCGGCACGGATCCGGTGCCGTGGGTGTAGGAGTTCATCACGTTCGGGTTCGGGCTCATCGCAGGTCTCCCTCGTCGTACTCCGCCGACGAGCCCTTCGCCGTACGCTCACGCAGCTCGATCCGGCGGATCTTGCCGGACACCGTCTTCGGCAGTTCGGCGAACTCGATCCGCCGGATCCGCTGGTACGGCGCGAGCACCGACCGCGAGTGCGCGAAGAGCACCTTGGCCGTGTCGGGGCCCGGCTCCCACCCCTCGGCGAGGACGACGTACGCCTTCGGCACGGCCAGCCGCAGCGGGTCGGGCGCGGGCACGACCGCCGCCTCGGCCACCGCCTCGTGCTCGAGTAGCGCGCTCTCCAGCTCGAACGGCGAGATCTTGTAGTCGGAGGCCTTGAAAACGTCGTCGGAACGACCGACATAGGTCACATATCCGTCAGCGTCCCGCGAGCCGATGTCACCGGTGCGGTAGTAGCCGCCCGCCATCGCCTCCGCCGTACGCTCCGGATCGCCGTGGTAGCCGGTCATCAGCCCGACCGGATCCGCGGAGAGGTCGAGGCAGATCTCGCCCTCACTCACCCCCGGCTCCCCCGTGACCGGGTCGAGCAGTTCGACGACGTAGCCGGGGCTGGGCCGCCCCATGGAACCGGCGAGGAGCCGCTGCCCCGGGGTGTTGGCGACCTGGACGGCCGTCTCCGTCTGCCCGAAGCCGTCCCTGATCGTCACGCCCCACGCGCGCCGCACCGTCTCGATGACCTCGGGGTTCAGCGGCTCGCCGGCCGCCAGGGCCTCGCGCGGCGGCGTACGCAGCTGTCCGAGGTCCGCCTGGATCAGCATGCGCCAGACAGTGGGCGGGGCGCAGAAACTCGTGACGCCCGCGCGGTCCATCTCGGCCATCAGCCTGGCCGGGTCGAAGCGCGTGTAGTTGTGGATGAAGACCGTCGCCTCGGCGTTCCACGGGGCGAAGAGATTGGACCAGGCGTGCTTGGCCCAGCCGGGCGAGGAAATGTTGAGATGGACGTCGCCGGGCTTGAGCCCGATCCAGTACATCGTCGCCAAGTGCCCGATGGGATACGACACATGGGTGTGCTCGACGAGCTTGGGCCGGGCGGTCGTACCGGAAGTGAAGTAGAGCATCAGTGGGTCGGTGGCGTGGGTAACGCCGTCGGGCACGAAGGCTTCCGGGCTGCGGTAGGAATCGGCGTACGAAAGCGGGCCCTCATGGCCGCCCACAACAATCCGCGTGTAGTCCCCCGGTACGTCGTCGAACTTCGCCGCGTCCTCGTCCCGCACGATCACGTGCCGGGCCCTGCCGCGCTCGATCCGGTCCCGCAGATCGGCGACCCCTAGCAGCGGCGTAGCCGGGATGACCACGGCGCGCAGCTTCATCGCGGCGAGGGCGGTCTCCCACAGCTCCACCTGGTTGCCGAGCATGACAAGGACGCGGTCGCCGGGCCCTACCCCTTGCGCGCGCAGCCAGTTGGCGACCTGCCCGGAGCGCGCCGACAGCGCCTCGAAGGAGATCTCGGTGCGCCGGCCGTCCTCCTCCACGATGTGCAGGGCGGTCCTGCCGTTGCCCTCGGCGATCCGGTCGAACCAGTCGAGCGCCCAGTTGAACCGCTCGGGGCGCGGCCAGACGAAGCCTTCGTACGCCGCCTTGTAGTCCTCCCGGTGCTGGAGCAGAAAGTCCCGTGCCGCGCGGAATTGCTCCGTAGCGTCGCCTCGTGCCGCCATGCGTCCTCCTCGTTGCCGGACCACTGCCAATCAGTGACCTCATCTCACTACCCCCGTACGGGGGTGAAGGGAAACCCTCGTGGGGGATGTCACCGAGGCGGTGGAGACGCATGCGGCTCTGTCGGCCACACCCGCCGGCTGCGTATCGCCGAGCCGAGCGGCGCGGCGCGGCGACGCGCGCGCTGCACGGCCTGGTCATCACGGCGGGCAGCGGACTGGGCGGAATATCCATGGCGCTGTCGCGCCCCTGCGCGGTCACGGACTACCACGCGTCGCGGCACATCAGCCACGAGTACGACGTGGCGGTCGCCGCCGAGGGGCTGCGCGCGGTGCTGGCGGTGCCCGTGGTCGTACGCCACACAGTGCGCGGTGTCCTGTACGCCGCCCTGCGCGACGCACTACCGCTCGGCGACCACGCGCTGAACGCGGCGATGGCTGCGGCGCGCGAGCCGGTGGCAGGGCACAGCGCGTGGGAGCTCGTCAGGGGCGCGCACAGCGAACTGCGCGCGCTGGCACGGCGGGTGACGGCCCCGCGCCGCGGCGCGAGCACCAGGTGGCGCCGGCACCGCGCGAGGTGGACGTGCCGGCCTGCGTGGCGGCGGGCTCGACGAACGCCGTGGCGGCGCGGCGGCTCGGCCTGCGCCCCGAGACGGTGAAGGGGCTACCTGTGCTCCGCGATGCGGAAGCTGGGCGCACACCCGCCGGGAGGCGGTGGTCGCGGCCCCCCGCGCGGGCCTGTTGCCGTGACGGTGGCGGTTGCCGGCAGTCCGGCGGGGCGCGCCACGCCCTACGCCGAGAAGACGCCGAATCGCACATCGCGTGTGCCAGCCGACGTCATCGTGGCGAGGACGTACTCGCCCTCCTCCACCAGCGCCGCCCGCTGCGCCCGGCCGAGCGTGCCGAAGGGTTCGATCGTCAAGGTCACGGCGTTGCCCCCCTTGGCCTCGTCCAGTCGCCAGATGCCCGCCAGGAAGCCGTCCACCAGGAAGGTGGAGTGGCTCTGGTTGCCCTTCCAGGTCCGCACCTTGTACTCCGCGGGCACCACGCGCGTGCGGTCCGCGTGGGACAGCAGCACGTTGTCGTACTCCGGCAGGAACCGTGGCGGCGCCGGAGTGTCCTCGTCCGGCCGGGGCGCGTCCGGGAGGTCGAAGAGCTCGACGCCGTACACGTCCTGGAAGGTGACGAGCCGCGGCCGGAGCCGTTCGAACGCCTCCCGCAGCCGCGTCAGCCCACACCAGGTCTGCATGTCCTTGACCGAGGCGGGGCCGAACGCCGCGAGGTAGCGCAGTACGGTCGCGTCGGGCGCCGGGGCCGGCTGCGACTCCCGGCCGAACCACTGCTCGGCGGTCGTCAGCGCGACCTGGCCGCTGCGCCCCCACAGGCCGCGCGGCGTGACCTGAACGAGCGGCAGCAGGCAGCGCGCGGCGACTGAGAGGGCGAGCGGCTCCGCGTCGGGCCACTCCTTCAGCAGCAGCTCCCGGATCTCCTTCAGCGTCCTGGGCCGCTCCTCGACGAAGTCGCGGGTCATGGCCGCCAGCCGTTGCGGATCCACGCCCGTGAGCCCCTTGCGGAACATCTGGAGTTCGCGGTCGCGCGCGCCCTGGACGAGCGGGCGCAGCGTGAGGCAGTCGTCGGCGGTGTGCGTGTGGATGGTGGAGCGCAGGGTCACGAGGCGCGCGACCTCGCGGGAGGCCATCAGCCCGGACAGCTCCTCGGGGTCGAAGCCCTCCAGTCGCGCGGCGAGCTGGTAGTACGGCGGCTTGGTGTTCTGCGCCTGGAGGCCGACGAGGTGCCCGACGGCGTCCTTGGCGGACATCGCGGTACGCCGGAGCAGGAGCTGGCGCGCCAGGGTGGCGCGGTTGAGTGCGCGGGTACTGAGTTCGGCCGGTGCCGGTGCGGGGTTCGTCGTCTGCGGGGCCATGCTCAGCACGCTACTCACGCTTGCGGACAGTTTCCGTCCGCGGTGACAGAACTACGCCAACGACATTTGGGGCGTATATCCTGCCCGTGCCCGACGGCGCGCCTTCGCGCGCGCCCGACCGACGCGGGAGGTGAGATCTGCGATGACGGAGCGACGCGTCCGTGCCGCACTGTCCCCGAGGAAGAACGCCTGGCGCAGGCAGTCCCCGGCACCGCCCGTCCCTCCCGCCGGTCCGTCGTCGCCCGACGGCGCCGCCGCGTCCCCCGACGGCGTACAGCGCAACGGCGCCAGCGTCGTGCACGCCGCGCTCTACCGCGACGGCCGTCGCGTCTCGGCCCCCGACTCGCTCGCCGAGACCTTTCGCCAGCTGCGGGAGTACCCGTCCGGCATGGCCTGGATCGGCCTGCACCGTCCTTCCGAGGACGAAATCCACTCCCTCGCCGCCGAGTTCGACCTGCACCCGCTCGCCGTCGAGGACGCCCTGGAGGCCCATCAGCGCCCGAAGCTGGAGCGTTACGGGGAGACGCTCTTCGTCGTACTGCGCGCGGCGCGTTACATCGATTCGGCGGAGGAGGTCGACTTCGGCGAGCTGCATGTCTTCGTCGGCCGGGACTTCGTCATCACGGTCCGCCACGGCGCGGCGCCCGATCTCTCCGTCGTACGCAGGCGCATGGAGGACGCCCCCGAACTGCTGGCGCTGGGGCCGGAGGCGGTGCTGTACGCGATCCTCGACGCGGTGGTCGACGGGTACGCCCCGGTCGTCGAGGGCGTACAGAACGACATCGACGAGATCGAGACCGAGGTCTTCCGCGGCGACCCCGAGGTATCCCGCCGCATCTATGAACTCTCCCGCGAGATGGTCGAGTTCCAGCGCGCCACCCGCCCCCTGGTCGGCATGCTGCACGGTCTGATGGCGGGCTTCGCGAAGTACCGTACGGACGAGGAACTCCAGCGCTACCTGCGCGACGTGGCCGACCACGTCACCCACACCAGCGAGCGCGTCGACGGCTTCCGCCAGGCCCTGGCCGACATCCTCACGGTCAACGCGACGCTGGTCACGCAGCAGCAGAACGCGGAGATGCGGGCGCTGGCCGAGGCGGGCTTCGAACAGAACGAGGAGATCAAGAAGATCTCGTCGTGGGCTGCCATCCTGTTTGCACCCACGCTCGTGGGAACCATCTACGGCATGAATTTCGACCACATGCCAGAGCTGGGATGGGTGTTCGGATACCCGTTCGCGGTCGCCCTTATGGGTGTTGTTTGTCTGAGTTTGTACCTCATTTTCAAGCGCCGCGACTGGCTTTAGGTCACGCGGTCGGACCCGGTCATGCGCTTCGCGGGCAACGGTCCTTCCTGGTCAGCGGCGGACACGGGCGATGAGCAGGGCGACGTCGTCGTGGTCGTCGGGGTGCCGCAGTGCGGCCAGAAGGTGATCGCAGGTGTATTCGAGAGTGCGGTGTGGGCCACCGAGGAGAGTGAGCAGGGCGTCCAGGCGGGTGTCGATGTCCTGGTCGCGGGTTTCGACCAGGCCGTCGGTGTAGAGGACGAGTTGGTCGCCGGGGTCGAGGTCGATGGCGGTGGTGCGGAAGGGGACGCCGCCGACACCCAGCGGGGCGCCAGTAGGCAGGTCGAGCAGTTCGGGCTCGTGCCCGGGCCGCATTCGGACCGGGGGCAGGTGTCCGGCGGTGGAGATGCGGCACTGCGCGCTGTGGGGGTCGTAGAGCGCGTACGTGCAGGTGGCGAAGTAGGGGTCCAGGCCGGCGGTGATCCGGTCCAGGTTGAGGAGGACCTGGGTGGGCTCGAGGTTCAGTCCGGCGAGCGTCTGGGTGGCGGTACGCAGCCGTCCCATGGTGGTGGCGGCCTTGATGCCGCTGCCCATGACGTCGCCGACGACGAGGGCGGTCTTGTGGTCGGGCAGCGGGAGGATGTCGTACCAGTCGCCACCGACCTCACTGGCGACGCCGGCCGGCTGGTAGCGGGAGGCGACCTCCAGGCCGAAGAGCCACGGCGGTGGCTCGGGCAGGAGGCTGCGCTGAAGGGTGAGGGCGGTGTCGCGCTGCTGCTGGTACCAGCGGGCGTTGTCGATGCAGACGGCCGCGCGCGCGGCAAGTTCGGAGGCCAGGGTGGCATCGTCCTCGGTGAAGGGCTGTGGGTTGCGGGCCCGTACGAGATCCAGGGCGCCGAGCACTTCGCCGCGCGCGATCAGCGGCACGGCCAGGTAGGAGTGGACGCCGGCCCGGGCCAGCAGTGCGGCAGCTCGGGGGTCGCGGCCGATGAGGGACAAGTCGGCCTCGCCCACGTGGGGCACCATAACGGGCCGGCTCGTGTTGACGGCCCGGGTGACCAGGCGGTCGGCGTCGTAGCGGGTGACCTCGCCGTGAGGGTCGGCCGCCGCCGCGGCGGCATCGGTGGCGTAGGCGACGGCAACAGCCAGGGCTCGGAACAGCGCCGGTCCGTTGGTGGGAACGACGGTGCGGTGGCCGGCCAGGGCGGAGTCGAGAACGTCCACGACCGCCATGTCGGCCAGTTCCGGCACGGCCACATCGGCCAGCTCGCGGCACGTCTGCTCCAGATCCAGCGTCGTGCCGATGCGCACGGAGGCGTCAGCGACCACACTCAGGCGATGCCGGGCCCGGTCGGCATCCAGAGCCGCTCGGTGCCGGTCGGTGACGTCGACCGCTGAGGTGCCCACGCCCAGCACCGTTCCACCAGGGTCTTCCAGCCGGTAGTACGAGATCGACCAGGCGTGCTCGGCGTCGGGGTCGGCCTGGGTCCGGCCAGTGACGTACTGATCCAGCAGCGGAATGCCGGTGGCGAGGACCTGGCGCATACCGGACTCGATGCTGTCGGCGTCCAGGAACGGCAGCGCTTCTGGCGCACGCCGCCCGAGGTGCTCCTCGGCCGGCAGACCGTTGATCCGCTCCAGTGCCGGGTTGACCATCACGTACCGCAGATCGGTGTCCAGGACGGCCAGCCCGATCGGTGACTGGTCGACCAGCCGTACCGACAGTGCCAAGTCCCGCTCCACCCGTTGCAGCGTTGCTTGATCGGTGGCCAGACCCAGGGCATACAGATCGCCGCGGTCGTCCAGCAGTCGCATGTTGCGAAACTCGAGCAGCCGCGTGCCCCTGTCCTTGTGGCGCACGGGAAAGACGCCCGCCCAGCTCCCCTCACCCTCCATGACCTGGGCGAACAGCCGCAGCACGAGATCAACATGCTCCTCCGCCACCAGCAGCTGCGCCGCGAACCGGCCAAGCGCCTCCTCAGCGCTGTACCCCAGCAGTGCCTGAGCCTGCGGGCTCCAGAACACGATCCGCCCGTCGGCATCCAGGACGATCGCCGCCACGCCCAGCACATCCAGCAGCCCACCCGGCGGCGAAGGGCCCAGCTCCGCTCGTCCGGCGGGACCAAGATCAGCCTGGAACCCCTCTGCGTCCATGGCAGGCTGCTCCTTCCAGCCCGCTGGCACGGTGGGTGATCGCACTGCTTGCAGCGGGCGACGACGTGGTTTCTTCCATCGTCGCCCCGCACCACTGGCCCGGCAGCCCATGGCTCGGCGTCCTCGCGAGTAGCCAAAAGCCCGGACGCGGTGAAGAGGTTCCCCGATAGCCTGGAAGAACAAGGTGCTAGCGGGGTTCAGCGGGCGGCGACTGCCCGTGGGACGGCTCGCACCGGCCCGGGCGAACGGCTCAGGAGGACGGACCATGATCCATGCAGCCGATATCCGTGAGTGGCGCAACCACAGCGTCGTCGACCCGAAAGGCCACAAGATCGGCGTGCTGGAAGCGATCTACGTGGACACCACCACCGACGAACCGGCCATGGCCACGGTCCGCACCGGACCCCCCACCCGCCACCGGCTGACCTTCGTGCCCCTCGGCGAGGCGATCCTGGGGCCGGACTACGTCAAGGTCTCGTACGACAAGGCGCTGGTGAAGAAGGCGCCCGCGATCGGCATGGACGACATCCTGCCCGCAGAGGCAGAAGAAGCGATCTTCCAGCACTATGACATGGCCTACCAGCCGGGCGCCGCCGGCGAACGCCAACTCGCGCGCCGCTGACTGCCCGCGCTCAGCCGGAAGGAGATGTTCGCACCATGGCTCTCTTCCTGTTCCTCGTCCTTGTGGCCGTCGTGTTGGGAATCATCGGCGTGGTGGTTGAGGGGCTGTTTTACCTACTGATCATCGGCATCGTGGTCCTCGCGGCCACTCTGGCCTTCATCGCCGTGCGCTGGTCCCGGCGCTCCGGGCGGCGTCCCATCCGATAACGCCGGGCAGCCAACTCATCGTCGCTACCCTTCCACTTGAGGTGCTTCCACCAGGGGTGGCTCACCCCAGGGCGCGGTCAGTGCCTCGCGCAGTGCGGTGGTGGCGGCGGTGCCGATGCGCTCGGCCAGGACGCCTTCGATGACGGCGATGGTGGCCAGGGCGCGCTGGTGGGCGCGGGCACCTTCGGCGGTGACGCGGACCAGGCTGCTGCGCGCGGAGGCGGGGTCGGGCACCTGTTCCAGCAACCCCATCCCGATCAGACTGTGCACGGCCTGGTGGGCGGTCTGCCGGGTGACACCAACCCGTCGGGCGAGCTCGGAGATCGAGGTGCCCTCCTCGTCGAGCGTGGCGAATACGGCGGCCTGGGCGGCGGTCACCGGTCGCTCACCTGCCGCCTGCATGCTCGTGAGCAGCGCGTCTTCGAACCAGCGCTTGGCCTGGACGAGCAGCTGAGGCAGGTTCTGTGCGGGCTTGCTCATGGCTCCTCTGAAAGCGCGGGGGATCTTGAGCATAGCCACCGCCCGGCGCATGGTCACGACCGACGTCAGCCGAGTCCGGCGAAGCCCTCCACCGCCCGGGTCTTGCCGGTGACGATGATGACGTCGCCCTTTTCCACCACCGTCTCGGCGGTCGCGTAGGTGAAGTCCTGGCCGGACCGCTTGATACCGACGACGGTCACGCCGTACTTGCTGCGAACGGCACTCAAGCCGAGCGGGACGCCGGTGGCGATGTCCGGCGCGACTGTCTTGACCAGCGCGTAGTCGTCGTCGAACTCGATGAAGTCGAGCATGCGTCCCGTCACCAGGTGAGCCACCCGCTCACCCATCTCGTGCTCGGGCAGGACGACATGATGTGCGCCGAGCCGTTCGAGGATCTTGCCGTGCTGACGGCTGATCGCCTTGGCCCAGATGTTCGGTACGCCCGCGTCCAGGAGGTTGGAGGTGATCAGGATGCTCGCCTCGATGTCGGTGCCGATGCCGACGACCGCGCTGGTGAACTCGTGCACACCGAGCTGCTGGAGCACTTCCGGATCGGTGCAGTCGGCGACGGCGGAATGGGTCAGCGCGTCACTGTGCCGCTGGACCAGGGGCGCGTCGGTGTCGATCCCGAGTACGTCCCAGCCCCGCCGTGTCAGTTCGTGGGCCAGTGAGCTGCCGAACCGGCCCAGGCCGATCACGGCGACCCGCTGGTCGCTCAGCTCGGGGCGCTGTTCCGCGAGCCGCCTGCGGCGGCGACGGCGCAGGGATTGCAGGTAGTTACCCAATGACGGGTCGCTCCTCGGGTAGCTGGTAGCGGCGGGTCCGTTCGCGCAGGGCGAGCGCCGAGACCAAGGTGACCGGCCCCAGTCGGCCGACGAACATGAGCAGGATGAGAATCAGCTGTCCGGACTCCGGGACGTCCGCGGTGATGCCCGTGGACAGCCCGACGGTGGCGAAGGCGGACACACTCTCGAACAGCACGGCCTCGAACGGCGCCCTGACGACGGTGAGGAGGGCGAGCGTGGACACCATCACCAGCCCCACGCCGAGCAGTGCCACGGTCAGTGCCTGGCGCAGGACGTGCGGTGCCAGACGCCGTCCGAAGATGGCGGAGCTGGGTTCACCGCGTACCTCGGCGACGATCGCGGCGGCCAGAACGGCGAAGGTGGTGACCTTGATACCGCCGGCGGTCCCCGCGCTGCCGCCGCCGATGAACATCAGCGTGCACGTCATCAGCAGGGTCGAGGCTTCCATCGCGCCGATGTCGAGCGCGTTGAACCCGGCGGTACGGCTCATCGCGGAGTGGAAGAAGCCGTTCAGCAGCTTCTCACTCCAGTCGAAGTGGCCCAGGGTGCCCGGGTTCGACCACTCCAGCAGGCTGGTGAACACCGTGCCGGTCGCGAGCAGAATGGCCGTGGTGGTCAGTGTCAGCTTGGTGTGCAGTGACCAGCCGCGTCGCCCGGTCGTGCGCCGCCGTCGGCGGTGGCGCAGCAGTTCCAGCAGTACGGGGAAACCGATGCCTCCGAGGATGACCGCTGCGGCGATGGGGAGGGTCACCCACGCGTCCTGGGCGTATCGGGTGAGGTTGTCGGCATGCAGCCCGAAGCCGGCGTTGTTGAAGGCCGATACGGCGTGGAAGTAGCCGAGATACACCGCCTGGCCGATGGATTCTCCGTACCCGTACCTGAAGCGCAGAGCGAGGACGGCTCCGGCCGCGAGCTCGATGGCGAGCGTGGTGCCCGCGACTCCCAGCAGCACGCGGCGTACTTCGCCGATACCGAGGCTCTTGGTCTCCGCCTGGGCGGTCAGCTGCATGCGCAGGCGCAGCTTTCCGGAGACCAGCAACCCGAGGAGCGAGGCCATCGTCATGATGCCGAAGCCGCCGACCTGGATCAGTGCGAGGATGACACCTTCGCCGAAGCCACTCCAGTACGTACCGGTGTCGACGACCGCGAGTCCCGTGACGCACACGGCCGAGGTCGAGGTGAACAGCGAGGTCACGAAGCCGGTGGCGCCACTCTCCTCGGAGGAGAGGGGCAGCGACAGCAGCGCGGCCCCGGCGAGCGTCACCGCGGCGAAGGCCATCACGACCGTCCGGGCGGGGTGAGCGGTGACCAGCGACTTCCACACCCGTGTCGCGCGTCCTGCCACCGCGGTCGGCCTTCCTTCTCGGCGTTGTGCCTGCACGCTACAACGCGTCCGCCTCGCCGGCGTGGGGGGCGCGCACGAACGTCCGGCCTACGGTGATCCGGGCGGGGCAGGGGCGAAATCGCCGTGCAGCGTGGCGTCCTCGCCGGTCGGGCTCGCTGTCGCGGAGGCGCTGTACGTATCGTCTCCCGGGTCCCGCGCACCCTCGCCGTGGTTGTACTGGCCTGCGAAGACGTGCTGTCCCACAGGGACCGTACGGCCCGGCTTGAGCGTCCAGCGGAAGACGAGGGCGCCGTTCTCCTCGCGTACGGAGACGGTGAAGTCGTCGACCGGGAGGGAGCGCCAGCTGCCGGTGTCCGCGACGCCGCCCGTCTGGGCGACGCGCAGTTCGACCGTGAGCGCGTCGAGCGGTTCACGGGTCTTCAGCCTGACGTTGCTCTGCGCCCAGAAGCGATTGCTGTGCGGGTCCACCACACCCTCTCCCCGCAGGTAGGCGTCCTCCGCCGCGTGGTCCGCACCGGTCAGTGGTGGCGGGGCCGGGGTCGGGGGTGGCGGCGTCGCGGTCGAGTGGGTGGGTTTCGCATCCCGGGTGGCGGAGGCCACCGCGTAGCCGCCCGCCACCAGCACCCCGGCCACGGCAGCCGTCGCGCCCGTGATACGCAGCCAGGACGCCGGCGATCCGGTGCGCCCGCCCGCCGCCCCGGCCGCGGGCGGTGCCATGGCCCGCTCCACCCGCGCCAGCATCCGCGCGCGGTCGGGCCGGTGCGCGGCGGCCGCTTCGCGCAGCTGCCTGCGGAGCTCGTCCATCAGCGCCTCTCTCCCACGAGTTCCGCGGTGGCATTGCTGTCCAGCAGCTTTTCCAGCTGCGCCACGCCCTTCGACGTCTGGCTCTTCACCGTACCGACCGAGACTCCCAGGGCCAGCGCCGTGTCCCGCTCGGAGAGGTCGAAGGCGTGGCGCAGTACCACGCAGGCTCGTTTACGGAACGGCAGTGTGCGCAGCGCCTGTTGGACGTCGACGACCGCCGGTACGTCCGGGCCGTCCGCGTGCTCGGCGCGATGCGGCCAGACAAGAGCGACCCGGCGGCGTTCCCTTACGGCGCTGCGGATTCGGCTGCGCGCCAGATTGGCGACGACACCGCGGGCGTACGCCGCGGGGTGGTCGGCGGCCCGTACCCGGTCCCAGCGGTGCCAGAGGGCCACCAGCGCGTCGGCCGCCAGATCGTCGGCGGCGTCCGCGTCCCCCGTAAGGAGATGGGCGAGGCGGGCAAGGCCGGCGTGGTGGCGCTCGAAGAACTCATGGAACTCCGCGGCGGCGTCCGGCGGGACTGTGCCCACGGCTGGCCTCCTCCCCTTGCCATTTGTTTACTGGCCTGCTTAATAGTGCGCCCGTTCCCCTGGTCCGGGAACGCGGCGTCACGTAATTTGTTCGGCGTACGACCAAAATGGTGCCGGAGAACGGCAGCCGCCGCCCTGCCTCGCCTGATCCCCGCAAGGAACCACTGTGAAGTTCACCGACGGCTTCTGGCTCATGCGCGAAGGCGTGCACGCCTCGTACGCCACCGAAGTCCGCGATCTGCATGTCAGTTCCGACCACATCACCGCGTACGCCGCTGTCAGACGCGTCGAGCACCGCGGCGCCACCCTCAACACCCCGCTCATCACGGTCGAGTGCTTCTCACCGGCCGAGGGCGTCATCGGTGTACGCGCGACCCATCACGCCGGAAAGGCGCACCACGGGCCCGAGTTCGAGCTGTTCGGCGCGGACGGCGGATCGGGCGGCGGATCGGCTGCCACCACCCGGCGGGACGGCACGGTCACCGAGCTGACCAGCGGGCCGCTGACGCTGCGGTTCGACACGGAGCAGGACTGGGGGCCGGTCTTCCTCGATGGGGAAGGGCGCAGGCTCACCGCCGTCGAGAGCAAGGGGACGGCCTTCGCGACCACCGCGGACGGCGGGCACCACATGGTCGCCCAACTCGCCCTGGGGGTGGGCGAGAACATCTACGGGCTCGGTGAGCGTTTCACTCCGTACCTGAGGAATGGCCAAAGCCTCGATCTGTGGCAGGCGGACGGAGGGACGAGCAGCGAACAGGCGTACAAGAACGTCCCGTTCTATCTGTCCTCGCGCGGTTACGGCGTCTTCGTCAACCATCCGGGGAAAGTCTCCTTCGAGATCGGTTCGGAGTCGGTCGGGCAGGTGCAGTTCAGCGTCGAGGACCAGTCGCTGGAGTACTACGTCGTCGCCGGGCCCTCGCCGAAGGATGTCCTTACCCGCTACACCGCTCTGACCGGCCGGCCCGCGCTGCCTCCCGCCTGGTCGTTCGGGCTGTGGCTGACTACCTCCTTCTGTACGGCTTACGACGAGGAAACCGTCACCTCTTTCGTCGACGGAATGGCTGAGCGTGAGATTCCGCTGTCCGTCTTCCACTTCGACTGCTTCTGGATGCGCGAGTACCAGTGGTCGGACTTCCGGTGGGACCCCGATGTCTTCCCGGACCCGGACGGCATGCTGGCCCGGCTCAAGGAGCGGGGCCTGCGGATCAGCATGTGGATCAACCCGTACATCGCGCAGAAGTCCGCGCTCTTCGCGGAGGGGGCCGAGGCCGGCTATCTGGTGCGGCGGGCCAACGGTGACATCTGGCAGTGGGATCTGTGGCAGCCCGGCATGGCGCTGGTGGACTTCACCGATCCGGCGGCGCGCGAGTGGTACGCGGGCAAGTTGCGGGCCCTGCTCGAGCAGGGTGTGGACTGCTTCAAGACCGACTTCGGTGAGCGCGTGCCGACGGATGTGGTGTGGCACGACGGCTCCGACCCGGAGCGGATGCACAACTACTACACGCACCTCTACAACCGGACGGTCTTCGAGCTGCTGGAGAAGGAGCGCGGGGGTGGTGAGGCGGTGCTGTTCGCGCGGTCGGCGACGGCAGGCGGGCAGCAGTTCCCGGTGCACTGGGGCGGTGACTGCTTCGCCTCGTTCAACGCGATGGCGGAGTCGTTGCGCGGCGGTCTGTCGCTGAGCCTGTCGGGGTTCGGCTTCTGGAGCCATGACATCGGCGGGTTCGAGGGGACGCCCGACCCCGATGTCTTCAAGCGGTGGCTCGCTTTTGGGCTGCTGTCGTCGCACAGCAGGCTGCACGGCAACGTCTCTTACCGGGTGCCGTGGGCATTCGGCGAGGAAGCGGTGGATGTGGCGCGGCAGTTCACGCTGCTCAAGCACCGGCTGATGCCGTATCTGTACGGGGCGGCCGTCGAGGCACACCGGACGGGTGTGCCGGTGATGCGGCCGATGCTGCTGGAGTTCCCGGAGGATCCGGCGTGCCGGCCGCTGGACCGGCAGTACATGCTCGGTCCGGATCTGCTGGTCGCGCCGGTCTTCAGCGCGGACGGTGAAGTGGAGTATTACGTGCCGGCTGGTACGTGGACGCATCTGCTGAGCGGTGAGGTGGTGACCGGGCCGGTGTGGCGGCGGCAGACGTACGGCTTCGACAGCCTGCCACTGTTTGTGCGGCCGGGCGCGGTGCTGCCGCTGGGCGCGGACGACCAACGGCCGGACGGGGAGTGGCTGGAGGGGCTGACTCTGCGGGTGTACGAGCCGGCGGCGTTGGTGGAGCGCGGGGTGCCGGTGACGGTGACGGTGCCGGATCGGGTGGGGGCGGATGCGGCGGTGTTCCGGGTCGTGCGCGAGGGGGACTGCGTCCGGGTTACGGCGGAGGGGGCGTCGGCGCGGCGGTTGCCGTTCCGGGTGGAGTGGGGGGACGTTGGCGCGGAGGGGGCGGGTGAGGTGGTGCTGGGGGTGGGGTGAGGGGGACACGGGTGCGGGTGCGGGTGCGCCGGGGGCGCGGGTGCGGTGCGGGTGCGGTGCGGGTGCGGTGCGGGTGCGGTGCGGGGTGCGGGTGCGGGCGCGGTGCGGGGTGCCGGTGCCTGCGGCGCTTTCCCCTACCCGCCCCTTCCCGAACTGGGGCGCTGCCCCAGACCCCGGTCCTCAAACGCCGGACGGGCTGAACTGGCCGAGGTGGGTAACTGGGGCTCGCCCCAGACCCGCCCCTCAAGAGCCGGACAGGCTGAAGCGGCCGGGGGTAGCTGGGGCTCCGCCCCAAACCCCGGTCCTCAAACGGCGGAGGGGCTTGAGGGGTGCGGGAGCATATCCAGCCCGTCCGGCGTTTGAGGACACGCCCGAAGGGCGTCCGGGGGCTTGCCCCCACGCGGCGCCCGCCGCAGGCGTCAGGGCGTGAAGGTGAGCTCCGCCAGGCGGATCGGGCCTCGCAGTTCGGCCCGGATGTCTTGGACGCCGGACACCTCGATCTCCGCGCGCAGCACCTCGTAGGCGTACGGACCACCACTCGCCGGGACCTCGATCGCCGCCAGCGGCGTGCCGTCCGCCAGCGTCAGGGTCACCGCGCCCGGCGCCGTCGCTGAGACCGTGGCTGTGACGGACGCCGCGCCCGCGCCGAAGTCGCAGTACCGGAAGAACAGTTCCCCCCGCTCCCCCGCCACCGGCGTCACCGCGTCGCCCGCCACCTTCGACCGGTCCACGATCTCCGTGCCGCGCTGCTCGTCGTAGTCCACCGCCGCGATGCCCGCCGCCAGGACCGGGCGGGGCGCGGGCGCCTCGCCGTCGATCCGTACGGTCGCCGTGCCGCGGATGTCCGTACTCGACGCGCCGGCCAGGAACTCGTAATGACCGGGATCGACCGTCCAGCGGCCGTGTGCCACGTCCCAGAAGCCGAGCGCGGAGACGGGCACCTCGAACTCCAGCCGCCGCACAGCGCCCGGCGCGAGGTGGATGCGGCGGTGGCCCACGAGCTCGCGCAGTGGGCGCGGGACGCGCGCGCCGAGTGCCCGCGCGTACAGCTGCGCGACCTCGTCCGCGGCTACCGCACCCGTGTTGGTGACGGTCACGGCGACTCGTACCGCATCCGCTTCGACCGTGGCGGACACGTCCTCGTACGCGAAGGAGGAGTACGACAGACCGTGGCCGAAGGGAAAGAGGGGCGTGCCGTCGTAATAGAGGTACGTCTGGCGGCTGCCGATGATGTCGTAGTCGAGCAGCCCCGCCAGATCGGAATCGGCGGCGTACCAGGTCTGCGGCAGCCGCCCGGCGGGCGAGACGTCACCGGCGAGGACCCTCGCCAGGGCCGTGCCCGCCGCCTGGCCGCCGTGTGCCGTCCACAACAGCGCCGGGAGCTCGGTGGCGGCTTCCGGGACGGCGTACGGGTACGACGAGGCGAGCACCAGCGCGGTGCGCGGATTGGCGGCGCGGGCGGCGCGCCACAGGCGGTCCTGGTGGTCCGGCAGGGCGAGGGTCGTCCGGTCCTCGGTCTCGCGGCCGTTGATGTGCGGGTCGTTGCCCCCCACCACGATCACCACATCGGCGGCCGCCGCCACGCGGGCCACCTCCTCCTCGCCGCGCTCCACGACCTCGACGGAAAAGATCTCACCCTCTGCGGCAACCTTCACGCCGTCGGCGGCGACAGAGACGTAACCACCCGTCGCCATGTGCTTGAGGAGATGCCCGCTGCCATGAGGTTCGAGACGGAAGGTCTCCTGGACGGTCCAGCCGCCCGGCTGGTCGGCGGAGGCCCGTACGAAGCCGTCGTCGGCCACCGAGAGGTACCGGGCGTCCGGTGCGCGCAGGGTCAGGACTCCGCCACCCCAGTCGGCCAGGGCGAGTTCGGTGCCCTTGGTGCCCTCCGCCGCGACGGTCAGCGGCGGGAGGTCGGTGCGGCCCGCCAGCAGCGCCGGGTCCAGCGCCCCCTCCGCTCCGCGTGCCCCGGCCGGCGCATCGCTGTCCGGGACGTACAACGCACCGGCCGCACAGCACAGCCGTATCCGGTCCGAGCCTTCCGCGTACGTCACCCTGTCGTGGCCGAACCGTTCCCGCACTCCGTCGAGCGGCGTGGAGCTGCGGATCAAGGTGCCGCTGTACCAGTCGAGTTTGCACTCGTCAGCGAGTGGTCCGACGACGGCGATGCGCGGCCCGGTGGTCGGGTCGAGGGGCAGCAGACCGTCGTTCTTCAGCAGGACCACAGCCTGTTCGGCGGCCTCTTGAGCGAGTTCGCGGTGGGCGGGGGTGTCGAAGTCCGTCACCTGCGCGTGCGGGTCGAGGTCCGGGTCGAACTCGCCCAGGATGAGACGTACGTACAGCTGCCGGAGGACGGCCGTGTCGATGTCGGACTCGTCGATCAGGCCCTGGTCGAGGGCCGCGCGTACCCGGGCCACGGTCGTCGATCCGTCCGTGCCGAGGTCGGTGAAGCTGTCGACGCCCGCCAGCAGTGCCGCCGCCGTCGCTTCCTCGTGGGTGTCGAAGTAGTGCTGCGAATCGACGAGGTTGCTGGGTGCGCCGGCGTCCGAACAGACGAACAGGCGCTGTTCGGTCCAGGCACGCAACTCCTCGCGCAGATACGGCGAGAGGTGGTTGGGGCGGCCGTTGACCAGGTTGTACGCGGGCATCACACCGGCGACCGCACCGGCCTCGACGGCGGCTCGGAAGGCGCGCAGATCGTACTCATGCAGGACGCGCGGCCTGACGGAGGCGGAGAAGGTGTCCCGGTCGGTCTCGTTGTTGTGGGCGAGCCAGTGCTTGAGGACGGGCGCGGTCCGCCAGTAGTGCGGATGGTCGCCGCGCAGGCCCCGGGTGTACGCGACGGCGATGGCGGAGGTGAGTGTCGCGTCCTCGGAGTAGCCCTCCTCGCCGCGGCCCCACAGCGGGTTACGGAGCAGATTCACCGTGGGCGCCCAGACGTTGAGGCCGATGCGGTCGTCGTGCGCGCGCATGGCCCGCGCTTCGCGGGAGACGGCTTCGCCGACCCGGCGCACCAGGTCCTCGTTCCAGCTCGCGCCGAGCCCGACGGCCTGGGGGAAGACGGTCGCGGGGCCCATCCATGCCACACCGTGCAGTGCCTCCTGACCGGTGCGGAAGGACGGGAGGTCCAGCCGGTCCACCGCGGGCGCCACCTGGTGGAGCATCGCGATCCGTTCGTCGAGCGTCAGCCGGCCGAGCAGATCCTCCGCCCGCTTGCCCAGGGGCAGGTCCGGGTCTCGGAAGGCAGGCGGCTGGTGGGCGAACAGGTCTGCAGTCACGTGCGGTTTCCCTTGGTCATGGGCGAGTGGGCTTTCGAAGCGCTTCGATGCTCTTGCTCACAGAGCTCGGGTGTCAAGACACATCACCACCACGCCGTCCCGCATTCCGCCGCCCACTCAACACCACCGCCCCGCCCGTAACATCCGAGGAATCTTGGCTTCGACTCTTGTGCGGTCAGAAGCGGTCACTTAACCTCGCAGCAACATCGAAGCGCTTCGACGATGAGGACGGACCAGTGTTCTCGTCTCCTCATCTCGCGCCTCGCTCAAGCCAGTTACGCCGACGCATCTCCGCCGGGTGTCCAGGCGACCGTGCCATGAAGGGTTGACGCATTGACATCCTCCCCCTCGTGAACGAGGGGGGTTCCTTACTTCGCAGTGAGGGTTTCCTGCTTCGCAGCAGGTTGCCCCGTCCGGGAGGACTCCCGTTGAGGTCTTACACCCGCTCCACAGGCTGTAACCGCCAGTCCGGCGGCCAGAATGTTGCATGCCGCGTTCACATCGCGGTCATGCGTGGTACCGCAATCGCACGTCCATTCACGGACGTTCAGCGGCAGTTTCTCTCGGACGGTGCCGCATGCGGAGCACAGTTTGGTGGAGGGGAACCAGCGGTCGATGGTGACCAGGTTCCTTCCGTACCAGGTGCACTTGTACTCCAGCATCGTGCGCATGTCGGTCCAGGCCGCGTCCGAGATGGCGCGAGCCAGATTCTTGTTCTTGACCATGTTGCGGACGGTCAGGTCCTCGATCACGATCGTTTGGTTTTCACGAACGAGCCGAGTGGTGAGCTGGTGCAGGAAGTCCCGGCGCCGGTCGGCGATCCGGGCGTGGATCTTGGCGGCCTTGATGCGGGCCTTGTCCCGGTTGCGGGAGCCCTTCTCCTTCTTCGCCACGACCCGCTGGGCCTTGGCCAGGCGTGCACGGTCCCGGCGTTCATGCCGGGGGTTGGTGACCTTCTCCCCGGTGGAGAGCGTCACCAGGCTGGTGATCCCCGCGTCGATGCCGACGGCGGTGTCCAGGACGGGCAGGGGCTTGACCGATGCATCTTCGCAGAGCATGGACACGAACCAGCGGCCCGCGCTGTCCTGGGACACGGTCACCGTGGACGGCTCCGCCCCCTCGGGCAGAGGCCGGGACCACACGATCGCGAGTGGGCTCTCCATCTTGGCGAGCGTGAGCGCACCGTCGCGGTATTTGAACGCCGACTTGGTGTACTCCGCAGAGCGTCGGGTTTTCTTCTTCGACTTGAACCGGGGGTACTTCGCCCGGCCCTCGAAGAAGTTCGAGAACGCGCCCTGGAGATGCCGCAGCGTCTGCTGCAACGGCACCGACGACACCTCGCGGAGAAAAGCGAGCTCTTCGGTCTTCTTCCACTGCGTCAGCATCGCCGAGGTGGCGTTGTAGTTCACCCGCTCCTGGCGCTGGAACCGCGCCCCTGTGCGGGCTTCCAGCGCCAGGTTGTAGACCTTGCGGACACACCCGAACGTGCGCGACAGCTCCGCCGCCTGCTCGTTCGTGGGGTGAAAGCGGAACTTGAACGCCCGCTTCACCAGCTCGGTCTTCACATCTCACTAACTACCGGTCCCGTTAATAAGACACGGACAGCCAGAACAGATACGCACAGAAGCCCGGCCGCTTCGCGGCTCCGGGCCAAGGATGCCTTTGCTCCCCGAGCTAAAGCACGGGGTACCCACGCAAGGAGACTGGGATGACGCCGAACTCCCCCTCCACCCCGAGCCGGAGAAGCTTCCTCGCCTCCACGGCGGTCGCCGCCGTCGCGGTGGCCGGTGGATCGCCGCTGCTCGCCGCCTGCGGCGGGCCCGCGCAGGGCGGCAAGGAAGGTGCGACCGCGGGCAAGGCGCTCAAAGCCATCCTCCCGAAGTACGTACCCGCGAACCTGGTCAGCCCGGACATCCCGAGCGTCAACGGCTCCAGCGCCGGCTTCACCAAGCTGCCCGATCCGCTGGCCACTTCGGTCAAGGGGGCTCCCGGCAAGGGCAGCACTTTCAAGGCCATGACCCCCATCTGGGGCACCGTGCCGAAGAAGGACAACGCCTACTACACGGCCGTCAACAAGGCGCTGGGCGCCACCGTCGTTTTCGACCCGCAGGACGGCAACACCTACCAGGAGAAAATCGGCGCCGTACTCGCCGGATCCGACATCGCCGACATCGTCACCATCCCCGGCTGGAACTTCCAGGGTCAGATCCGCAACGCGATCGTCAGCAAGTTCGCCGACCTGGGTCCGTACCTCTCCGGTGACAAGGTCGAGAAGTACCCGAACCTCGCCAACATCCCCACCGGGGCGTGGCAGATGTCGGTCTTCGGCGGCAAACTGCGCGGCCTGCCGATGCCCGCGCCCATCATCGGCAACGCGATCTTCTATCGGAAGGATCTCCTCGACGGGCTCGGTGCGACGCTGCCCGCCAGCGCCGATGAACTGCTCGCCTTCGCCAAGGAGTACACGGACGCCAAGAAGAAGGTCTGGGCGTTCGACGATCTGTGGACCTGCATCCAGAAGATGTTCGGCGTGCTCCCCGACGCTCCGCACTACTGGCAGCTCGACGGCGACAAGCTCGTGCACAAGATAGAGACCGTTGAGTACCGCGAAGCGCTCGCCTTCGCCCGCAAGCTGCACGACGCCGGGGTGGTCCACCCCGACGCCGAGGCCAACAAGGACGCCGACGCCAAGATCCGGTTCACCAGCGGCGGGGTCCTGATGTACAACGACGGCACCGGTGCCTGGCAGGGCATGGTCTCGGAACAGTCCAAGTCCAACCCGGAGTTCGACATGCGGGCACTTGATCTCTTCAGCTCCGACGGCGGGAAGCCGGTCCTCTACCAGGATCCGCCGGCCGGGATCTTCTCCTTCATCAACAAGAACCTGCCGAAGGCGAAAATCGAGGAGTTGCTGGCCCTGGTGGACTACGCGGCCGCGCCGTACGGCACCAAGGAGTTCCAGCTCATCAACTTCGGCGTCGAGGGGACGCACTATGAGATGAAGAAAGGTGTCCCGGTCCGCACCGACCGGGGTGTCCAGGAGGCTCAGCCCGCCACCTACCTGTTCTTCGCCTCCCCGCCGAGCGTCATCGCCTACCCCGACTTCCCGGAGGTGGCAAAGGAGTACGCGGGCTGGATGGCCCGCCAGGCGCCGCACATCAAGAAACCCCTCTTCTTCGGCATGCAGATCGTCGAGCCGCAGCGCTACGCCTCCCTCTACACCCCCTTCGACGACTTCCAGAAGGACATCCGGCGCGGCCGCAAGAAGGTCAGCGACGTGGAAGAGGCCGTGAACACGTGGAAGAAGAGCGGTGGCGACGAGCTGCGCGAGTGGTACGCCGACATCCTCGCGAAGCAGGGCTCCGGCCAGTGAAAGGGAAGTCCGCCGCCCCCACCGGCGGCATATCCCGCCGCCAGAGATTTCTGCGCGACCGGACCCTGCTCCTGATGACCGTGCCGGCCATCGTGCTGCTGCTCGTCTTCAATTACGTGCCGCTGCTCGGCAACGTGGTCGCGTTCCAGGAGTACGACCCCTACGGCGCGGGCATCACCGGCAGCCCGTTCGTGGGGACGTACAACTTCGAACGGCTCTTCCTGGACAACCGGTTCTGGGACGTCCTGGTGAACACCCTGGTCATCTTCTTCACCCAGCTGGTGCTCTTCTTCCCCCTCCCCATCGCGCTCGCCCTGCTGCTCAACAGCGTGCTCAACGACCGTCTCAGAGCATGGGTGCAGGGCATCATCTATCTTCCCCACTTCTTCTCCTGGGTTCTGGTCGTCACCGTTTTCCAGCAGATGCTGGGCGGCGCCGGGCTGATCGCACAGCAGTTGCGACAGCGCGGCATCGAGGGTTTCGACCTGATGACCGACCCGGAGTTCTTCAAGTTCCTGCTCACCGCCCAGTCGGTGTGGAAGGACGCCGGGTGGGGGGTGATCGTCTTCCTCGCCGCGCTCGCCGCTGTCAACAGTGAGCTGTACGAAGCCGCTGCCGTGGACGGCGCCGGGCGCTGGCGCCGCATGTGGCACATCACGCTGCCCGCGCTGCGGCCGGTCATCGCCCTGCTGCTGGTGCTGCGCGTCGGCAGCGCGCTCAACCTCGACTTCGAGCAGATCCTGCTCCAGCGCGATCAGGTCGGCGCCGGTGCGGCGGAGGTGCTGGACACCTACATCTGGTGGACGGGCGTCAAGACCGGTGACTTCGGCTACGCGACCGCCGCCGGAATCTTCAAGGGCGTGTTCAGCGTGCTCATGGTGCTGCTGGCCAACAAGGTCGCTCATCTGCTGGGTGAGCAGGGGGTGTACTCGAAGCGATGACCGCCGTACTCGTGGATCCGCAGGGCACGGTGGAAACGCCGCTGCAGAGAATCGACCGCACCGGCCGGCGCCCGGTGTGGGAGGAGGAGCCGACCAGGATCGGGCAGGGACTGAAGGGGCTGTCGCTCGTCGCCATCTGCCTGGTCGTGCTCGGCCCACTGTGGGTCGTCCTCGTCACCAGCCTCTCCGACCGCAAGACCATCACGGAAGCCGGCGGTCTGGTCATCTGGCCCGGGACGATCACTTTCGAGGCTTACGAGGCGCTGCTGAGCGGTGGCGCGGTGACGCGCGCGGCGCTGGTCAGCGTCGGGCTCACCGTGGTCGGCACCGTCTTCAGCATGGTCGTGTCCGTGCTGTGCGCGTACGGCCTGTCGCGGGTGGGGTCCTTCGGGCACCGACCGCTGCTGATGATGCTGATGGTCACGATGTTCTTCGGTGCCGGGCTCATCCCGACGTATCTGCTCGTCACCGGAATCGGGCTGCAGGACAGCTACTGGTCGATGATCCTGCCGAGCGCGATCAGCGTCTTCAACATCCTGGTCCTGCGCGCCTTCTTCATGGGGACCGCTCCCGAGCTGATCGAGAGCGCCCGCATCGACGGCGCCGGGGAGTGGCGCATCCTGTTCACCATCGTCATGCCGCTGTCCCGCGCGGTCGTGGCGGTGATCTCGCTCTTCTACGCCGTCGGGTACTGGAGCCAGTGGTTCAACGCCATGCTCTACATCCAGGACAGCGAAAAGTATCCCCTGCAGATGATCCTTCGTCAGCTCGTGCTCCAGCACCAGGTTCCGCCGGGCGCGATGGGTCAGGCGGTCAGCAGTGGAGCGCTGAGCAGCCTCGCGGTGCAGATGGCGGTGATGATCCTGGCGCTGATTCCCGTCGCCGCGATGTCGCCGTTCGTGCAGAAGCACTTCCAGAAGGGGATGCTGATCGGCGCCGTCAAGGGCTGAGCGGTTTCCCCTCCCTCAATCCCCCGTCGTATCCGGCTGTACCTGTCCAGCCGGGTACGACGGGCTCCACACCCAGGGAGAGTTGACTGTCATGACCATGCCTATCCCCAGCAGAAGAGTCATGCTCGCCGGAGCAGCCGGCGCCGCCGCCCTCACCGCCCTGCCGACCGTGCAGGGTCCGGCGCGCGCAGCCGACAGCGCGGCCGCCGCCGCCCAGCCCTACCGCTGGCGCAACGCCTTCATCGGCGGCACCGGCTTCATCACCGGCGTGCTGTTCCACCCGGCCGTACGCGGGCTGGCGTACGCCCGGACGGACATCGGCGGCGCATACCGGTGGGACGACAGGACCGCGTCCTGGATCCCGCTCACCGACCATCTCGGCTGGGACGACTGGAACCTGCTCGGCGTCGAGGCCATGGCCGTCGACCCGGCCCGCCCCGAGCGGCTGTACCTCGCCCTCGGTACGTACGCCCAGCCCTGGGCCGGGAACGGCGCCGTACTCCGCTCCACCGACCGGGGCGCCACCTGGCGCCGCAGCGACCTCACCGTGAAACTCGGCGCCAACGAGGACGGCCGCGGCACCGGCGAGCGCCTCCTCGTCGACCCGCGGAACAGCGACACGCTATGGCTCGGCACCCGGCACGACGGCCTGCTCAAGTCCACCGACGCGGGCGCGACCTGGGCCCCCTCCCCCTTCCCCGCCCAGCCCTCGGCGACCGGTCAGGGCATCACCTTCCTCGCTGCCGCGGGCCGTGTCGTGTACGCGGGCTGGGGCGACGGTGGAACGGCGCTGCTGCGCAGCACCACGGCCTCGGGATGGGAGCCCGTACCCGGTCAGCCGACGGGCGAATCGGCCAAGGTGCCCATCCACGCCGCGTACGACGCCCGTACCCGCGCCCTGTACGTCAGCTACGCCAACACGCCGGGCCCCAACAACCAGACCGCCGGCTCCGTCCACCGCCTGGACACCGTGACCGGCACGTGGACCGACGTGACGCCGGAGAAGGGCGCCTTCGGGTACGGCGGTCTGTCGGTCGACGCCTCCCGCGCCGGCACGGTGGTGGTCTCCACCAACAACCGCTGGTCGGCGGTCGACACCCTGTTCCGCTCCACCGACGCGGGACGCGGCTGGACCTCGCTCAAGGACACCGCCGTACTCGACGTCACTGAGACGCCCTACCTCAAGTGGGGCGAGGCGCAACCGAAGTTCGGCTGGTGGATACAGACCCTCGCCATCGATCCGTACGACTCGAAACACATCGTGTACGGCACGGGTGCCACCCTCTACGGCACCCGCGACCTGGTCCGCTGGGCCCCGCAGATCCGTGGCCTGGAGGAGGCCGCCGTCCGTCAGCTGATCTCGCCGCCGTCCGGTACGGCCCATCTGATCAGCGGGCTCGGGGACATCGGCGTGATGTACCACGAGCAGCTGACGGCCTCGCCGCCGTCAGGCATGGCCTCGAACCCCGTCATGGGATCGGCCACCGGACTCGCCCAGGCCGCGCTCGCACCGTCGTACGTCGTACGGGCGGGCTGGGGCGATCACGGGAACGGCTCGTACTCGAACGACGGCGGCCGGACCTGGGCGCCCTTCGCGGCCCAGCCGTCCCTCGCCGGCAGCGCACCCGGACCGATCGCGACGAGCGCGAACGGCAAGACCCTCCTCTGGTCCTTCGTCCACTGGGACGGGACCAAGCACCCCGCCCACCGCTCCACCGACAACGGCGCCACCTGGGTCGAGGTGCCATCCTTTCCCAAGGGCGCCACACCGGTGGCCGACCCGGCCGATCCGGCGCGCTTCTACGCGTACGACACCGTTGCGGGAACGCTCTTCGCCAGCACGGACGGCGGCGCCTCCTTCGTCGCGCGGGCGACCGGACTCCCCTCCGGGGACGCCCAGTTCAAGATCGCCGCAGCCCCCGGACGGACCGGTGACCTGTGGCTCTCGGCCAAGTCGAACGGCCTGTTCCGCTCCACCGACGGGGGCGCCCGCTTCACCAAGATCTCCAGCTGCTGGGCCTCGCACACCCTCGGCTTCGGCAGAGCGGCGACGACCGGCGGCTACCCGGCGATCTTCCACACCGGCGCCACCGAAGGGTTCGTGGGCGTATACCGCTCCGACGACGAGGCCCGCACCTGGGTACGGATCAACGACGACAGCCACCAGTGGGGCTGGACCGGCGAAGCCATCACGGGTGACCCCCGCATCCACGGCCGCGTCTACCTCGGCACCAACGGCCGCGGCATCCAGTACGGAGACCCCGCCTGATGCCCTCCCTCGACGACTCCACTCGCGGCCGGATCCTCTTCGGCGGCGACTACAACCCGGAGCAGTGGCCCGAGGAGACCTGGCAGGAGGACGTACGGCTGATGAAGCGGGCCGGCGTCAACTCGGTCACGCTCGGCGTCTTCTCCTGGGCGACCATCGAACCGCGCCCCGGTGCACGGGAGTTCGGGTGGCTTGACCGGCTCATGGACCTGACGCACACGAACGGCATCGGTGTCGTCCTGGCCACCCCGACCTCGTCGCCGCCGCCCTGGATGGGTTCGCGCCACCCGGAGACGCTGCCGCGCGACGAGCAGGGCCAGACCGTCTGGTGGGGTTCGCGCCAGCAGTTCTGCCCGAGTTCACCGACGTACCGTGCGTACGCCGCCGCCATCACCGAGGGCCTGGCGGCGCGGTACGCCGGCCATCCGGCCCTCACCATGTGGCACATCAACAACGAATACTGCACGCACTGCTGGTGCGACGAGACCGCACGCCACTTCCGGAGCTGGCTGCGGACGAAGTACGCCGCCCTCGATGCACTCAACGAGGCGTGGGGCACAGCCTTCTGGAGCCAGCGCTACGACGCCTGGGAGGAGATCATTCCGCCGCGCCGCGCGCAGTACATGCACAATCCCGCCCACACACTCGACTTCAAGCGCTTCACGTCCGACGCGCTGATGGAGTGCTACACCGCCGAGCGCGACATCGTCGCCCGGCACACCCCGCACATCCCGGTCACCACCAACTTCATGCCGCTGTGGTCGGGGCAGGACGCCTGGCGGTGGGCGGAGCAGGAGGATGTCGTCTCCGTCGACATCTACCCGGACCCGAAGGACCCGCTCGGCGGCCAGTACAACGCGATGCTCGGCGACATGACCCGCTCCCAGGCGCGCGGGCCCTGGGTACTGATGGAGCAGGCGGCGGGCGCGGTCAACTGGCGGGGCGTCAACCACCCGAAGCCGCGCGGGCTGAACCGCCTGTGGTCGCTCCAGTCCGTCGCCCATGGCGCGGACGCAGTCTGCTACTTCCAGTGGCGGCAGTCCCGGCAGGGCGCCGAGAAGTTCCACTCCGGCATGCTCACCCACGCCGGGGAGGAGGGCCGTACCTTCAAGGAGACGAGCCGCATCGGCTCCGAACTCGCGCGCCTGAGCCCTCATGTGGCGGGCAACCGGATCAGCGCGGACATCGCCGTACTGCACGACTGGGACTCCTGGTGGGCCGGGCAGCAGGACGGCAGGCTCTCCACGCAGCTCTACTACACCGAGGTCGTACGCGCCTGGCACCGCGCCCTCTGGGAGTCCGGGCGTACGACGGACTTCGCCCACCCCGAGCACGACCTGACCGGGTACCGCCTGGTCGTCGTCCCGCACCTCTATCTGCTCACCGACAGGGCGATCGACAACCTTCTGTCGTACGTACGGGGCGGCGGCACCCTGGTCTGCGGCTTCCTGACGGGGGTCGCCGACGAGGACGACCGGGTACGCGCAGGCGGCATGGACGCCCGGCTGCGCGAGCTGCTCGGCATCGGCACACTCCATGAGTGGTGGCCGCTCGACGCCGACGAGCGTGTGGAGTGCGAGGGCTTCCTCGCCACCTTGTGGTCCGAGGAGTTCGAGCCGGCGGGCGGCGAGGTCGTGGCGGCGTACAAGGGGGGCGAACTCGACGGTCTCCCGGCCGTCGTCCGCTACGGCCGCGCCTGGTACGTCTCGACGCTCCCGGAACCCGACGCGCTGCGTGCGCTGCTCGGCCGGATCGCGGACGACGCGGGGGTCCCGCCCGTACTGGCCGGACTGCCGGCCGGGGTCGAGGCCGTACGCCGGGGCGAGCTGCTCTTCCTGCTCAACCACAGCCGGGAGGCGGTCACGGTACAGGTGCCCGGCTCCCACCAGGAGCTGTTGACCGGCAGGCGGGTGAGCGACGGTCTCACCCTGGAACGCTACGGCGTCGCCGTCCTGAGCCGGACAACCCCGTAAACCCCACGAAAGGAACCACCATGGCACGACGCACTCTGCGTACCTGTCTGGTCGCCCCCACAGCGGCGTTCGCCGCGCTCGTCGGATTCGCCGCCGCCCCCGCGCACGCGGCGACCTGGTCCTCCTCGGACCGCTGGGGCACGTACTCGACCGCCGACGGCTACACCCTCTACAACAACATCTGGGGTTCGGGAGCCGGCTCGCAGACGATCTGGGCCAACTCCTCGTCCAACTGGGGAGTCTGGGCCAACCACCCGGACACGGGCGGCATCAAGTCGTACCCCAACGCCAAGAAGGTGGTGAACAAGCCACTCTCCGCGCTGACCTCGCTCACCAGCAGCTACAACGTCACGGTGCCGGCCGCCGGCGACTACAACACCTCGTACGACATCTGGGACTCCGACTACGACTACGAGGTCATGCTCTGGATGAACTTCAACGGTGATGTCGGCGCCCTCGGCTCCGCACAGGGCACGGCAACCCTCGGCGGCCACACCTGGACCGTTTACAAGGGGAACAACGGCGCAAACGAGGTCTTCTCGTTCCTGCGTACCTCCGACTCGTCGGCGGGCACGGTGAACATCCTGCCCATCCTGCGCTGGCTCAAGGACACCAAGGGCTGGTGGGGCAACGAGACCATCGGCGATGTGCAGTTCGGTTACGAGATCACCTCGTCCTCCGGTGGTCTCGACTTCCGCACGAACTCGTTTTCGGTGGCAAGCCGCTGACGTGTAGTCAGCGTGGCGGGTCCCCGGTCATGGCCGGGGACCCGTGCTTTCGCGCACGGTGAGCTCGGGTGCCAGCAGGACGACTTCGTCGGAGCCGCGCCCTTCGATCTTGGCGACCACCTGCTCGACCGCGTACCGCCCCATCTCCTGAGCCGGGACAGCGACCGCTGTGAGCGGCACCGAGGCGTGGGCGGCGACCTGGTCCGGGCAGATGGCCATCACCGAGACGTCCTCGGGCACGGCTCGGCGCTGCTGGCGCAACAGGGCCAGCAGCGGGTCGGTGGCCGCCTCGTTCTGTACGACAAAGGCTGTGGTGCCGGGGCGTTCCTCCTGGATCCGGGCGAGCGTCGCGGCGACGGCGGCGTAACTGCCCTCGCAGGGGCGGTGCAGCAGCCGCACACCGAGTTCGCGGCCGCGCTCGCGCAGGCCGGTGAGTGTTCGCTCGGCGAAGCCGGTGTGTCTTTCGTAGACCGCGGGGGCCTCGCCGATGACCGCGATCTCGCGGTGCCCGAGCCCCGCCAGATGTTCTACGCACAGGGCGCCCGCCGCCTCGAAGTCGAGGTCCACACAGCTGACCCGGGAGGGGTCGGCCGGCAGGCCGATGAGGACTGCGGGCCGGCCGGTCTCACGCAGCAGCGGCAGCCTGTCGTCGTGCAGTTCGACGTCCATGAGGATCATCGCGTCGGCCAGTGCGCTGCCCTCGATCCGGCGCACGGTGGCCGGGCCTTCCTCGCCGGTGAGCAGCAGTACGTCGTATCCATGGGTGCGCGCGGTGGTGGCGACCGCGATCGCGATCTCCATCATCACCGGCACGTACATGTCGGTGCGCAGCGGCACCATCAGCGCGATGATGTTGGACTTGCTGCTGGCCAGGGCGCGGGCGCCGGCGTTCGGGTGGTAGCCGAGCTGGTCGATACTGCGCTCGACCCGCTCCCGGGTCGACAGGGAAATGGAACGCTTGCCGCTGAGGACGTAACTCACGGTGCTGGCGGAAACTCCGGCATGCTGAGCGACATCGGCAAGGGTGACCATTCGGCTCTCCAAGGCTGACGAGGTGAAGCGCTTCAACGAGGCGGGGTCCCTGAAGCCTAGATCGAGAGCTGCTGCGTGTCCATAGGCGAGTCGAAGCGCTTCGACAACTGCCGTGAGCGTGCCGACTCGGATCTGGCCTGATGTGGTCGGTGGCGGGCGTTGACGCGCAAGCGCTTCAACTCTACGTTCCGTTCAGTGACATGACTTACGTCTGCTGTCTCGAACGCAAGCGGCTCTCCAGCCACCGTTCGTCCAAGATACGGAACCACAGCCAACATGCTGAACCCACCGTGAAGGGACGCACCCGCATGCGCACTCATCGACTCGCACTCGTGGCCGCCGCAGCCGTACTCGCTGCCGCCGTCGCCCTTCCCCAGTCCGCCGGAGCCGCCGAAACGGCCCCCATCGGCTTCGGCGCCGGAACCACCGGCGGCGGCAACGCCACCCCCGTCACCGTCTCCACCCTTGCCGCCCTCAGAACGGCCGTCAGCGGCGACAGCCCCAAGGCCGTCCGTGTGAGCGGGCTGATATCCCTCAGCGGCCAGGTCGACATCGGCTCCAACACGACGGTTGTCGGTGTCGGTTCGGGCTCGGGTCTCACCGGCGGCGGGCTGCGGATCAAGGAGAAGACCAATGTCGTCGTCCGCAACCTGAACATCAGCAAGCCCGTCGCACCCGCCGACGGGATCACCGTCCAGAAGTCCACCAAGGTCTGGATCGACCACAACTCCTTCTCCGCGGACCGCAGCCACGACAAGGACTTCTACGACGGCCTGCTCGACATCACGCACGCCTCGGACCACGTCACGGTCTCCTGGAACACGTTCAAGGACCACTTCAAGGGCTCACTGGTGGGTCACAGCGACAACAACGCCGCCGAGGACACCGGGCACCTGCGGGTGACGTACCACCACAACCACTTCAGCAACGTCTACTCGCGCATCCCCAGCCTGCGCTTCGGCACGGGCCACTTCTACGACAACTACGTTCAGGGCGCCGACACCGCCGTGCACTCGCGCATGGGCGCCCAGATGCTCGTCGAGAACAACGTCTTCCGTACGACAAAGCTCGCCGTGACCACCAGCCGCAGCAGCGACATCGACGGTTACGCCGTCCTGCGCGGCAACGACCTCGGCGGCGCGGCCACCGAGATCTCCGGCACGGGCTCGTTCACCACCCCGCCCTACAGCTACACCGCCGAGCCCGCGTCCACCGTCGTCGCCTCGGTGACGAACGGGGCGGGCGCCGGGAAGTTCCAGTAGTTCAGCCGCTGCGCTCGGGGAGGCTGGAGCGGCGTACCACCAGCTCGGGGCTGAGCACCACGCTCCGGTGGTCATGGCCGCCCGGGGCCGCTTCGGTCTCCTCCAGGAGCAGCTCGGCGGCCATGGCACCCATGGTGCGGGCCGGCTGGCGCACCGAGGTCAGGGGCACGGCAGCGGCGGCGGCGAACTCGATGTCGTCGTAGCCGACGATGGCCAGCCGGTCGGGCACCGCGACTCCGGCCGCGTACATGGCCTGGAGCACACCCAGGGCCAGCAGGTCGTTGGCGCAGAACACGGCGGTGGGCCGGTGCCCTTCGGGGAGGCCGAGCAGCCGGGCTCCCGCGTCGCGGCCCGCCGCCACGTCGAGGCGGTCGGTGGGGATCTCCCGGAGCGCTCCCGGCTTCAGGCCCGCCTCGGCGAGCGCCGCACGCGCGCCGGCCCGCCGGTCCGCGACCTGCTGGAGCCGCAGGGTGCCGCCCACGAAGGCGATGTCGCGGTGCCCGGCGTCGAGCAGGTGACGTACGGCAAGCGCCCCGCCGGTGACGTCCTCGACGGAGACGGAACACTCGCTCTGCCCCTCGGCGACCCGGTCGACGAGGACGAAGGGGATGCCGTGGCGGCGGAATTCCTCGATGTTACGGCCGGTGGCGTCGGCGGGGGTGAGCAGCAGACCGCGTACGCGCTGCTCGGCGAAGAGGGCCAGGTACTCGGCCTCCTCCGCGGGGCTCTGCGCGCTGTTGCAGAGCATCACGCCGAGGCCGGCGTCGCGCGCGGCGCGCTCGGCGCCGCGCGCGACCTCGACGAAGAACGGGTTGCCCATGTCGAGCACGAGCAGGGCGATCATGCGGCTGCGGCCCGCGCGGAGCTGCCGCGCGGACTCACTGCGCACATACCCCAGCCGGTCGATGGCGGACTGCACCCGGACCCGGGTCGGTTCCGCGACGGTTTCGGGCCGGTTGATGACGTTCGACACCGTGCCGACCGAGACCCCGGCGGCGCGGGCCACGTCCTTGATACCTACCGGCTGGGCCATGAAGGCGGAACTCCTAGGCAAGGTGGAACACTTCGGTCAGCGGCCGCATCGCCTCGTCCGGCCGGGCGCCGTCGAGGGACTCGAAGTATCCTGCCATCTCCTTCTGCCAGCGGGCGTTGACCTCGGCGTTCGCCATGCCTGCCTGGGCGGCCGCGAAGTCCTCCGTCTCCAGGTAGCCGACGAGCAGGCCGTCGTCGCGGAGGAAGAGGGAGTAGTTGCGCCAGCCGGTCCGGGAGAGCGCCGAGAGCATTTCGGGCCATACGGCCGCATGCCGCTCCCGGTACTCAGCCAGCCGTTCCCGGCGCACTTTCAGCACAAAGCACACGCGCTGCATCGATGCCTGCCTCCTGGCGGAGTTTCCCGAATGGCTCCTGCGATGGATCCAGAAGAGCCTACATGGCTTAACCGGGTGCATGAATCGATTCACAAAGCCCACTGGGGCAAGCCCCGGGCCCGGACGCCCTCCGGGCGTGTCCTCAAACGCCGGACGGGCTGGATTTGCCCGCTGAGCCGGAAGGCCCCCGCTCGACGGCACCCTCCAGCCCCTCCGGCGTTTGAGGAGCGGGGTCTGGGGCGGAGCCCCGGCTCAGCGGTGCGCGAACCAGCTTGCCGCCACAAGCGCCCTGCCGTCGTAGCCGAACAGCGCCTGGTTCTCCCAGGCGTTGCCCGACGACGGGTCCGCCGGGTCCCACCCGCTGCCCGTGACCGCCGTCCAGGCCGGCTCCCAGTAGACGACGCCGAGGCCGCGCCCGCCCGGCACCGCCTCGACGACGTTCAGGACGTCACGCAGATTGGCCGCCTGCCCCGCCGCGGTGGCCGGGTAGCCCGCCGCGAGCTGGTCGCTCCTGGCGACGTTGTTCTCCAAGGAGTCGGCGTTCGCGAGTGTGTGTGCGTACGCCGTCTCCGCCACCAGGACCGGCTTTCCGTAACGCCCGGAGACGTCGTCCAGGTTGGCCTGCAAGCCGGAGAGCGGGCCGTGCCAGTAGGAGTAGTACGAGAGCGCGATGACGTCGAAGGGCACTTTGTGCGTGACAGCCTGGTCGAACCACCACCGGGTGCCCGCGTTGTCGCCGCCCTCCGCCAGGTGCAGGGCGACCCGGGTGGTGGACGACGCGGCCTTCGCGGCCTGCGCACCGGACGTCAGCAGTCCCGCGAGCTGGGGCCACTGGCTGGTGGATCCTTCGGGCAGGAGCATCCCCGAGTTGAGCTCGTTGCCGATCTGCACCATGTCGGCTGTCGTCCCTTGAGCCTTGAGCGCGCTCAGGACGTCGTACGTGTGGTCGTACACATCCTTTTTGAGGGCCTCGTAGCCGTGCGAGGCCCAGGCCGCCGGCTTGATCTGCTTTCCGGGGTCGGCCCAGCTGTCCGAGTAGTGGAAGTCGACCAGCAACTTCATGCCCTGCGCCTTGGCCCGCGCGGCCGTGGCCAGGACCTGCTTCTTGGTGTTGTAGCCGTCGGCGGGGTTCACCCAGACCTTCAGCCGCACGTAGTTCATGCCGGCCGACCGCAGGATCGTGACGGCGTCCCCGGTGCTGCCGTTCGCGTAGCGGTAGGTGGCGCCGTACGCCTCGTTCTTGGCGAGGGTGGAGAGGTCACCGCCCTTGACCGTCAGACCCGTGGCGCCACGCGTGAAGGCGATGTCGTCGAAGTTGGCCCACCCGCCAGCGCCCGCATCCGAGTTGAGACTGACGGTGCACTTGCCGCCGGTCACCTTGACCGAGGTCACCAGTCGTATCCACCGCCCGTCGGGGGTGGGCGGCAGGTCGGTGCGCTGCTCGGTGCCGCCGCAGTTGCGCAGGGCGATGTACGTCGCGTTCTGCGCGCCGCCGGACCGCACCCGGGCGCTGAGGGTGTACGAGCCGTCGGTGAGACCGGTGAGTGCCTGATAGGTCTCGACCTTGTACGCGGAGGCTGACCAGTGACTCAGCCGGTAACTGCCGCTGTGGCCGCCCGCCTCGGTGAAGGAGGCGCTGCTCTGACCCGCCGCGGAGTACGTGGACCAGCCGGTGGGTGTGGCGGTTCCGGTGCCGTCCGATTCAAAACCTGTGTTGACGGGGGCGGTGGCCGCCTGCGCGCTCGTCATGGGGAGCGCGGCAAGCATCAGGGCGGTGAGGGCCAGTACGGCTGCGGCTCTGAGGGTGGCGTAGTGGTGCATCGTCGATGTGTCCCTTCGGCTCGGTCGGGTCAGTCGAGGTGTACGACGCGGACCGCGCCCGCCGGGACGGCGAGGTGTCCCGTGGCGCGTTCGCCGGTGAGCAGTTCGGTTCCGGGGGCGTCGAGCGCCACCTTGGCGTCCTCGGCCGTGTGGTTGATCGCGAAGAGGTAGCTGCCGGTGTCGCCCTCGCGTCTGACGACCTCGACGCCGTACGGGATCCCGGTGCGCGGTGCGATACCGGCGTCTTCGCCCGCCGCGGCCAGGACCGGGTCCAGGTCGCCCGCGCCGAGGCGTGTGGAGACGTACCACGCGGTGCCCTGCCCGAGCCGGTGCCGGGTGACGGCGGGGCGTCCGGCGGCGGGCCCGTCGGCGTACGTCCAGACGGCTTCGGCGCCGCGCTCCACCACGAACTCGGTCCAGACGTCGGCCGAGAGCTCGGCGCCGCCGGGGCCGGTGATACGTACACGCTCGCCCGAAAGCAGCGGCGAGAACTCCTCGACCGTCAGTCCGAGTACGTCGCGCAGCGCACCGGGGTAGGGGCCGGGGTGGACGGCGTCGTGCTCGTCGACGATGCCGGAGAAGTACGAGACGACGAGCGTGCCGCCGTTCTCGACGTACGAGCGGAGGTTGCGGCCGGCGGCCTCGGTCATGAGGTAGAGGGCGGGGACGACGACCAGGGGGTAGCCGGACAGGTCCGCGGCCGGGTGGGCGAAGTCGACGGTCAGGTGGCGGTCGTACAGCGACTCGTAGAAGGAGTCGGCGCGTTCGCGGGCGTCGTGGTCCTCGCTGGGCCGCCATTCCAGCCGCTGCGCCCACCACGATGCCCAGTCCCACAGCACCGCCGCGTCGGCGACCGTACGGGTGCCGCGCACCGGCGCCAGCGCCTCCAGGTCCGCGCCCAGTCGCACCACCTCACGCCACACCCTGCTGTCGGTGCCCGCGTGCGGAACCATCGCGGAGTGGAACTTCTCGGCGCCGCGCCGGGACTGGCGCCACTGGAAGAACATGGCGCCGTCGGAGCCGCGGGCGACGTGGGCGAGGGAGTTGCGGGCCATCTGGCCCGGCTCCTTGGCGGGGTTGCGGGGCTGCCAGTTGACGCCGCTGGTGGAGTGTTCGAGCAGCAGCCAGGGCGCGCCGCCCGCTACCGAGCGGGTCAGGTCGGCGGCCATGGCGAGGTTCACTTCGGTGCGGCGGCCGTCGGTGATGAGGTAGTGGTCGTTGGTGACGAGGTCGACCTCGCGGCCCCAGGCCCAGTAGTCCACCGCGTCGCCCTGGGTCAGTGCGGTCATGAAGTTGGTGGTGACGGGGATGCCCGGCGCGAGGCGGTGCAGGATGTCGCGCTCCATGCGGAAGTTCTCCAGCATGGTGGCGTCGGCGAAGCGGGCGTAGTCCAGGAGCTGGGCCGGGTTGCGGACGGTGGGGGTGGTGCGGGGCGGCTCGATTTCCTCGAAGTCGCCGTACCGCTGGCCCCAGAAGGTCGTGCCCCAGGCCTCGTTGACCGCGTCGAGGCTGCCGTGGGTGGCGCGGAGCCACCGCCGGAAGTGTGCGGCGCAGTTCGCGCAGTAGCAGGCCGAGACGGGGACGCCGTACTCGTTGTGGACGTGCCAGAGCGCGAGGGCGGGGTGGTCGGCGTAACGGCGGGCGAGTTGCTCGGTGATGGCGGCCGCGGCCCGGCGGTAGGCGGGCGAGCTGTGGCAGATGGCGCCGCGCGATCCGAAGGCGTGGCGGACGCCGTCGGCGGTGACGGGCAGGGCCTCGGGGTGGGCCCGGTAGAACCAGGCGGGCGGGGCGACGGTGGGGGTGGCGAAGTCGGCTCGTACGCCGTGTTCGTGGAGCAGGTCAAGGAGCCGGTCGAGCCAGTCGAAGTCGTAGGAGCCCGGCTCTGGTTCGAGCAGAGCCCACGAGAAGATGCCGACGCTGACCATGGTGACACCGGCCTCGCGCATCAGCCGGACGTCCTCTTGCCACACCTCCTGCGGCCACTGCTCGGGGTTGTAGTCCCCGCCGAACGCGAGCCGGGTCAGGCCCTTGGGTGCCGACATGGATCACTCCTGAGAATCGATCAACTGGGAACGTACACAGACCATCACCGGCGGCGAGAACCCAACATAACCGCACAGCAACAACCATTGACAAGTGTCCGTGCTGTTTCTCTACTGTGAACGTTCACAGAACCACGGCAGGTCGTCCGCAGTCGGCGGAGGCCGCTCGGGTCAGGGAGAAACATCCATGCCGTACGCGTTGCAGCGCCGCCTTGCGGCCATCGCCATAGCCACCGCCGCCGGGGCCACCACCCTCGCCGGCTGCGGTTCGCCCGACAGCGGCGAGCCGCAGGCCGAGTCCGGCCCGGCGTCACTGACGTACTGGGCCTGGGCGCCCGGCCTGGACAAGGTCGCCGACATCTGGAACGCGGGCCCCGGCAAGGAAGCACAGATCAAGGTCACGGTGAAGAAGCAGGCGGCCGGCGACGACCTGACGACCAAAATCATCACGGCGGCCAAGGCGGGCAAGGCCCCCGACCTGGTCCAGGCCGAGTACCAGACGCTGCCGACGCTCGTGAGCAACGACGTACTCGCGGACATATCGAGTGAAGTGAACGGCATCGAGAAGGAGTTCGCCGCCGGCATCTGGCAGCAGACCACGCTCGGCTCCGACGCCGTCTACGCGGTGCCCCAGGACTCCGGGCCGATGATGTTCTTCTACCGCCAGGACCTCTTCAAGAAGTACGGGCTCACCGTCCCCACCACCTGGGACGACTTCGCCGAGACCGCCCGCGCGCTGAAGAAGAAGGCCCCGGACAAGGCGCTCACCACCTTCTCCGCCAACGACTCCGGGCTCTTCGCGGGACTCGCCCAGCAGGCCGGCGCCTCCTGGTGGACCACCGAGGGCCAGAAGTGGAAGGTCGGCATCGACGACGCGGCCACGAAGAAGGTCGCGGACTTCTGGGGCGGTCTGGTCGCCGAGGGCGCCATCTCCAACCAGCCGATGTACACCCCGTCCTGGAACAAGGCGCTCAACACCGGCGGCCAGATCGCCTGGGTCAGCGCCGTCTGGGCCCCCGGCACCCTCACCACCGCCGCCCCCGACACCAAGGGCAAGTGGGCCATGGCGCCGCTCCCCCAGTGGTCAGCGGGCTCCACCGCCACCGGCAGCTGGGGCGGCTCGACCACGGCCGTCACCAACGACAGCAAGCACAAGAAGGCGGCGGCGAAGTTCGCCGCCTGGCTCAACACCGACCCCGAGGCGCTCGCGGCCCTGGTCAAGGAGGGCGGCATCTACCCCGCCGCCACCAAGGCCCAGACCGGCGGCGCCCTCGCGAAGGCTCCCGACTACTTCGCCAACCAGCCCGACTTCTACACCAAGGCCGCCGGCATCGCGAAGACCACCGCGCCCGCCGCCTGGGGCCCGAACGTCAACGTCGCGTACACCACCTTCCGCGACGCCTTCGGCAAGGCCGCCAAGAACAAGTCGTCCTTCGGTGCCGCGCTCACGACCATGCAGGACGCCACGGTCGCCGACCTGGAGAAGCAGGGCTTCGAGGTCGCCAAGTGACCGTCGTTCCTGCGCCGTCCGGCGCCCGCTCCCCCCGTGGGCGCGGGCGCCGGCGGGGCCGCGGCGCCCCCTACGCGTTCCTGCTCCCCGCCGCCGTGCTCTTCCTGCTCTTCTTCGCCCTGCCGATCGGGTACGCCGTAAACCTGAGCCTGCACAAGGTCGAGGTCAAGGGCCTCGGTCTGGGCAAGGACGCCCGCGACGAGGTGTGGGCCGGGCTCACCAACTACGCCGACGCGTTCACCGACTCCGAGCTGCTGGACGGCGCGCTGCGCGTGCTCGGTTACGGCGCCATCGTCGTCCCGGTGATGCTCGGCCTCGCGCTGCTCTTCGCCCTGCTCCTGGACACCGACCGGGTACGCCTCACCTCCTTCACCCGGCTGGCGATCTTCCTGCCGTACGCCATTCCCGGCGTGATCGCCGCACTGCTGTGGGGCTTCCTCTACCTCCCGGACGTCAGCCCGTTCTACTTCGTCCTGGACCGGCTGGGGCTGCCGCAGCCCGATCTGCTGGACGGCGGGCCGCTGTACCTCGCCCTGGCGAACATCGCCGTCTGGGGCGGCACCGGCTTCAACATGATCGTCATCTACACCTCGCTGCGGGCCATCCCGCTGGAGGTGTACGAGGCGGCCCGGCTGGACGGCTGTTCGCAGCTCCAGATCGCCCTGCGCATCAAGATCCCGATGGTGGCGCCCTCACTGGTGCTGACGTTCTTCTTCTCCATCATCGCGACCCTCCAGGTCTTCAGCGAGCCGACGACCCTCAAGCCGCTCACCAACTCGGTCTCCACCACGTGGAGTCCGCTGATGAAGGTCTACGAGGACGCCTTCCGCAACGGTGACATCTATCAGGCGGCGGCCACCGCCGTGCTCATCGCGCTCGCCACCCTCGTCCTGTCGTTCGCCTTCCTGCGCGCGGCGAACTCCCGTACCAAGCAGGAGGGGGAAGCCCGATGAGCTCCCTTGCCGTCAGAAGAACCGCTCCCGCCGCCGGCACCACCCCCGGCACGGCCCAGGGCCCGCCCCTGCGCCGCCGTGTCGCGCTCGTACCGACAGCGGCGCTGCTGCTCGGCGCGCTCTACTGCCTGCTGCCGGTGGCGTGGGTGGTGATCGCCGCCACCAAGTCGGGGCGTGAGCTGTTCTCGACCTTCACGTTCCTGCCAGGTACCGGCTTCTCGGACAACGTCCGCGACCTGTCGGCCTATCGCGACGGCCTGTACTGGCGGTGGATGGCGAACTCCGCCCTCTACGCGGGGCTCGGCGCCCTGCTCTCCACAGCCGTCTCCGCCCTCTCCGGATACGCGCTCGCCGTCTACCGCTTCCGGGGCCGCGAGACCGTCTTCAACGTGCTGCTCGCCGGGGTGCTGATGCCACCGGTGATCCTGGCCGTACCGCAGTACCTGCTGCTGGCCAAGGCCGACATGACCGACACCTATCTGTCGGTACTGCTGCCGCTGATCCTTTCGCCGTACGGCGTCTACCTGGCGCGGATCTACGCCGCTGCCGCCGTGCCGTCGGACGTCGTCGAGGCGGGCCGGATGGACGGAGCGAGCGAGTGGCGGATCTTCAGCCGGATCGCGCTGCCGATGATGGTGCCGGGCCTCGTGACCGTGTTCCTCTTCCAGTTCGTGGCGGTCTGGAACAACTTCCTGCTGCCGTTCATCATGCTCGGCGACGACGAGAAGTTCCCCATCACGCTGGGCCTGTTCACCCTCCTCCAGCAGGGTTCCAACACCCCCGCGCTCTACACCCTGGTCATCACCGGCGCGCTCCTGGCGGTCGTCCCGCTCATCGCGCTGTTCCTGGTCATCCAGCGCTTCTGGAGCCTGGACCTGCTGTCGGGAGCCGTAAAGTCGTGACCATGAGCAACTCCGGGCAGGCGCAGGGGCAGCGCCGCAGGCCGCCGACGATCCATGATGTCGCGCGTGAGGCAGGTGTCTCGCGGGGCACGGTCTCCCGGGTCCTCAACGGCGGCCACTACGTCAGCCCGGCCGCACAGTCAGCCGTCAACGCGGCCATTCGCAAAACGGGTTACGTCGTCAACCGGCACGCCCGGTCGCTGATCACCGGCCGCTCCGACTCCGTCGCCTTCCTCCTCACGGAGCAGCTGGACCGGTTCTTCGAAGACCCGAACTTCAACGTCCTGCTGCGCGGCTGCAACGAAGCCCTCGCCGCGCACGACATTCCGCTGCTGCTGATGATCGCGGGCACCGACGACGAGCGGCGGCGGATAACGCGCTACATCACGGCGGGCCATGTCGACGGTGTGCTGCTGGTGTCCAGTCACTCCGGGGACCCGGTGGCCGAGCAACTGCGCAAGGCAGACGTGCCGCTGGTCGCCTGCGGCAAGCCGCTGGGGCAGTCCTCGAAGGTCGCGTACGTCGCCGCCGACGACCGGGACGGCGCGCGCGACATGGTCCGCCACCTGCTGTCCACCGGACGGCGCCGGATCGCCATGGTCACCGGGCCGCTCGACACCCCCGGCGGTACGGAGCGGCTCGCCGGTTACCGGGAGGTGCTCGCCGAGTTCGGCATCGCGTACGACGAAAGGCTCGTCGTCACGGGCGACTACAGCCGCGCGAGCGGCGAGGCGGGTGCGGCCCGGCTTCTTGAGCAGGCCCCCGGCATGGACGCGGTGTTCGTCGCGTCCGACCTGATGGCGCAAGGCGTGCTCAGCGCGCTGCGCGGGGCCGGGCTGCGGGTGCCGGAGGACATCGCGGTGGGCGGTTTCGACGACTCCCCCGCCGCGCTCGCCAGCGAGCCCGCTCTCACCACGATCCGCCAGCCCTGGTCGCGGATCAGCGCGGAGATGGTACGGGTGCTGCTGGGCCTGATCGGCGGCGAGGATCCGGCCACGGTGATCCTGCCGACGGAGTTCGTACGTCGCGGCTCCGCCTGATCGCTCCTCCCGGAAAAGCTCCGCACGGGCGGCAACCTTCCGGTAACGCTGCGGCAACTGGAGTGTGGCACAGGCACCTCGCCCCCAGGAGGACTCCGTGGCACCACCAGCACTACCGCGCCGACAACGGCGCAGATCCACCGCCCGCACCCGCGTTGCCGTCAGTACGCTCATGGCCGGAGCGCTCGCCGCAGCCGGTCTGATCGCACTCTCCCCGACGGCCGGCGCCGCCGCTCCCGCCCGCCAGGTCGAGGCACTCGACCGAGGAGTGGTCAGCGTCCACAACGGCAGTGGGAACCTGGTCAGTTGGCGCTGGCTGGGCACCGACCCCGACAACGTCTCGTTCAACGTCTACCGCGCCGGTACGAAGGTCAACTCGGCGCCGGTGACCGGCTCGACCAACTACTTCCACTCCGGAGCCCCGAACTCCGCCGACTACACGGTGCGCGCGGTCGTGGGCGGCACGGAGCAGGGCGACTCCGTACACGGCGTGCAGCTGCGCACCGGTTACAAGGATGTGCCGATCTCCCCGCCGCCCGGCGGCCGGACACCGGACGGGGTGGCGTACACCTACGAGGCCAACGACACGAGCGTCGGCGACCTCGACGGCGACGGCGCGCTCGACTTCGTACTGAAGTGGCAGCCGACCAACGCCAAGGACAACGCGCAGTCCGGCTACACCGGCAACACCATCGTCGACGGCATCAAGCTGGACGGCACCCGGCTGTGGCGGATCGATCTCGGCCGTAACATCCGCTCGGGCGCGCACTACACACAGTTCCAGGTGTACGACTACGACGGCGACGGCAAGGCGGAAGTCGCGATGAAGACCGCCGACGGAACGGTCGACGGGCGCGGCACGACGATCGGCGCCGCGAGCGCCGACCACCGCAACAGCAGCGGCTACATCCTCTCCGGGCCGGAGTACCTGACCATGTTCAACGGTCAGACAGGTGCGGCGATGGGCACGGTCGGCTATGTCCCGGCCCGTGGGACGGTGTCCTCGTGGGGTGACTCCTACGGGAATCGAGTGGACCGATTCCTCGCCGGGACCGCGTATCTCGACGGCGCCCGGCCATCGCTGATCATGGCGCGCGGGTACTACACGCGGTCCGTGATCGCGGCCTGGGACTGGCGGGGCGGGCAGTTCACGCGGCGGTGGACCTTCGACTCCAGCGCGTCGACCAACGTCGGCAAGGGCTACGACGGGCAGGGCAACCACAGCCTGTCCATCGCGGACGTGGACGCCGACGGCAAGGACGAGGTCGTCTACGGGGCGATGACCGTCGACGACAACGGGTCCGGCCTGTGGACCACGAAGCTCGGCCACGGCGACGCCGGGCATGTCGGAGACCTGAACCCGTCCCGCGCCGGGCTGGAGTACTTCAAGGTGTCCGAGGACAGCTCCAAGCCCAGCTCCTGGATGGCCGACGCGCGTACCGGGCAGATCCTCTGGCAGACCGCGACGGGCGGCGACAACGGCCGTGGCGTGTCCGCCGACATCCACGCGGGATCGCCCGGCGCCGAGTCCTGGTCGGCGTCGGACACCACACTGCGGTCCGCCGGCGGAGGCTCGCTCGGGCGCGAGCCGTCCAGCGTCAACTTCGTCAGCTGGTGGGACGGCGACACCACCCGCGAGCTCCTCGACGGCACCCGTATCGACAAGTACGGCACGGGCGGCGAGACGCGGCTGCTGACCGGCTCCTCGGTCTCGTCCAACAACGGCACCAAGGCGACCCCCGCCCTGTCCGGCGACATCATCGGCGACTGGCGCGAAGAGGTGGTCTGGCGTACGTCGGACAACACCGCACTGCGGATCTACTCCACCCCGCACCAGACGGACACCCGGATGACGACGCTGCTCCACGACCCGATGTACCGCACAGGCCTGGCCTGGCAGAACACGGCGTACAACCAGCCCCCGCACACCAGCTTCTTCATCGGCGGCGGCATGCCCACCGCGCCGCGGCCGTCCGTCTACACCCCCTGACTTTCCCCCCACCGAGAGGAACACCACTCATGAGTACGCAGCTCAAGAAAAGGTCCATAGGACGCGTGAGCGCAGTGGCGCTGACCGTGGGTGTCCTGGGCCTCACCACCCTGGCACCCACCGCCTCCGCCGCGACCTGGCCGACACCGAACGGCAGTCAGGCGGTGCCCGCGACCATCCCCGTCTCCGGCGTGGTGGACGGCGGCAACAAGAAGTACTACGGCTCCGGTGACCTGGCCGGCGACGGCCAGGACGAGGGCCAGGACCCCATCTTCAGGCTCGCCGACGGTGCGACCCTGAAGAACGTCATCATCGGCGCGCCCGGTGCGGACGGCATCCACTGCCAGGGCAGCTGCACGCTGCAGAACGTCTGGTGGGAGGACGTCGGTGAGGACGCCGCCACCTTCCGGGGCAGCAACTCCGCTGTCTACACGGTGACCGGCGGCGGTGCGAAGAAGGCCGCGGACAAGGTCTTCCAGCACAACGGCGGCGGCAAGCTGAACGTCTCGAACTTCGCGGTCCAGGACTTCAAGACGCTCTACCGCTCCTGCGGCAACTGCTCGACCCAGTACAAGCGCACCTCGGCCTTCTCCAACATCGAGGTGACGTACCCGGGCTCGCGGCTCGTCGGCATCAACACCAACTACGGCGACAGCGCCTCGCTGCGCAACATCACGATCATCGGTGACGCCGGCAAGAAGATCGTGCCGTGCCAGAAGTACATCGGGAACAACACGGGCGCCGAGCCGACCACGAACGGTTCGGGCCCGGACGGCACCCACTGCAACTACACGTCCTCGGACATCGTTTACAAGTGACGGACAAGAACTGAGAAGGCGGCGGAATCGGCTCGTCAGGGCCGGTTCCGCCGCCTGAACAGCTTTTACGGCATCCGGTCCCCCACCAGCGCCAGGTTCTCGATGGCGGCCAGGCCGTACAGCGCGGTGTCGTTGGTGTAGACCCAGTTCGCCTCGGTGCCCGGCACGAGCGTGACGGGGCCGCTCACCTTCTCCGTCGTCCATGGGGACGACTCCTTGTAGCCGTCGCTGTTGTAGAACTTCTCCCACGCCCGCTTGGCCAGCTTCTCGTCGCCGGTCTGGGCGGCGGCGTACGCGTCGAGGCGCGAGTGCCCCTGGAAGAGGATGATCGAGCCGAAGTTCTTGCCGTACCGCGCGGCCTGCTCCGCCTTGGTGGCGTTGTAGTAGCGGCAGTAGTCCAGGTACGCCTCCTTGAACTTCGGCATGTCGACGAGGTCGATCAGCTCGGCGCACAGTTCGCCCAGCCCGAAGACCGCCGACAGGTGCGATACGCCGACCTTGGGCTCCTTCTCGACGGCGAACCGGCCCGTGTCCAGGTCGTACAGGCCGCTGCCCTGTACGAAGCCGTTGGGCTGCGCGGCGATCGTTTCCATGGTGGACAGCACCCGCGCCTTGGCCTTGTCGGCCTTGGGGCCGCCGCGCTCCCACTCGGTGAGCCAGGCCGAGACCAGTCCGCTCCAGTCGGTGCCGAAGCCGATGGACAGGGCGTGCCGGTCGGGGGTGTAGGGCTCGGTGCGGATCTTGCGGATCGGGTCGAGGGCGAGGAAGGTCTCGTCGGAGTCGACGTTGGCGTGCATGAGATCGCCGGTGCGTTCGTCGGCGGTGAGGAAGTAGTAGAACCGCCGGTACGTGGTGTTGGCGATGCGCTGCTGCTTCGCACTGTCGGCGTAGTGCTGGATGCCGTGCCGCGTACCCAGGCCTGCCCACGTACCGAGGTGGTAGACGTCGACCTCGCCGGTGTGGCGGGTCATGGCCTCGGCGAAGCGGAAGATGTCGGCGCGGCCCGAGCGCAGGTACGCGTACCAGAGCCACAGGTCGGGCGAGAGCTCGGAGTTGTCCCAGGCGTAGCCGCCGACGTCGTAGCGCCACTGGTGGCGGGCGGGGTCGTAACTGTGCATGATGTCGCCGTAGTCCCAGAAGCCGTACCAGCGCCGCATCTCCACCTGGTCCTTGTAGTAGGTGAAGAGGAAGTCCAGGTGGTCCTCGATCTTCGCTTTCGCGGGTACGGACCGGTCGGGTTCGGAGAAGAGTCCGCCGAAGGCCTTCGCCTTGATGAGCTGCTTGGGCGGGGCGGCGAGCTGGGGCGGGGTGCGGACGGCCGCCACCTCCTTCGCCAGCGTCGCGGGGTCCGGGGTGGAGTCGTGGGCCCAGAAGAGGAGTTCGCTGGTACGGGCGATTCCGTACGGGGTGCCGAAGCCGGGCTCGTAGTCCTCGTAGGTGATGTTGAGGCCTTCGAGCTGTTCGGCGTACGTGTCCTGGCCGAGGCCGTCGTGGTAGAAACGCAGGTCCATGGGCGGCGCCTCGGGCGACCAGAGCCACAGCGTGACCTCGGCCTCGTCGGTGTGCGCGCCGCGGATGTCCAGCCCGGCGGGGTGCTTCTCCCAGAAGTCGCGCAGCCCGAAGGAGAGCCCGCCGCTCGCCCCGCCGACGTATCCGAGGCCGGAAGCCCGGCGTCCGCCGCCGGCCGGGATCCAGCCGTGGCCCTTCTTGGTGCGCTTGCGGAGGGTGAAGCCGTCGGCGGAGAGCTGGCTGAGGGTGTAGTCGCCCCAGGTGGGGATGAGGTGGAGGCGGCTGGTGACGCGCTGGTCCCAGGTGGCCGGGTCGGGCAGTTTCCGGCCTTCGAACTGTGCGGCCTGGACGGCGGCTCCGGGGTCGCGGCGCAGGCCCGTGATGCCCTTGACGGCTTCGCGCAGCAGGCCCGTGCCGTCGCCGCCGATGCGGATGTGGCGGTCGTACGCCTCGTCGCGCATCGGCACGGTGAAGCGGACGCCGAGGCCGCGGATGAAGTCGCCGCTCGCCTTGCCGGGCTCCTGCGTGCCGTCGTACGTGATGGTGTGCACCATGCGGAACGATTCGGCGCCCGCGTAGAAGTAGAGCCGGACGGAGAACGGCAGCCAGTCGCGGTTGCCACGGCGGTGCTTGCCGTCGATGCGGACGACGGCGCGGACCGGTCCGTTCTGTTCCACCTCGGTCTTGGATATGGCGCTGTCGAAGCGTTCGTACTTCTCGCTGCCCTGGTCCCCGTCCTCGATCTCGCCCTGCCGCAGGAGGACGAGCCGGCCGTCCTTGGCGATCTCGGTGGCGCCCCGGCGGACGGACTTCACCAGGGTGGAACCGTTCTTACCGATCTTCGCCGTGATGACGCCCGTGGACACGTCTATGGTGCCGCCGCTGCTGGAGACGGCGACTTTACGGGCGGGTGCGGCCGGGCTCCCGGCGCTGAGGGTGAAGGCGGCGGCGGTCGTCTCGGGGCCGACGGCGTGGGCGGTCCACTTCAGCGAGCCGTCGGGCCACTGGGCGAGCGGCCAGGACTGGACGGGCACGTCCTTGCCGTCGGCGGTGGTCAGCGCGAAGGTCTGGTCTTTGTCGTACGCGCCCTTCGGCCAGGGCACGCCGAGGGTCGAGCCGGGCGCGGCTCCGAGCCCCGCGTCCTCCAGCCAGGTCAGGGTCACCGGGTCCGCGGCTGCGGTGTCGGCTCTTGGGACGGCCTGGGCGTCCGTGGCGCCGAGCGCCCAGCTGAACTGGGCGGCGGCGCCGGCCGCCGCTGCCGCCTTCAGGACGGTCCTGCGGGGGATCGGAGACATCGTTGTGCCCTTCCAGTAGGTGAAGCGATGTGTGAGAGGCAGGGGGCGGCGGGCTCAGCGGGAGGCGTACCGCTGCTCCACGGCGACGGCCGCCGCCGTGACGGCGCCGATCACCGGCACCGCGAGTGGTGCCACGAACCAGGCGGAGGCGGCGACCACCGCGAATCCGCCGACGATCAGGAGCGATCCGGCGGGATCGAGGACCGTACGCCGTCCCGCCGCGCCCAGCAGAGCCCGCCAGGACGCGCCCGGCTCCCAGCCCGCGGCCGCCCGCAGGCCTGCCACCGCGCAGCCGATGCACGCGAGGATCCCGACCGTCCCGACGAGGGAGCCGCCGGGCAGGCCGGCTCGTACAGCCGCCAGGTCGAGCCACAGCAGCCAGACCGCCGCCCAGCCGGCCAGACCCACGGCCCAGCCCCGGCGGACCGCCGAGCGGAAGTCGGCGGCGAACTCCCGCCATCCGGCGCTCTGCTCGCCGGTCAGATGGCGTCGCAGATGCCGCGCCCCGGCGGCGAGCGCTGCGGGCCACGTCACCAGCGGGAGGGAGGCAAGCGCGATCCATATGCCCGTGAGCAGGCACTCCGCGAAGACGCCGAAACGCTCCTGGAAGCGGGCCATGGCCCCTCAGCCCTTCAGGCCGGATGTGGCCATGCCGTCGATGAGGTAGCGCTGGAAGGCGAGGAAGAACGCCAGCACGGGCAGCAGCGCCACCAGCGACATGGCGATCATGCCGCCGTAGTCGGCGACCGCGTCCTGGTCGACGAACATCTTCAGACCCATCGAAACGGTGTATTTGTCGGGCTCGTTGAGATAGAGCAGCGGGCCCATGAAGTCGTTCCAGGCGTTGATGAAGGTGAAGATCGCGCTGGTGATCAGGGCGGGGCGGCACAGCGGCAGCACGATCGACCAGTAGATCCGCAGATGCCCACAGCCGTCGAGCCGTGCCGCCTCGTCCAGCTCCTTCGGCAGGTTCCGCATGAACTGCAACATCAGGAAGACGAAGAAGGCGTCGACGGCGAGGTACTTGCCGAGCAGCAGCGGAACCATGGTGTTGATCAGTTCCAGCTTCTGGAACAGCACATACTGCGGAATCATGAGTACGTGGTACGGCAGCAGCAGCGTGCCGATCATCAGGGCGAAGAGAAGGTTCCGCCCCGCGAATCTGACCTTGGCGAAGGCGTAGGCGGCCAGCGAGCACGAGATGAGCACTCCGCCGACGGAACCCACCGCGAGCACCGTGGAGTTGATGAAGAAGGTGGAGACGGGGATGCCCGCGATGCCTTCGGTGAGCCGCGTGTAGTTGGCCGCGATCGGATCGGTCGGCAGCAGCTGGAGACTGCCGATGATCTCGTTGCCGGGCTTGAACGAGCCGCCGATCACCCAGATCACCGGGTAGAGCACGACGGCGAGCACCGCCAGTGCGCCCAGATGCCAGCCGAGGGATCCGACGCGCTTTCGGGGGCTGGAGGTGGCCGGGTCGAGAGTCGGGTCGAGTGTGAGAGTCACCGGGCGTTCTCCTCGTAGTGCACCCAGCGCTTCTGCGACCAGAACAGCACCGCCGTGACCAGGCCGACCGCTATCAGCAGCATCCAGGCCATGGCGGAGGCGAAGCCCATCCGGCTGTTCTCGAAGCCCTGTTGGTAGAGGTAGCAGGTGTAGACGAGCGTGGCGTCGGCGGGACCGCAGGGATTGCCCTGGCCGCCGAGGATGTACGCCGAGCCGAAGATCTGGAAGGAGTGGATGGTTTCCAGCAGGACGTTGAAGAAGAGCACCGGCGAGATCATCGGCAGCGTGATGTTCCAGAACCGGCGCCATGGCCCGGCGCCGTCCATCTCGGCCGCTTCGTACAGCTCGCGCGGCACCTGCTTCAGTCCCGCCAGGAAGATGACCATGGGCGCGCCGAACTGCCAGACGGTGAGGGCGACCAGGGCGTACAGGATCATGTCGGGGTCGCCGACCCAGCCGCCGGCGTTCATGCCGAAGAACTGCCCCGTACGGTCGACCACGGCGTCGTCGGTGAAGATCGCCCGCCATACGACGGCGACGGAGACGCTGGCGCCGATCAGCGACGGGGCGTAGAACGCCGCCCGGTAGAAGGCCTGGCCCCGGCGGCTCTGCGCGAGCAGGAGTGCCACGCCGAGCGCTGCGACGAGTTTCAGCGGCGTACCTATGACGACGTACTTGACCGTGACCTCGACCGACTTCTGCCAGCGGGGGTCGGCGAACATGTCGCTGAAGTTCTTGAGGCCGACCCACTGCGGGGCGTCGAAGAGGTTGTAGTCGGTGAAGGCGAAGTAGAGGGAAGCCGCCATGGGGCCTGCTGTGAGCAGCAGGAACCCGGCGATCCAGGGCGACATGAAGAGGTAGCCGGCGAGGTTCTCGCGGCCGCTGGTGCGCCGCCGCTCGGCAGGGCGCGGCGCGGGCCGCCCCGGTCCGGGCGGCGGGTCGGCGGGTTCGGCCGGCGGCGGGGGGTGGACGGTGTGCGTCACTGCCGGTCCCATCAGGCGTTCGCGGTGAAGGCCGTCTTCGCCTCCGAGAAGAACTTGTCGACCGCCTCACCCGGTGACGCCTTGTCGAGGCTCATCTCGGTGGCGAGGCGCAGGAAGGCCCCCTCGATGACGTCGGCGCCGGCGGGGTGCGGGGTGATGGGTTCCAGTACGCCCGTCTCGGCGATCTTCGTCTCGTACGCGGAGATCTGCTTGCTCACCTTGTCGGTGGGCTCGAACGCCTCGAACTGCTCGGTGGTGGACAGCACTCCGCGGTCGTAACCCATGATCCGGCCGACCTCGGGGTCGTGGACCATGAAGTTGATGAAGGTGGCGACCTCCTTGGGGTGCTTGGTCCTGGCCGTGCCGCTGAGCATGAGTGAGCCGAGGTACTGGCCGGTCTTCTTGCCGTCGGTGGTGGGTATGGGTGCGATGCCGTACGTGCTCTTTCCCTCGGCGGCGTAGCGGACGGTGAAGTTGTCCCAGGTGAACTCGCCCCCCGACAGGGCCGCGGCGGTCGCGGCCTTGGGCTTGATCTGTTCGGCCTTCTTGGGGTCGGTGTAGATGCCGGACCGGATGCGCTTCATCGCCTCGGTCCACTCGGCCTCGAGGTCGCTCTCCTCGAAACCGAGGCCGTTCTCGGTGAAGAACGCCTTGCCCTGCTGGCGCAGTTTGAGGTCGTAGTAGTACATGATCGAGTGCGGGCCGGAATCGCCTGCGACGCCGGTCCTGCTCTTGATCTTCTGGAGGCCGGCGTACCAGTCGTCCCAGGTCCAGCCGAACTCCGGGGTGACACCGGCCTTCTCGTAGACCTTCTCGTCGATGATGTAGCCCATCGAGTTCGATCCGACCGGCAGGCCGAGCAGTTTGCCGTCGACCTCGGCGAACTTCTCCAGGCCGGAGCGGAAGTTCTCGGTGCTGAGGTTGCCCGCCTTCACCTGGGGGTTCAGATCGAGCAGCACATTGCGGGCGGCGTACTTGCGCAGGAAGGTGACGGCGTTCTGGATGACGTCGGGCGCGTTGCCGCCCGCCGCCTGGGTGTTGAACTTCTTCCAGAAGTCGAGGTAGGGCTGGAAGTCCGTCTTTACCTTGATCTTCGGGTACTTCTTCTCGAAGAGCGCGATCGACTGGTTGATCTTCTTGGCCCGGTCGTCGGCACCCCACCAGGCGTACCTGATGGTCACGGGGCCGCCGCCGGCCGAACCGCTCCCGCCCCCACAGCCGGCCGCTGTCAGCCCGACAGTCGCCAGTGAGGCTCCGGCCGCCTTGAGGAAGGTCCGCCTCTCAACATGCCTGGATGTGCGCATGGTTCACCTCTTCGTTCTGACGATTGAATCGTTTTAGGAAAGCGCTTGCCGGGGCAATGTACGAGTGCCCACAGGGCCCGTCAACGGTTTGGCCGCAGGAGATGCGGAAGCGGTTCGACAGGGTGGTGAGCCGCGCGGTCAGCGAATCAGGCCCTGAGCACGCAGTTCACCGTTCACGAACGCGGCGTACTCGGTGGCCCCGCGCACGGACGTGTGGGTGTTGTCGCGCTTCTCGTCGTACAGGTACAGGGCTTTGGAGGACTGGGGGCCGAGCTCCTCGACGCGCCTCTTGGTGAGGGCCGTGAGGTCGATCAGTGGTACGTCCGCGTCGGCCGCCAGGGCGCGGATCTCGGCGGGGAGGTCGACGCCGAGGCCGTTGACGAGGAGCGCGGTGCCGTTGTCGAGCGTGCCGTCGGGGTTGAACCACCGGCGCACGATCGGGGTGACGAGCACGGGCCGGCCACCCTTGGCACGAACCTGGTCGACCATGGTGGCGAGGTTGGCCCGGTAGGTGGCGGCCGGGGTCTGCTTGTCGTTGTGGGCGAGCTGCACGAGGACGAGGTCACCTCGGCGCACCCGCGCGAGGGCGGCCGGGAAGAGCGCGGGATTGTCGAGCACCGACTGCGAACCCTCCCCCGAGTCGGCGTAGTTGGCGACGGCGATGCCTCGTTCGAGGTACTGGGGCAGTTGCTGCCCCCAGCCCGCGTACGGCGCACCCGGCTGGTCGCACACGGTCGAGTCGCCGACCAGCACGACTTTGCGTGCGCCGGGCGCCGGGGTGACGCGCACTGCGGCGAGCTCCGGCGACGTACCACCGACGACGAGATCGAGTCCGGGGCTGCCGGCCGGGCCCGTGGGCTCGCCCTCGGGTTCGCGTACGTCGACGGTGAAGGTGCGGCGCATCCGCTGCCCGGGGGCGGTGGGCGTCTCGGTGAGCAGGGACCGGCGCGTCTCGGCCGTGACGGAGGTACTGCCCGCCTGCGCACCGCCGAGCGTGAGGGTGACGTTGTACGTCCCGGGCGGGACGTCGACATGGCACATCACGGGGGTGCACTCCGGTGTGGCGGCGTGGGCGTGGGCGTGGGCGCCGGGTGCAGCGGCGAGTGCGGTGATGGTGGCCGTAGCCAGGGCGAGAAGGCCGGCTGCGGGGCCTGAGCGGCGACGCATCAGGGCCTCCCGCCGAGTATCCGGACCGGGCCGTCGGCGACGGGGACGCCGAAGTCGGGGGTGCCGTCCGGCTTCCAGCGGAGCCGCTGGATGCGGGTGTGGCGGTTGGGGTCGTGCAGCGGGTCGCCGGTGATCTCCTTGTACTGGCGGGCGTGGTAGACGATGACGTCGGTGCGGCCGTCCTCGGCGACGGTGAAGGAGTTGTGGCCCGGGCCGTATTGGGCGGTCGTGTCGTTGCTGGTGAAGACGGGGACCGGGGACTTCTTCCAGTTGCCCGGCGCGAGCAGGTCGGCGTTCTCGTCGGCGGTGAGCAGGCCGAGGCAGTAGTTCGCGTCGGTCGCGCTCGCGGAATACGTCATGAAGAGGCGGCCGTTGCGCCGGATGGCCGAGGGGCCTTCATTGACCTTGAATCCGATGCGCTCCCAGGCGTACTCCGGTGTGGTGAGGCGGACTTGGGGGCCGGTGAGGGTCCACGGGTTCGCCATGCGGGAGAGGAAGACGCCGGTGTTGTTGTCCATTCCGGGTTCGTGCTGAGCCCAGGCGAGATAGCGGTCGGAGTTGTGGGTGAAGGTGGTGGCGTCGAGCGAGAAGGTGTCCCAGGCGGTGGTGAGCCGGCCCTTCTCGGTCCAGGTGCCGCGGAAGGGGTTGGGGTTCTTGTTCTCGAGCACCCAGATGCGGATTTTCCATACGTCGTCGGCGGGCGCGGCGGCGAAGTAGATGTACCAGGCGCCGTTGATGTGATGGATCTCGGGCGCCCAGATGTGCGCGGCCATGTCGCCGGTGGTGTGCCGGCGCCAGATGACGGCCTCTTCGGCCGTCGCCAGGCCGGCGAGGGTGTGGGAGCTGCGCAGAATGATTCGGTCGTACTCGGGTGCGGTGGCGGTGAAGTAGTAGCGCCTGTCGGTGTGGCGGTGGATGTGGGGGTCGGCGCGTTGGTGGACGAGTGGGTTGGTGGGGGTGGCGGTGCCGGCGGCGTGGGCGGTTCCGGCGGCGGCGGGCACGGTGGCCACGGCGCCCAGGGCGAGGGCGCCTCGTAGCACGCCTCTGCGGGTGGGTGGGGGTGGTGTCTGACTGGAGGTCACAGTGGTTTTCCCTTCCGGTTGTTCGACATACCGAATGGCGTACGAGATCCTGTGCAGCGGAGACGGTAATGGGGTGTTGGCTTGGGCACCAGCCCCTGGGGGTGCGGGTGTGGTGCTTGATGTTCGAGATCTCGAACCTTGAACTTGATTTCGAACGGATTACGTCCGGAAGTCTTGCGGGAGGGTCGGGGGCGGGGTTAGCGTCCGGCACTGCTACCGGCGTTTCCCTGCGGGGCTTTTCCCCGACCCGCCCCTTCCCGCAACTGGGGCTCCGCCCCAGGCCCCGCTCCTCAAACGCCGGAGGGGCTGGAGGGTGCCGCTGAGCGGGGATGCGTCCGCTGCGCGGCACATCCAGCCCCACCGGGGAAATCCAGCCCGTCCGGCGTTTGAGGACACGCCCGTAGGGCGTACGGGGTCGGGGGGCTTGCCCCAGTTCGGGAAGGGACGGGTCGGGGAAAAGCCCGCACAGCCCACCCACCCGAGAGGACTCACCTTGCGACGCCCTCGCGTTCTGTTGCCACTGCTGGCCCTGGTCATAGGTTTGGCCGCCGCACCCGCCGGCCCCGCCCACGCCACCGATGACGACACCACCGCCACAGCCACCGCCGCCCGCGAACTCACCGTCCACAACCTCGACGACGTACGCGGAAACCTCACCCTCCCCACCGCCGGCACCCACCGCACAGCCGTCCGCTGGGCCTCGGCCGACCCCGGTGTCGTCGACACCACCGGTCTCGTACACCGGCCGAAGCACGGCAAGGGAACCCGCACCGTCCAGCTCACCGCGACCGTCACCCGTGGCGAGGCCCGGGCCCGGCGGGCGTTCACGGCTACCGTTCCGGAGCTGCCGAAGAAGCGGAAGTACACCGGTTACGCCTTCAGCTACTTCACCGGCGAGGGAACCGCCGACGGCGAACAGGTCCGCATGGCGCTCAGCCGCGGCAACGACCCGCTCCACTGGCAGGAACTGAACGGCGGAAAGCCGGTGCTCACGTCCACCCTCGGCACCAAAGGGCTGCGCGACCCGTTCATCATCCGCTCGCCCGAGGGCGACAAGTTCTATCAAATAGCCACTGACCTGCGGATGTACGGCGGCACCGGCGGCAGTTGGGACCAGGTCCAGCGCACCGGCAGCAAGTCCATCATGGTCTGGGAGTCCACCGACCTCGTCCACTGGACCGACCAGCGGCTCGTGAAGGTTTCCCCCGACACGGCCGGAAACACCTGGGCCCCCGAGGCGTACTACGACGACAAGCTCGGCGCGTACGTCGTCTTCTGGGCGTCCAAGGTCTACGCTGCCGACGACCCGGCCCACACCGGAAGCACGTACAACAAAATGCTGTACGCCACCACACGCGACTTCCACACCTTCAGCGAGCCCAAGGTCTGGAACGATCCCGGCTACTCGGTCATCGACTCGACCGTGATCCGGCACGACGGCAACGGCACCTACTACCGCTTCACCAAGGACGAGCGGAACAACTCCTCCACCACCCCCTGCTCCAAGTTCGTCACCGCCGAGAAGTCGGCCGATCTGCGCTCCACGTCGTACGACTTCGTCGCCGACTGCATCGGCAAGGGCTCGATCGCGCGCGGTGAGGGCCCGACCGTCTTCAAGTCCAACACCGAGGAGAAGTGGTACCTGTTCATCGACGAGTTCGGCGGCCGCGGTTACATCCCGTTCGAGACCACCGACCTCGACTCGGGCCGCTGGACGATGTCGGAAAACTTTGCCCTTCCCGCGAGCCCGCGACACGGCACAGTGCTGCCCGTCACCAAGGCGGAGTACGACCGACTGCTCGGCGCGTACACGCCCTGACGTCAACCTCCCCTCCCGCCAAGGAAGTTCTTCTGCCAGAAGCATTGACGAAACATGGGCACGGACTTAGCTTCATCGCGTCGTACTTCGTACGTCATATATGAGACGCCATACGCGAGATATGTGAGTCCCCATGGCTTTCGCTCCTCCGAGTCCGATCCCCTCCCGCACGCAGTACGTGCTGGAGGGGATCAAACACGCCATCCTCACCGGCGGCCTCAGCCCGGGCCAGGCCCTGGTCGAGACTGAACTGGCCGCCCAGTTCGGCGTGTCGAAGACTCCGGTGCGCGAGGCCCTCAAGACCTTGGCGGGGACCGGCCTCGTCGTCATGAACCAGTACAAGGGCGTCACGGTACGGACGGTCGACGCCGCCATGGCCCGTGAGGTGTACGACGTACGGCTGCTCCTCGAACCGGAGGCTCTGCGCCGCACCATCACCTCCCGCGCCTCCCTGGAAGCCGCCCGCGAGGCGCTCGTCCAGGCCGAGGAAGCGACCGACCAGGCCGAACGCTCCCTCGCGAACCGGGAGTTCCACCGCGCGCTCTATCTGCCCTGCGGCAATCCGCTGCTCGCCAGGATGCTGGACGAGGTACGCGACCAGGCGGCCCTCGTCTCGACCGTCGCCTGGGCCGCCGTCCCGTCCTGGAAGCAAGAGGCGGGTGAGCACCTGGAGATTCTGCGGCTCGCGCTCGACGGTGACGCCGAGGGCGCCGCGCGCGCCCTGCACACCCACATCGCCGACTTCGTACAGCGCGCCTTCCCGGAGGGGGACCCCGTATGACCAGCACCAGCACTGGCACCGGCGCCGACTTCTCCGCTCTGCGCAGCGCGCTCGCCGACGTCGTGGCGATCCCGGTGACGCCGTTCACCGCCGACGGCTCCCTCGACGTCGCCGCCCACCGGGCCCTGCTGGGCCGGCTGCTGGACGGCGGCGTGGGGACACTGACGCCGAACGGAAACACCGGCGAGTTCTACGCCCTCACCCCCGAGGAACGCCGTGCCGTCACCGAGCTGACCATCGAGGAGGCTGACGGCCGCGCCACCGTCGTCGTCGGCGTCGGACACGACGTGCCGACCGCCGTCGCCGCCGCCGAACACGCACGGGACGCCGGCGCGCACATGCTGATGGTGCATCAGCCGGTCCATCCGTACGTATCGCAGGACGGTTGGGCCGACTACCACCGTGCCATCGCCGAGGCGGTACCGGAGCTCGGAGTCGTCCCGTACATCCGCAATCCGCTGCTGAGCGCGGAGAGCCTTGCCGCGCTGGGCGACGCCTGCCCCAACGTCATCGGCGTGAAGTACGCCGTGCCGGACGCGGCGCGCTTCGCCGCCTTCGCGCGGGACGCGGGCCTGGACCGCTTCGTCTGGGTCGCCGGGCTCGCCGAGCTGTACGCGCCCCCCTACTTCGCGGGCGGCGCCACCGGCTTCACCTCGGGGCTCGTCAACGTCGCCCCGTCGGTGTCACTGGGGATGCTCGACGCGTTGCGCGCCGGGGACTACCCCGCCGCCATGAAGACCTGGGAGCAGATCCGTACGTTCGAGGAGCTGCGGGCGGCCCGCCAGTCCGCCGACAACGTCACGGTCGTGAAGGAGGCGCTGGCGTCTCTCGGACTGTGCCGCCGCGATGTCCGCGCACCGAGCCGGGTGCTCCCGGAGGACCGGCGCGCCGAGATCGCGGAGCTGATAGCCGGGTGGTCCGTGTGACTGACCGCATGAGGGATCCGGAGAGCCTGCGCAGCCATCAGTGGTACGGGACCGAAGGCCTCCGGTCGTTCAGTCACCGCGCCCGCACCCGCCAGCTCGGCTACCTCCCCGAGGAGCACCTGGGCAAGCCGGTGATCGCGGTCCTCAACACCTGGTCGGACATCAACCCCTGCCATGTGCACCTGCGGGACCGGGCGCAGGCGGTCAAGCGCGGAGTGTGGCAGGCCGGGGGTTTCCCGCTCGAATTCCCGGTCTCCACCCTCTCCGAGACCTTCCAGAAGCCGACGCCCATGCTCTACCGGAACATGCTGGCCATGGAGACGGAGGAACTGCTGCGTTCCTACCCCGTCGACGGCGCCGTGCTGCTGGGCGGCTGCGACAAGTCGACGCCCGCGCTGCTGATGGGCGCCGCGTCCGTCGATCTGCCGGCCGTCTTCGTCCCGGCCGGACCGATGCTGCCGGGCCACTGGCGCAACGAGGTGCTCGGTTCCGGTACGGACATGTGGAAGTACTGGGACGACCGGCGGGCCGGGCTGATCGGTGACGCCGAACTGGCCGAGCTGGAGAACGGTCTCGCCCGCTCCCCCGGCACCTGCATGACCATGGGGACGGCTTCCACGCTGACCGCCGCCGCCGAGGCGCTGGGTGTCACCATGCCGGGTGCCTCCTCCATCCCGGCCGTGGATTCCGGGCACGACCGGATGGCCGCGGCCTCGGGCCGCCGGATCGTCGAACTCGTACACCGCGATCTGAAGCTTTCGCAGATCCTGACCCGGCCCGCGTACGAGGACGCGGTCGCGACCGTGCTGGCGCTCGGCGGATCGACGAACGCCGTGATCCATCTGATCGCGATGGCCGGCCGCTCCCAAGTGCCGCTCGCTCTCGACGACTTCGACCGGATCGCGCGGACGGTCCCGGTGCTGGCGAATCTGCGGCCCGGCGGCCAGTACCTGATGGAGGACTTCCACTTCGCGGGCGGGCTACCGGCGTTCCTGGCGCAGCTGACGGACGTACTGCATCTGGACCGGCCCACCGTGGCGCACGACTCGCTGCGCGAGCAGCTCGCCGGTGCGGTGGTGCACAACCCCGAGGTGATCAGGCCGCGTTCGAAGCCGCTCGCGGAGGAGGGCGGGGTCGCGGTCCTGCGGGGCAATCTCTGTCCGGACGGTGCGGTGATCAAGCACATCGCCGCCGAGCCCCGCCTGCTCAAGCACACCGGCCCGGCGGTCGTCTTCGACGACTACAGGACCATGCAGCGCACCATCAACGATCCGTCTCTCGGCATCACCGCCGACACCGTGCTTGTGCTGCGCAACGCCGGCCCCAAGGGCGGTCCCGGAATGCCGGAGTACGGGATGCTGCCGATCCCCGACCACCTGCTCAAGGAGGGGGTGCGGGACATGGTCCGGATCTCCGACGCCCGTATGAGCGGCACCAGTTACGGCACGTGCGTGCTGCACATCGCACCCGAGTCGTACGTCGGCGGACCGCTCGCCCTCGTACGGACCGGAGATGCGATCACCCTCGATGTCGCGGCCAGGTCGCTACAACTTGATGTGCCGTACGAGGAGTTGGAGCGTCGCCGCGCCCAGTGGGTGGAGCCGCCCGCGCAGTACGAGCGTGGCTACGGCGCGCTGTACAGCGAGCAGATCACCCAGGCCGACACCGGCTGCGACTTCGCGTTCCTGTCCCGGCCGGGTGAAGTGCCCGACCCCTACGCGGGCTGACCCGCCTCCGCACCCCTCTCTATTTGTTCGAGATCTCGAACAACATCCGGCAAGCGCTTCACACCCGCACCGAGAACGGAGAAGCAGTCATGGCCTCAGCCGCCTCAGCCGTGGCCAGAAAGCCCAGGGCGCCAGGGCGCCGCGTGGGAGCACCGCCCCGCCGGCTCCCGTATCTGCTCATCGCGCCCGCCGGGCTGCTGATGCTGGGCTTCATCGCCTATCCGGTCATCAGCGTCTTCTACTACAGCCTTCAGCACTACAACGTCACCAAGCCGTGGCGCAACGGCTTCGCGGGCTTCGACAACTTCACCCGCATCTTCACCGACGACCCGCAGTTCTGGACGACTCTGGGCTTCAGCGCCCGCTGGGTCGTCGTCCAGGTAGGGCTGCAACTCGCCCTGGGACTCGTCCTCGCGCTCATCGTCAACCAGACCTTCATCGGACGCGGTATCGCCCGCGCCATGGTCTTCTCGCCCTGGGCCGTGTCCGGAGTGCTGACCACCACGATCTGGATGCTGCTCTACAACCCCTCCACCGGCGTCAGCCGCTATCTGGCGGACGCGGGCATCGGCTCGTACGGCACCTCGGTCCTCTCCGACACCGGCACCGTCTTCTGGGCGGCGGTCCTCGCCGAGCTCTGGCGCGGCGTCCCCTTCTTCGCGATCCTCATCCTCGCCGATCTGCAGTCCGTCCCGAAGGAGCTGTACGAGGCGGCCTCGGTCGACGGGGCGAACCGGCCGCGGCAGTTCCTCCACATCACCCTGCCGCACCTCAGGGACGCGATCGTCCTGGCCACGCTGCTGCGCGGCGTCTGGGAGTTCAACAACGTCGACCTGCTCTACACCCTCACCGGCGGCGGACCGGCCGGCGTCACCACCACCCTGCCGCTGTACGTCGCCAACACCGGCATCGAGGGCCACGACTTCGGCTACGCGTCGGCGCTCACCACGGTCGCCTTCGTGATCCTCCTCTTCTGCTCGATCCTCTACCTGCGCCTGAGCAAGTTCGGAGGCGACACCAAGTGACCGCAGCACTGGCGGAGAAGGGCGCACGCGAGGCCCTGCCCGCTCCCGACCCGACCGCCGCCCCGCCGGGGCGCGGTATACGCCGCAGCCCCAGGCGCGAGCGCGCCTTCGACGACGTACCGCGCTGGCAGATCTACCTGCCACTCGGCCTCTACCTGCTCTTCACCCTCGTCCCCTTCTACTGGATGGTCCTCTTCGCTCTGCGGCCCGCCGGATCCACTTCGCTGGTGCCCTGGCCGCTGACCTTCGAGCACTTCGAGAAGGTCTGGAACGAGCGCAGCTTCGGGATGTTCTTCGAGAACAGCATGATCGTCGGGGTGGCGACCCTCGTCATGACGACCGGGATCGCGCTGGCGGGCGGCTACGCCCTGGCCCGCTTCGAGTTCCGCATCAAGAGCGGCTTCATGCTGGCGCTGCTGTGCTCGCAGTTCATCCCGGGCGCGCTGATGCTCGTACCGCTCTTCGAGATCTTCAAGAACCTCCAGATGATCAACTCCCTGGGGAGCGTCATCATCGCGGAGACCGTCTTCCAGCTGCCGCTGTCGATCATCCTCATCAGCGGCTTCATCAAGAACGTGCCGGTCTCGCTCGAGGAGGCCGCCTGGGTGGACGGCTGTTCGCGCTTCCGGGCGTTCTGCGCCGTGGTGCTGCCGCTGCTGCGGCCGGGACTGATCGCCGTCGGCTCCTTCGCCTTCGTACACAGCTGGAACCACTTCCTGTTCGCCCTGATGTTCCTCAGCGAACAGGACAAGCAGACGATCCCGGTCGGCCTCAACACGCTCATCGGCGCCGACAGCGTCGACCTGGGCGCGCTGGCCGCGGGCGGTGTCATCGCCGCCGTACCGGTGGTGATCGTCTTCGCCTTCATCCAGAAGTGGCTGATCACCGGCTTCAGCGCGGGCGCGGTGAAGGGTTGACATCCTCCCCCTCGTGAACGAGGGGGATTCCTCACTTCGCAGTGAGGGTTTCCTGCTTCGCAGCAAGTTGCCCCGTCCGGGAGGACTCCCGTTGAGGTCTTACACCCGCTCCACAAGCTGCAACCGCCAATCCGGCGGCCAGAATGTTGCATGCCGCGTTCACGTCGCGGTCATGCGTGGTACCGCAATCGCACGTCCACTGGCGGACGTTCAACGGCAGTTTCTCTCGGATCGTGCCGCATGCGGAGCACAGTTTGGTGGAGGGGAACCAGCGGTCGATGGTGACCAGGTTCCTTCCGTACCAGTTGCACTTGTACTCCAGCATGGAGCGCATGTCGGTCCAGGCCGCGTCCGAGATGGCGCGGGCCAGACTCTTGTTCTTGACCATGTTGCGGACGGTCAGGTCCTCGATCACGATCGTTTGGTTCTCACGAACGAGCCGAGTGGTCAGCTGGTGCAGGAAGTCCCGGCGCCGGTCGGCGATCCGGACATGGATCTTGGCGGCCTTGATGCAGGCCTTGTCCCGGTTACGGGAGCCCTTCTCTTTCCTCGCCACGGCCCGCTGGGCCTTGGCCAGACGGGCGCGGTCCCGTCGCTCATGCCGGGGGTTGGCGATCTTCTCCCCGGTGGACAGCGTCACCAGACTGGTGATTCCGGCGTCGATCCCGACTGCCGTGTCCAGCGTCGGCAATGGCTTGACGGACGCGTCCTCACACAGCATGGACACGAACCAGCGACCCGCACTGTCCTGGGACACGGTCACCGTGGACGGCTCGGCCCCTTCGGGCAGAGGCCGGGACCACACGATCGCGAGTGGGTTCTTCATCTTCGCGAGCGTCAGCACACCGTCGCGGTACTTGAACGCCGACTTGGTGTACTCCGCACAGCGGCGGGTCTTCTTCTTCGACTTGAACCGGGGGTACTTCGCCCGGCCCTCGAAGAAGTTCGAGAACGCGCCTTGCAGATGCCGCAGCGTCTGCTGCAACGGTACCGACGACACCTCACAGAGAAAGGCCAGCTCTTCGGTCTTCTTCCATTGCGTCAGCATCGCCGAGGTGGCGTTGTAGTTCACCCGCTCCTGACGCTGGAACCACGCCACCGTGCGGGCGTCCAGCGCCAGGTTGTAGACCTTGCGGACACACCCGAACGTACGCGACAGCTCCGCCGCCTGCTCGTTCGTCGGGTGGAAGCGGAACTTGAACGCCCGCTTCACCAGCTCGGTCTTCACATCTCACTAACCACCAGACCCGTTAATAGGACACGGAAAGCCAGAACGGATACGCGCCGAGCCTCCGCCGCTTCACGGCTCCGGGCCAAGGACGCGTGTCCTCCCCGAGCTGAAGCACGGGGTATCCACGCAAGGAGCTTGGGATGAGCCTGCCCGTCGTACTCGCCGGGGCGCGCGGTCACGGCCGCTCCCATCTCTACAACGTCCGCCGTCTCGAACAGCTGGGTCTCGCCCGGCTCGCCGGGATATGCGAGCTGAGGCCGCTGGACGCCGCCGAGCTGGAAGGCTTCGGCAGCCCCGAGCAGTCCGCGGACTTCGGCGCGCTGCTGGATTCCACCGGCGCCCGGATCGCGATCATCTGTACACCCATCCACACCCACACCGACCTGGCGCTGGCGGCGGCGGAGCGCGGCGTACACCTGCTGCTGGAGAAGCCGCCCGCGCCGTCGTACGCCGAGTTCGAGCGGATGGCGGACGGCGTACGGGCGGCCGGCACCGTCTGCCAGATCGGCTTCCAGTCGCTCGGCTCGCACGCCGTCCCCGCGATCCGCGCGCTGATCGCCCAAGGCGCGATCGGCGAGCTGCTGGGCGTCGGCGCCGCCGGTGCGTGGGTGCGGGACACCGCGTACTTCACCCGGGCCCCGTGGTCGGGCCGCCGGCGCATCGGCGCCATCGATGTGGTGGACGGAGCGCTGACCAATCCGCTGGCGCACGCGGTCGCCACTGCCCTTGCCGTGGGCGGAAGTTCGCGGTCCGAGGATGTGGCAGGCATCGAGTCGGAGCTGCTGCGCGCCAATGACATCGAGTCCGACGACACCTCCTGTGTACGGATCACGACGACGGCCGGACTACCGGTCACCGTCGCCGCGACGCTCTGCGCCGAGCAGCCGGGTGAGCCGTACGTCGTCGCCCACGGCGACCTGGGCCGGATCACCTTCTGGTACAAGCAGGACCGGGTGCTCGTGCAGCGCGCGGGGCACGGACCGGAGGAGTTTCTGCACGGCAGGACGGATCTGCTGGAGAACCTGATCCTCCACCTGACGCAGGACACACCGCTCCTGGTACCGCCGGAGCTCACGGGCGCGTTCATGCGGGTCGTCGAAGCGATTCGGCTCGCTCCCGATCCGGTCCCGCTGCCCGCGTCCGCCTGGCGCACCGCACCCGGTGAGTCGTCGGCGCCGCGCCGCATCGTGTCCGGTGTGGACGGTGTGGTCGCCGCGAGCGCCGAGACCCTGACCCTCTTCTCCGAACTGGGCGTCCCCTGGGTGCCCGCCACCGAGGTGAGAACACCGTGAACACCTTGAACACCGCGAACTCCTCGCACACACTGCTCTGTTCGGGTCGTCCCGTCGGCCGCTACACCTTCAGCCCGACGCTCGCGCCCCATCTCTCGGCGCGCCCGTATCTGCACCCCGTCTCGACGCTCGGCGGTGTGGCGGTCACCGAGGAGATGCCTGAGGACCACGTTCATCATCTGGGGGTGGGAATCGCCGTGCCCGATGTGGGGGGCGCCAACTTCTGGGGCGGGCGGACGTACGTACGCGATCAGGGTTCCGTGGAGCTGGACAACCACGGCTCCCAGGTGCACAGGGGATGGAAGCTGCGCGACCCGGACGGCTTCGTGGAGGAGCTGAGCTGGCGGACCGGCAGGGACTGCTCGGCCGAGCTGCTGCGTGAGCACCGCACGGTCGCCGCCACCGAACTGGACGGCGTGGCCTGGGCGCTGGACTTCACCTTCTCGCTCACCAACACCTCGGGCGGCGACCTGTCCATCGGCAGCCCGGCCACCAACGGCCGGGCGGGCGCCGGGTACGGCGGCTTCTTCTGGCGTGCGCCGAAGCAGGCCGCGGCGCCGCTGGCGTTCACCGCGAACGGGGAGGGCGAGGAGGCGGTGCACGGGCGGACCGCCGACTGGCTGGGGCTGGCGGGGCAGGGCTGGACGCTGGTCTTCGCCGGGGCGACCGCCGAGACCCGCCGCGACCCCTGGTTCGTACGGACCGGGGAGTATCCGGGGGTGGGCTCGGCGCTCGCCTGGGCGGAGCGGCTGCCGGTCCCCGCCGGGGCGACGGTCGTACGCCGCCTGGTCACGGTCGTGGCCGACGGCGTCCTGGACCGGGAGGCCTCGGCGGCGTACATCAGCAGGGCGGTGGGCTCGTGAGCCGGCCGTGGACCGCCGACCGGGGAGACGGCACGTACCGCAATCCGGTGCTCGCCGCGGACTGGTCCGATCCGGATGTGCTGCGGGTCGGCGAGGACTACTACCTCACCGCTTCCAGCTTCGGCCGGGCGCCGGGGCTGCCGCTGCTGCACTCGCGTGATCTCGTGAACTGGTCGTTGATCGGGCACGCCCTGGAACGGCCGGCTCCGGTCGGTGAGGGTGAGTTCAGTGAGGGTGAGTCCGACGGACCGCGGCACGACTGCGGGGTGTGGGCGCCGTCCCTGCGCCGCAGCGGCGGCCGGTTCTGGATCTTCTGGGGCGACCCGGACCGGGGCATCCACCAGATCAGCGCGCGGGACATCCGGGGGCCGTGGACCCAGCCGCACCTGCTGAAGGCGGGAAAGGGGCTGATCGACCCGTGCCCACTGTGGGACGAGGAGACCGGTGAGGCGTATCTCGTACACGCCTGGGCCAAGTCCCGTTCGGGGGTGAAGAACCGGCTGACCGGCCACCGGATGAGCCCCGACGGGCGCACCCTGCTCGACGAGGGCAAGGTGATCGTCGACGGGGACCGGATCCCCGGCTGGTTCACCCTCGAAGGGCCGAAACTGTACCGCCACGACGGCTGGTTCTGGATCTTCGCGCCGGCCGGAGGGGTCGAGACGGGGTGGCAGGGGGCGCTGCGGTCGCGGGACTTCTTCGGCCCGTACGAGGAGAGAGTCGTCCTGCGGCAGGGGGACACGGACGTCAACGGGCCGCATCAGGGCGGCTGGGTGCGCACGCAGACCGGGCAGGACTGGTTCCTGCACTTCCAGTCGCGCGGAGCGTACGGCCGCGTGGTGCATCTCCAGCCGATGCGCTGGGACGACGCGGGGTGGCCGGTGATCGGCGACGCGGGCGAGCCCGTGTCCGTACATCCCAAGCCTGATCTGCCGCCGCAGCCCGTGACGGCACCAGTCACCGACGACTGCTTCCCGGGCGGGCGCTACGGGCGGCAGTGGCAGTGGACGGCCGGGCCGGATGCCGGATGGACCGTGCCGCACTCCGGGGACGGGCTGCTGTCGACGTGTGTACGGACGGCCGACGCGCACGACCTGCGCAGGGTGGCGAATGTGCTGGTGCAGCGGTTTCCCGCGCCGGAGTTCACCGCGACGGTCGACCTGACGCTCAGCAGCCGGGCGCTGGGGGCGAAGGCGGGGTTCGCCGTGCTGGGCGACGCCTTCTCCTGGATCGGTCTTGAGCGGGGCGCCGACGGCGGCGTACAGCTCGTACACCGGTACGCCGAGACAGTGGCCGAGAGCGAACGGGACGCGGAGTACAGCCGCCCCGTGCCCGCCGGTTCAGGGGGGCGGGTGCGGCTGCGGATCGAGGTCTCGGCCGGGGCGCGCTGCCGGTTCTCGGCCGACACGGGCGACGGTTTCCGTCGCTCGGGGGAGGTCTTCGTGGCCGTGCCGTGGCGGTGGGTCGGGGCGCAGCTCGCCCTGTTCGCGACCGCGCCGCCCGGGGCCAGGCCCGCCGGCACCGCACTTTTCACGAACTTCCGTACCTCCAAGGAGTCGCAATGACGCACACCGAGAGAGAAGAGCAGCCCATGAGAACTTCCACCGGACACCGCGATCGCGGGAGGCGCACCGCCACCGCAGTCGCGATGGCGACCGTGCTGGCGCTGACCGGCGCGGCCTGCGGGGACGACGGCAGCGGCGACACGGGCAACGAGGGTTCGGGCAAGGGCGAGATCACCTTCTGGGACAACAACGGCGGGCCCCGCACCGCGATTTGGAAGGAGATCATCAAGGACTTCGAGGCGGCGAACAAGGACATCAAGGTCAAGTACGTCCCGATCCCGATCACCGATGTGCAGTCGAAGTACGACACGGCGATCGCGGGCGGCGGCCTGCCGGACGTGGGAGGCGTGGGTACGGCGTACCTCTCCGGCATCGTCGCGCAGAACGCGCTGGAGCCGGTCGGGGCCCGGATCAAGGACTCGGCACTCAACGGCAAGCTGGTGGAGTCGATGGTGGAGGGCGTCAGGACGGCCGGCGGGCGCGGGGACGAGATGTACTCCGTACCGACGTCCGCGAACAACGGCACGCTCTGGTACCGGACCGATCTGTTCAAGGCGGCGGGGCTCGAGGCGCCGAAGACCTGGGACGCGTTCTACACGGCCGCCGAGAAGCTGACCGACGCGGAAAAGAACGCCTTCGGGTACACGATTCGAGGAGGCGCGGGGTCGGTCGCCCAGGCGTTGGACGCGATCTACGGGCAGTCGGGCATCACCACGTTCTGGAACGGCGACAAGACCACGGTCAACGACCCGAAGAATGTCGCGGCGCTGGAGAAGTACGTCGGGCTGTACAAGAAGACGACGCCCGAGGCCGACGTCAACAACGACTTCGCCAAGATGGTCGCCCAGTGGGACTCCGGCACGATCGGGATGCTCAGCCACAATCTTGGCTCCTATCAGGACCATGTGAAGGCGCTGGGGGAGGAGAAGTTCGCCGGCATACCGAACCCGACCGGTCCCGGCGGCACCCGGGTCCAGGTGTCCAACCCGGTGGACGGCCTCGGCCTGTTCAAGGCGAGCGAGAACAAGGCCGCGGCGTGGAAGTTCATCGAGTTCGCGGCATCGCACGAGTCGAACAGCAAGTGGAACGAGGCGGCCGGCGCGATCCCGGCGAACACCGACGCGGCGAAGGACAGCTGGATCAACGAGTCGGAGCCGACGAAGCTCGGCGCGCAGTCCCTCACCGACGGCAGCACCAAAATCGTGCAGCTGCCGTACTACCTGCCGGACTGGAATTCGATCACCAAGGCCGACAACGAGCCCGAGTTCCAGAAGGTCCTGCTCGGGAAGTCCACGCCCAAGGCGTTCCTGGACAAGGTCGCCGGTGAGCTGAACGAGGCGCAGGCCGAGTGGAAGCAGCAGAACAAGTGACCAGCCGCCGACGCGCGCTGGCGATGCTCGCCGCCGCGCTGCCGCTCGCCGTGGCCGGCGCCCCGTCGGCCGCGGCGGCGGGCGCGCGAGAACCCCGAGGAACTCACCGTATGCGAAACGTCTTCATCGCCGGAGACTCCACCGCCGCCGACAAGTACGCCTCGGCGGCGCCCGAGACCGGGTGGGGCATGGCGCTCCCCTTCTTCCTGTCGCACAAGCTCAGGGTCGTCAACCACGCGGTGAACGGCCGCAGTTCGAAGAGCTTCATCGACGAGGGCCGACTGGAACCGATCCTGGAGGCGATACGCCCGGGGGACTTCCTCCTCGTCCAGTTCGGCCACAACGACGAAAAGCGCGAAGACCCCACCCGGTACACCGAGCCGTGGTCGACCTACCAGGAGCATCTGCTCCGGTACGTCGACGGGGCGCGCGCCCGCGGCGCGCGCCCGGTGCTGCTGACTTCCGTGGAGCGCAGGCGGTTCGACGCGGCGGGTACGGCGCTGGCGACGCACGGCGAATACCCGGAGGCGATGCGGGCACTGGCGGCGGCGCGGGACGTACCGCTGCTGGACATCGCGGCACTCTCGCGCGCCCTGTGGCAGAAGCTCGGCCCCGAGGCGAGCAAGGCGTACTTCCACTGGCTGGCGCCCGGCGAATCACCCAACTACCCGGACGGCGTTTCGGACAACACCCATTTCCATCCGCCCGGCGCCATTGAGGTGGCCCGGATGACAGCACGCGCACTGGCGGACGAGAAGGTGCTGAGCGCGCACGAACTGCGCCGGCTGACCGCGGAGATCCCCGAATCCTGGCTGACCTGGCACGAGGAGCCGTAATGCGGAAATTCAGAACTGCCTTGGCCGCCGCGGTACTGGCACCCGGCCTGCTCGCCGCCGCCCCGGCTCCCGCCGCTGCCCCGAGGGCCCACGTCCTGCCCGCGAACGACGGCTGGGCGTCGGCCGACGGCGGCACCACGGGAGGCGCCGGGGCCGACGCGGCCCACACGTACACCGTCGCGACCTGGGACGAGTTCAAGAAGGCGCTGAAGGACGGCGGCGACGCGCCGAAGGTCATCCGGGTGCGCGGCACGCTCGACGGCCTGGGCGGCAAGAGCTGCGAGGACTTCGCCACCGGCGGCTACACCCTGGACGCGTATCTGGCGGCGTACGACCCGAAAACCTGGGGCACCGCCCAGCCGTCGGGCCCCCAGGAGGAGGCCCGTGCCGCCTCGGCCGAGGCGCAGGGCAAGCAGATCAAGGCGTACGTCCCGGCGAACACGACGATTGTCGGCCTGGGGCGTGGCGCGCGGGTGCTCGGCGGATCCCTCCAGATCAAGGACACCGACAACGTCGTGGTCCGGGGCCTGACCTTCGAGGACGCCTTCGACTGTTTCCCGCAGTGGGACCCGACGGACGGTGACGGGGGCGCCTGGAACTCCGAGTACGACAACCTCGTCGTGTACGGCTCGACGCATGTCTGGATCGACCACAACACGTTCACCGACGGCCGCCGCCCGGACAGCGAACAGCCCTTCTACTACGGCCAGTTGTTCCAGCAGCACGACGGGGAGCTCGATGTCGTCAGGGGCGCCGACCTGGTCACCGTGTCCTGGAACGCCTTCACCGACCACGACAAGACCCTGATGATCGGCAACAGCGACAGCGCGGGCGCGACCGACCGCGGCAAGCTGCGGGTCACCCTCCACCACAATCTCTTCCGCAACATCGTCGAGCGGGCGCCGCGCGTGCGGTTCGGCCAGGTCGACGCGTACAACAACCACTTCGTGGTGGCGACGCAGGGGTACGCGTACAGCTTCGGCATCGGTCTGGAATCCCAACTGGTGGCGGAGAAGAACACGTTCGCGCTGCCCGGCGGTGTGAGCGCGGCGCAGATCCTGAAGAAGTGGAAGGACGCGCCGGTCACCACGAAGGACAACTACGTCAACGACGCACGGACGGACCTACTGGCCGCCCACAACACGGCGAACCCCGGAAACCCGCTGCGTGGGGACGCGGGCTGGACGCCGGTCCTGCGCACCCGGGTCGACCACCCGAGGGTCGTCCCGACGCTGGTGACGGGGAGGGCGGGCGCGCGCCACCTGCGCTGACAGCCTCCCGGCACGCCCCGGCCCCTCCCGAGCGCGAAATCCAGCCCGTGTGGACTCCGGCGTGAGGGGGCGGGCGCGCGCCACCTGCGCTGACTCTCCCCCTGCGGCAACTCCCAGCCCGTCCGGCGTTTGAGGACACGCCCGAAGGGCGTCTGTGTTGACTGGGGGGTTGGGGGCTTGCCCCCACCACGCGGCGGAGCCGCGAAATGTCACAGCGGGAAGGGGCGGGTAGGGGAACGCGCCGCAGGCAACCCGCACCACCCCGCACCCGCGCACCGCACCACGCCCGCACCAGACCCACCCCGCCAAGGAGCCCGCATGCCCGCACCCCACCCCACCCGCCGCACCGCACTCCTCACCGCCGCCGGCATCGGCATAGGCACCGCACTCCCCCTCACCGGAGCCGCGCCCGCTACCGCCGCCCCACACCCCTTCGGCCCGTACGGCTCCCCCACGCGCCGCCTCAACACCCGCACCCTCTACGTCGACCCGCACGGCCGCGGCGACCACCCCACTGTGACCTCAGCCGTCGCCGCAACCACCGGCGCCGGCTGGACCCTGATCCTCGCCCCCGCCAGGTACCGCGAAACAGTCACCGTCCCCGCCGACCGCACCGGACTCACCCTCCTCGGCGCCGCGGCCGACCCCCGCGACACAGTCATCGTGTACGACAACGCCGCCGGCACGCTCAAGCCCGACGGTACCCCCCACGGCACCGCGGGTTCGGCCACCACCCTCGTCCAGGCCGACGGCTTCACCGCCCACCGGATCACCTTCGCCAACGACTGGCTGCGCGCCGACCACCCCGACATCACGTCAGGCACCCAGGCGGTCGCGATCCGCGTGCTCGGTGACCGCGGCGCGTTCCACCACTGCCGCTTCCTCGGCCACCAGGACACCCTGTACGCCGATACGCGCTCGCTCGCCGTCACGGCCCGCCAGTACTACGCCCACTGCCACATCGAGGGTGACGTGGACTTCGTCTTCGGCCGGGCCACCGCCGTCTTCGAGAGCTGCCGCTTCCACACCCTCGACCGGGACGTCGGCTTCACCCCGTACGGCTTCGTCTTCGCCCCCTCGACGGCAAGGGCCACCGCGCTCGGCTACCTGGCCACGCGCTGCCGCATCACCAGCGCCGCACCCGACCGGGCGTACAAGCTCGCCCGCCCCTGGGTGCCGAGCTCCGATCTCACCGCCCGGCCCTCCCTCGTCGTACGTGACACCTGGCTGGGTCCCGGCATCGACGCCGCCGTTCCGTACGCCACCATGCGTGACGCCCACCCGTGGCAGGACCAGCGCTTCGCCGAGTACCGCAACAACGGCCCCGGCTCCCGGGTCACCACTCCCGCCGAGCGGCCGCAACTGACGGCGGAAGAGGCCCGCGCACACACGCGCGGGACCTACCTCGGCGACTGGGCGCCTGCGCCCACCAGTTGACGTCTACCACGTCCGCGTGCGTCACGGCTTGAGGATGAGCTTGCCCCGCGCGTGCCCCGCCTCGCTCAGCTCCTGCACCTTCGCCGCGTCCGCCAGCGGGAACACCTCGGCGATCCGTACGTCCAGCCGGCCCTCGGCGGCGAGACGGGCGTGCTCGGCCAGCCCGGCGCGGAGGGCCTCCGGGTCCGTACCGCCGCCCGAGAAGACGACGCCGTGGTCGGCCGCGTTCGGGTCGGCGATGGTGACGACACGGTCGGCCGAGCCGCCGAGCAGCTCGATCGAGTACGGCAGGACGCCCTGGCCGGCGGCGTCGAAGACCGCGTCCACGCCCTGCGGTGCGGCAGCCCGTACACGCTCGGCGAGACCGTCACCGTACTGAACCGGAATCGCACCGATCGACCGCAGATACTCGTGGTTGGCCTCGGACGCCGTACCGACGACCGTGATGCCCGCGGCCACCGCGAGTTGTACCGCGACCGAGCCCACCACGCCTGCCGCGCCGTGCAGCAGCAGCACCTCGCCGTCCTTCACCCGCAGCAGGTCGAGGACGCGCTGGGCCGTCTCGCCCGCCACCGGCAGGGACGCCGCGCGCTCCCAGGACAGCCCGGCGGGCTTGGCCACGATGTGACCGGCCAGCGCGTACTCGGCGTACGCGCCCGTCGTCGTCCACCCGAGGACCTCGTCACCGACGGCGGCGTGCGTGACGCCGTCTCCCACCGCGTCGACGATCCCGGCGAACTCCAGGCCGGGGACGGCCGGGAACGTCGTCGGGTAGAACTCCTCGACCAGTCCGTACCGTCTCTTGTAGTCGACCGGGTTCACTCCGGCCGTCACCACCTTGACCCGGACTTCGCCCGCGCCGGGCTCCGGCTTCTCCACCTGTCCGTGGCGCAGCACTTCCGGGCCACCGAACGTCTCGTACACGATCGCTTCCATGACTGACTCCCCGCTGACGCTGATCGGTTGATGGCTCAAGCCTCCGCCTGCGGGGTGTCGGATCCGGCCCGCCTTTCGACTAGTCCGACCTGCCCGAAAGACCAGCCGCGCGCAGCACAACCCTGGCTACGCTGGCCGGATGGAGCTGACACTCACCGGGTCTGTGGCCTTCCTGCCCACGGCGGCCACGGCGGCCACTGCTGCCTCTGCTGCCTCTGCCCGGGCCCTCACGCCAGGCGCGACCCCGCTGGCCGCCCTGACCGCCGGATACGACGTCATCCGCCAGCCGTTGGGCGAGATCCTGCCCCGCCTGTCCGCCACCCTGGCGGAGCTGGTCCCGCACCTGGCCGCCGCCGAACTGTCCACCCACTGCGCGCATTCGCCCTTCAAGACGGCAGGCGACGCGGACTTCGCCGCGCGGATCAGCGCGGCGGATCTGGAACCGCTGTTCGTCGCCGGCGTGCCCGGGCAGCCGTGGCAGGGCACGGCCAGGATCGCCGGGGCCGAGCGGTCCGTGGTCGCCGTGATGACCGACGCGACCCCACGGGGCGCGCTCCTCGTTCTCGTACGCGGTGACGACGCCGCGCCGGTCGACGAGAGCGCCCTCGCCGTCACGCAGGCCCTCTGGTCCCTGGTGGCCGCCCACTTCGACCGGTTCGCGTCGGAGGCGACCCCCGGCGCTCTGGCCCGCTCACGCGCCGCCGCCGACACGCGGGCCCGCGTCATGGCCGAGCTGGGCGAGACGCACTCGGCCGCGCTGACGGGGCTTCTGGGGGTGCTGCGCAGCCGTAACCTCGACGACGCGGCCGCGCGCGCCACCGCGACCGAGCTGGCCGTGACCGCGCTGATCGAACTGCGGGCCGAGGCCGACCGCGACAAGGCGGTGGCCGAGGAACGGGCCGACGAGGCCTTCGCCCGGCTCGCGGACGCGCTGCGGCCGCTGCTGCGCCACAGCCCCGTCCGGCTGGAACTGGGACCTCCCGGCTCGGTCCGCAGGGTGGCCGCCGACGTGGCGCACGCCGCGCGGGCGATCGTACGCGCGGTGCTGCTGACCGTACTGGAGCAGGAGACGATGACGCGGGTCCATGTCGGCTGGCAGGTCACCGAGCAGGAACTGCGCGCGACCGTACGGGACGACGGGCCCGGCGCGCTGTCCATGTGCGCCCTGGGTCCGGCGCGGATCTCCGACCGGCTGGAGGTCCTGGGCGGACGGCTCGACGTGGACGCGGTGCCGGGCTGGGGAACGACGGTCACCGCGGTCATTCCGCTGACGACGCCCGACGCACCCGCGCCGGCAGCCGGCACCGATCCGCTGACCTCGCTGGGGGCGCGTGAACTGGAGGTGCTGACACGGCTCGCGCGCGGCCACCGCAACCGTCTGATCGCGCAGGAACTGCACATCAGCGAGTCGACGGTGAAGTTCCATGTCGCGAAGATCCTGACCAAGCTGGGGGTCGGATCACGGGGCGAGGCGGCGGCGCTGTTCCACGCGGCGGCGTAGAACAGCGCCTTGTGCCCTGCCGCCCAGTCGGCGACTACAGCGCCGGGTGGGCGTTCTTCAGGAGCTCCTGGAACTGCGCCGAGAACCAGTGCCCGGAGAGCGGGGCGTTGGGCAGTGCCCCGGACATGTTGTTGTTGTTCCGGGGATTACCGGTGTACGTCGGGTCGCACATCCGGTCGAAACCCTTGCCCTCGTCGTTCGGGATCGCCTTGCTCGACCCGTCGGACTCGCCCGGCGGCTTGATCCAGACGTACGCGTCGATGCCCGCGGCTGGGGCGGTCCGGGGCCGCTCACCGAGGCCCGCGCCCGACTGGTTGCACCAGTTGCCGAGGTGGATGCGCCGGTCGTAACGGCCGCCGTCGACATAGGTGTCGACGGTGGTCCGTGCCCCTGGCGCGGTGGGGCGGGCCGTGCCGCCCCAGCCGTTGCGGGAGGTGTCGATCAGCATGCCGAGGCCGGAGTCGAAGCCGAGCGAGACCAGCTTGGCGCGCATGGCCTGGGCGTACGACAGCTCGTCGGTGTACCGGTTCCAGTCCACCCACTTGGACTGGCGTACGGACACTCCGTTCACGCTGTCGTCGATGGTGAAGTTCGCCTCCTTCAGTGCGCTGTAGTTGGCGGTGTTGACGATGAAGCCGTGCACCTTGCCGATCGTCGAACCCTCGGCGGTGGCCGCCTGCTTGAAGAGTTCGGCGGAGGCACCGAAGTTGTCGTCCCAGCCGAGCCAGCCGTGGTGGCCGGCGTCGACGTAGTTGTAGACGCCGGGGACCGCACCCAGCTTGTTCAGCGCGTACCCGACGCCCTTGATGTAGTTGCCGTTGGCCTTCATGGTGTCGCAGTTGGGGGTGGCGGTCGGCCGGGGTGTGGTGTTGGTGACGAGGTTCGGCAGCGAGTCGATCTCGACCGTGTTCACGATCCGCAGTCCGGCGTACTTGGGGTCGGCGAGTATCGCGGCGATCGGGTCGATGTACTGCGTCTTGTACTTGTCGATCTCGGCCGGGCCCAGTTCGCCGTTGGAAGCGAGCGCCGCGCAGTCGCGGCCCGGCAGGTTGTAGATGACCAACTGGACGACCAGTTCGCCGGTGCCCTTCTGTCTCAGGGCCTCGTCGAGGTGGGCGCGCAGACCCATGGAGCCGTTCGCGCCCGCGATGGCGGCGGTCCGGTCCAGCCAGACGCCGGTCGGCTGACCGGCGATCTTGCTGCCGCCCGGCTCGGCGGCGGCCTTGGCGGACCACTCGGGGTTCACATAGACCTTGGCACCGGCGTACGGGTTGTCGACGCGGCCCGCGGGCGGGTCGGTCGGGTCCGGTGGGTCGGTCGGGCCGCCCGAATCGGCGTTGCACGTCACTCCGTTGAGCTTGAACGTGGCCGGCACGGCGTTGCTGCCGCTGTACGAGGCGTTGAAGCCGAAGGAGGCGGACGCTCCGGTGGCGAGGGCGCCGTTGTACGAGACGTTCTTGGCGGTGACGGCGGCCCCGGTCTGGGCGATGTCGGCGTTCCAGCCCTGGGTGACCTTCTGATCACCGGCGTACGACCACTCCAGCTTCCAACTGCTCACGGAGTCACCGGTGTTGGTGACGGTGACAGCGGCGCCGAAGCCGGAGTTCCACTGGTTGGTGATCTTGTAGTCGACGGTGCAGCCGGGAGCGGCGGCGCCGGCCGGGGTGGTCATGGCGGCGGCGGTACCTCCGGCCGCCGCGATCACGGCGCAGGCCGCGATCAGGGCGGTGTGCCGCCGGGAAGTCGTGGTGGTGCGGCTCATGGTTGCGTGTACCTCTCGGTCGAGGGCGCGCAGGCGTCGGGCAACCCGATGCTGTGGTTCCGGGTGTCCCGCAGTACGCGGTATCGCTCCCACTGGTGGGCTGGAAGCTAGCACCGAGTCGCCACGGAGAACAGAAAAGGTTGCCAGATCTTTCGAGAATTAGCTGTCGAATTAATTCGACAGCTCAATTCACACGCGATCCCTTGACACTTTCCCGTCGGCAAGGAACTTTGGGAGCGCTCCCACTGGCCCACGCTCAGCTCACTCACGACTCCAGGAGGTGTATCCGCGAGAACCCCATCGATCAATTCGAGAGATCAATTCGAGCGGGAATTCAGCAGGCAGCCCAGTGGGCAGCCCCATGCGCGTCCGCACGCGCGTCCGGACCGCTACCGCCATGGTCAGGAGTGCGGTTCGGACTTCTTGTGCTCCCCGCCCTGCCCCTCAGGCACGTACGCGGAACAGTCCGGGTTCCGGCACGGGCCCGGGCGCCAGATGGGCACGAAGACTCCGAGCGACTTGTGCCGTTTGATTTCCGACGTGACGGGGTGTTTGCAGACCGGACAGACGTGTCGGGGCTGCGCTGCGGTCTCACGCTCGTTGCTGCCCATACCTCTACGTTATGCCCACCCCGCGAAATACGACAGACCGTAGCGATCAGGCTGGCGCCTTGTCCCGCCAGCGGACGAACAGACTCTCCGCGTCACCGCTGTACGACCACGGGATCCGGGTGGCCCGGTTGTCCAGGAGGCCGAAAATGGCGGGGGCCTCCCCTTCCATCCCCGCGTGGACCAGACCGTGGGCCAGGTAATTGAGGTCGGCGACATCCTGCGCCTGCGGGACGGTCCGGTGGTTGATCCACTTCTCCAGGGCGGTCCGCAGGTCCCAGCGCGCCCGCTCACTGTTCCAGTGGAAGGTGAGGCCGATCGCCGTCCTGCCCTCCGTCTCCGTCTGGTAGCGGTACTGTTCCGCCCTCGCCACCTGCGGCAGGATCGCCAGCGGCGAGCCGGGCGGGGCGTACGCCGCGGCTTCCCAGGCGAAGTTGTTCGCCTCGCCGTGCGAGCCGTGCCAGCGGGCGGAGAGGTAACGCAGCGCCTGGTGGTGCCCTTCCCGGTGGTACAGGTCCCGGTCCCTGAGCTCCTTCCACCACTGGCCCATGTACGGGTCGCCGCCTTCGTACAGCCTGCCGAGCGCGACCAGCGAGACGTACGGATGCGGGTCCTCGGGGGCCAGGTCGGACGCCTGGAGGCACATCCGGGCCGCCCGGTCCAGGCTCTCCTTGCCGGGCAGCGTCCCGGTGCGCGCACCGGCGAACATCCGCATCACCTCGGTCTCCGCGCGCAGCACGGCCGCGTCCGGGTTCGCCGGGTCGGAGGCCTGCCAGACGTCCACGGTGCGCCGGTTCGCCGCCGCGTCGGCGAGCAGGCGCAGGCGGTGCGCGCGCCGGTCCCAGTCGTCACGGGGGCGCTCGGCGAGCAGGTCGCGGGCGCCCTCCCAGCGGCCCATCACCATGTCCTGGCAGCCCTCCGCGAGGGCTCGGTCACCGAACGCCTGGTCGTAGAGCGGTGCTCCGGAACGGCGGCGCAGCCAGGCTGCCATGGGCGGGTTCCTCCCTGAAAGGACGCGGATACGGACTGGCTGTGCTCGCCGACGGCCATGCTCGTCAGAAGTCGGTGAGGACCTCGTCCCGGCGCTCGGCGGCCGCGGGCGCCGGCTCCGTCCCCGGTCCTCCGTAGAACTCGTCCGCCGCGTCGGCCTGCTCGGGGTCCAGCGGCCTCGGCCGGTAGTACGAGCTGCCCTGGAACCAGGACAGGAGCATCGGCACCACGCCGAGGGCCAGGGCGCCGAGACCGATGGCGAGGGCGCTGCCGCTGAGCTCCGGGACGGACGTGGCGAAGATCCAGATCATGAAGAGCGCCCCGCCGAGCGGCCACAGTCCGATGAAGACCAGGTTGCCCACGGACTTGAGCAGCACCCGCCGGTACGCGACGACAGCCGAGAGTCCGGCGAGGGCGTAGTAGAACGCGATGTGCAGACCGATGCCGCTCACCGCGTCCTTGACGAACTGCGCGCCGGAGCCCGCCGTGGCCGAGATCGTGATGAGCAGCAGCGCGACGAGCGCGACGGCGCCCGTGGCCACCCAGGGTGTCTGCCACTCCCGGTGGGTGCGCGAGAACACAGCGGGAACGGTACGGTCGCGCCCCATCGCGAAGAGTGTGCGCGTCGCCTGCAGAAGGGTGGTCTCCAGCGTGGCGATCATGGAGAGCACCACGGCCAGGACGAGCAGCCGCCCGCCCCAGCCCGGCCAGACGGCCTCGCCGAGGACGGAGATGAAGCCCGCGGGATTGTCACGCACCGCGTCGGAGCCGATGAGGACGTTGGCGGCGATGGTGAAGACCACGAAGACAACCAGGGAAACCAGTACGCCGATGAGCCCGCCCAGGCCGAAGTTACGGCGGCTGTTGCGGGTCTCCTCACTGAGGTTGCTGGTCACGTCCCAGCCCCAGTAGCTGACCCCGGCGATGAGGGCGCCCGCCACGAAGGTGTGCGACTCGTCGAAGTGGCTGAAGCCGAACCAGGAGAGCGAGAAGTCGGCGGCGTTTCCGTCCTTGGTCAGGGCGACGACGGCGAAGAGCAGGAGCAGTCCGAGCTGGGTGCCGGTGAGGACGGTCCGGGCGTACGGGCTGATCCGGGCGCCGAGGGCGACGACCGCCGCCATGAGCAGGAACCAGCCGACGCCCACGGCGGTGGCCAGTGCGGTGCGTCCGGCCAGCTCGGGGTCGATGAGCGCGAGCGTGGCCGTGCCGGCGGGCAGCGTGGCGGAGACGAGGAAGACCGTGGTGGCCACGACCAGCGCCCAGCCGCTCAGGAATCCGAGGAAGGGGTGAAGCGCTCGGGCAACCCAGGTGTAGGTGGCTCCGGCGTTGACTTCGAGTCGTCCCAGGTGCCGGAAGGCGAGCGCGATGCCGATCATCGGGATCGCGCAGTACAGGAGCACCGCCGGGCTGGCGACGCCGACGGCGAGCACGAGCGCGGGGATCGTCGCGGCGACGGTGTAGGCCGGGCCGCAGCCCGCGACCGCCATGACGACGGAGTCGAAAGTTCCCAGGGCTCCCGCCCGCAGGCCGCCCCCTTCGGATCCCGGCCGCTTGCTCAAGGGTGGTGCCTTTCCGGTGACGTGCGTAGTGCGTGCGATGCCTGCCTCTGGCAGGAGAGATCTTGCACATGGTCACCGGGCCAACACAAGGGGTTGAGTGCGGATTCTTTCGAAAAGTCGTGATCGTAACGCGGCGATGCCCCATCCAAGAGGACTAGACCTACGGATTTCGTTGCTCAGCCTCCTTCCCCAGCATTTCGGTCACCCAGCCATGAAACGCCCCGATGTGGTGCTCGGCCGGGACGAGGACACCGCCCTTGCGGTACGCCCGCGAGGCCATGGCCGGCTGGGTCCGCGCGCAGGCTTCGAAATCCTGGGTGTTCACCCGGTGGAACAGTTCCACCGACTTGTTGAGATCGACTCCCGAGGCGACGCCCCCGGGCGCGTACAGCCAGTCGCACTCCACCACCGTGCGTCCGCGGCCAGCGGGAACATCCGGTGGGCCCGCCCACTCCCGTACTTCTGGTCCCGGTGCGAATAACCGACGGCTCGCCCGGGGAGCGCAGCTTCCTCGCCGTCTACGAGCGACCCGACGGCACCGTGACCGGCGCGCTCGCTCTCAACCGCCCGCGTTCCTTCATGCGGTTGCGCAGGGAACTCAGCTCAGGCGTACCGGCGTGAGCCGAGGCGGGCCACTTCGTCTGCGGAGAGCCGCAGGGCGCCCGCGGCCACGTTCTCGTCGAGGTGGTCCGGATTGCCGGTGCCGGGGATGGCGAGCACGTGCGGGCCCTGCTGGAGCGTCCAGGCCAGCCGGACCTGCGCCGCGCTCACGCCATGGGCGCGCGCGACGTCACGCACGGCGTCGCTGTCGGCGCCACTCGCGCCCGCCTCGCGCCCGGCGCCGGCGATCGCGTAGAACGGCACGAACGCGACACCCTGCTCACCGCAGCTACGCAGGAACTCGTCCTGCTGTCCGCCCGCCCCGATGCCGTACGGGTTCTGTACGCAGACCACCGGCGCGATGGCCCGGGCCTCGGCGAGGTGCTGCGGGCGGACGTTAGAAATGCCCAGGTGGCGGATGAGCCCGGCGTCGCGCAGTTCGGCCAGCGCGCCGAAACGCTCGGCGATCGAATCGGTTCCGACAATGCGCAGGTTCACCACGTCCAGGTGGTCACGCCCGAGCTGGCGCAGGTTCTCCTCGACCTGGCCACGAAGCTGCTCAGGGGTGGCATGGGGCAGCCACTCGCCCGACGGGCCCCGTCCCGGCCCGACCTTGGTGGTGATGACGAGATCATCCGGATAAGGCGCCAGCGCCTGGTTGATCAGCTCGTTGGCCGAACGCAGCGGCGAGAAGTAGAACGCGGCGGTGTCGATGTGGTTCACGCCGAGCTCGACCGCGCGGCGCAGCACGCGTATGGCCCGGCCCCGATCGCTCGGGGTGGCACCGGCCGCGAACGCCTCGCCGTTCTGCGTCAGGCGCATCGCGCCGAATCCGATGCGGTTGACGGTCAGGTCGCCGAGTTCCCAAGTTCCCGCGGCCGCCGCGGTGATCATCTCTGAGGTCATGCCCCGAGTCTGCCGGACGGCCCCCGGACCGCCACGAGGCTGGCAACAACCTGCCAGAACCAGCGTCGGACTGCGCAACTCCCGAGAGTCACACAGTCCGACGCGGCGTCCGCTACGCGGACCCCAACAGCGTCTTGAGACGCAGGGAGTCTTAGCGGTGAACCATCACACAGGCCGTACCCACCTTCTCAGCATTACGCCATGAGGTGACACAGACCTTGGTGTTGTTCCGGTAATTCCTGTTCGGCGTGATCTTGATGCCCACCTGCTTGCTCTTGTAGTCCCTGGTGGGCGACGTCTTCTTATAAAGAGCTCGACCCGGCTCCTTGATCTCGAGCCTGAACTTCGTAGCGACCACCACACGCGGATTGGGGCGACAACCCTCGTAGTACATACAATCGCCGTACGCCTTGATTTCCCTGACGTTGAGGCCGGTGCCCTTTACAGAGACGCACGCCTCCGTAACATGATTGCCGCTGCACCTATTTGCACTTGCGTGGGCCGGGCCAGCCGTAGCAAGCATGCCCACGCTCATGGCCGCGACCGTCGCACCCGTTGCAATTGTGCGCTTGAAACGCATTCAATCCCCTCCACTGCACTTCCGGGGGAATTCTGCACGACACAGGACAAAAAATGCTGCCGCGCCGGAATATCCTGCAGTGGGCCGAACCACCCAACCGCCCCCCGCTTCGGTCGTTAACCAACCTACTGACGCACCCAGAGAGTGTCAACAGACTGTTGAATCACCAATGCGGAATCGCAATGAGTGATAGTTGAAAAGCGAATCGAGAGACTCGGGGGAAATTAGTTGAATTACGAATACACAAGCGCCGAAAGAGGTAATGGAATTCCATTCTCCGAATGGAGTGGCGGCCTCCGTCAGCACGGCTGATACGAGTGCGGACGGCACACCGCCGCGCTTCCCGTACGTCGACGAGAAGCGCGGCGGCGTCTTGCACGCGGGGCCACAGGCAGCCGCGCGACCGGTTCTTCAGCGCGGCATGATCGGCGGATTCGCGAGCCGGACCAGCTCAAGCGCCTGGTCGGGGAACCAGACGCCCGCCTTGGGGTCGATCGCGCCGCGCTCGGGGTCCTTGGGGCCCTTCGTGCCGCGCAGGCACTCGCCGTCCGACTCCCCCGGAGTCTTGATCCACAGGTTGGCGTCGTTGAGCGGGTCGCCGGTGCGGGTGGTGGGGCGGGCGCCGAGGCCGCGTGCCGGCGGGTTGCACCAGTCCTGTGCGTCCTTGTACTTGCCGGCGGGCGGGCTCCACGGGCCCTGGCCGTTGCGGCTGGTGTCGGTGACGAAGTGCTTCATACGGTCGGGGGCGAAGTGCGCATGCTGGTCGAGCCAGCGCTGGGCGTCGGCGCGCTTCCACTTCTGGGTGGGGCAGGCGGACGCCTTCCCACCCGTGTCGACGTGGGCGAGGCAGGAGGAAATCAACCTGCCGTACCAGGCGTTGGCGTCGTCGGTGCTGTAGTTGGAGACGTTCACGGAGAATCCCGTGGCGCGCTGTACGCCGCCCTTGATCAGCCGGGGCACGATGCTGTCCACGGTGTGCCACGCCGGATGCCCGGCGTCGACGTACACCTTCGCGTGGGGCAGCGTGCCGAGGGTGGTGACGGCGTCGGCGACCTGGGCGTAACGTGCGGCGGTTGCGGCGGCCTTCGCCTTCTTGTCGTCCTTCCCGTCCTTCCCGTCCTTCCCGCCACTGCCGGGGCAGTCGGCCGGCACCAGCGCCAGCGCGTCCGGTTCGACGACGACGATCGCCCGGCTGTCGCCGATGCCCTCCGCCACGGCGCCTACCCAGGCCCGGTACTCGGTGGTGTCGCGCAGGCCGCCCGCCGAGTAGAGGGAGCAGTCGCGGCCGGGGACGTTGTAGAGCACCAGCGTGGGCGTCGCCCTGCGCCGGGCGGCGTCACGGACGACGCCGCGCGTCTCGTTCCTGACCTCGTCCGGGGTCCGGCCGGCGAGCCAGACGGCGTGCGGGGTCCGCGCCATGGCCCGGAGTCCGGCGGCCTCGCGCCGCTGCTCGGCGCGCTCCAGCTCGTCGGCCTGCTGGTACGCGGCCGGGTTGGCGGCGGGGGCGTACAGGCTGGTGGCGACGGCGTCGACCGGGTCTTCGGTGGCGGTGGCGGGCGGCGTGCCCAGCAGCAATGCCGAGGCCAGGCCGGTGGTCAGGGTCAGGGGGAGGGCGGTACGGAGGATCGGTCTTCTGTTGCGCACAGGTTCGCTCCTGGGTCGCGGGCGGCGACGGGTGCGGGAGCGCTCCCACAACCCGGCACGGCCTCGTCGAGTTCAGTGGTCGAAGGCGTGTCCGGCGGCAGTCGCGGTCACTACGCGTGGCGCAGGCCGCTGGGCCGGGGCACCACGGTGCATATGAGCAGGAAGAGGCCCGCCCCGACGGCGTACCAGAGCAGGTCGGGCGCGTTGAAGGTCGAGCCGAGCACGAGCCGGGCGACGATGCTGCGCTCGGCCAGCTCAGCGGGTACGCCGGTGAGCTGGGCGCACTCGACGGCCCAGCTGAGTGTGAGCGCGACGGCGGCCGCCCATGGCGGACGGGTCCTGGGCGCGAGCAGCACGACGAGCGTGCACAGCAGGACGGTGTAGAGCGCGTCCCCCGCGTACTTGGCGACATCGCCGTCCGCCACGCCCCGGACGCCCAAGCCCGCGCACAGGGTCAGGCTCGCGGCCACTGCCGCCAGGATGCGCGTCCGGCGCGGATCACTCACGCCGGACACTGTACGTCCGTACCCCCGTCAGGCCACGGAACCTATCCGCCCCGCCGGCGACTGAGGACCCTCGTGGTGGATCGGGGTGTGCGCGCCGGTCAGCGACACGCCGCTGCCGCCGCGCCGGGCGGCGACGATCTCCGCGGCGATCGACAGTGCGGTCTCCTCGGGCGTACGGGCGCCGAGGTCGAGGCCGATGGGGCTGCGCAGGCGGGCCAGTTCGAGGTCGGTGACGCCGACATCCCGCAGCCGCTTGTTGCGGTCCTCGTGGGTGCGGCGGGAGCCCATCGCACCGACGTACGCGACCGGCAGGCGCAGCGCCAGTTCCAGCAGCGGGACGTCGAACTTGGCGTCGTGGGTAAGGACGCAGAGCACCGTACGGCCGTCGGTCTCGGTCGACTCCAGGTAGCGGTGCGGCCACTCGACGACGATCTCGTCGGCCTCGGGGAACCGTGCGGCGGTGGCGAAGACGGGCCGGGCGTCGCACACGGTCACGTGGTAGTTCAGGAATTTGCCGACGCGCACCAGCGCGGAGGCGAAGTCGATGGCGCCGAAGACGATCATGCGCGGGGCCGGGACGCTCGACTCGACGAGGAGCGTCAGCGGGCGGCCGCAGCGTGAGCCGTCCTCGCCGATGAGGACGGTGCCGGTCCGTCCGGCGTCGAGCATGGCGCGGGCCTCGCCCGCCGCCGTACGGTCCAGTTCGGGGTGCCCGCCGAGCACCCCTTCGTACGAACCGTCGGGGCGGACGAGCAGAGCGCGGCCCATGACTTCGGCCGGCCCGTCGGTGATCCGCGCGACCGCCGCCGCATCCCCACGTGCGGCGGTGGCCAGCGCTGCCGCGAACACCTCCCCGCCGGGAGAGTCCGCGCGTACCGGAGTGACGAGGATGTCGATCACGCCGCCGCAGGTCAGACCCACGGCGAACGCGTCCTCGTCGCTGTAGCCGAAGCTCTCCAGGACGGTTTCGCCGTCCTGGAGGGCCTGCTGGCACAGTTCGTAGACCGCGCCCTCCACACACCCGCCGGAGACAGAGCCGATCGCCGTGCCGTCGGAGTCGACCGCGAGGGCCGCTCCCGGCTGCCGGGGCGAGCTGCCGTGCGTTGCCACGACCGTGGCCACGGCGAAGTCGCGTCCCTGCTCGACCCACCGGTTGAGTTCTTCGGCGATGTCCAGCATGACTGTCTCCTTACGGGGTGGGGAGGGCGGGCTCGGGGGGCTATCCGACGCCCAGCCAGGACTCGATGGGGTGGATCGCGAAGTACACGACGAAGATCGCGGTCAGGCCCCACATGAAGGCGCCCACTTCGCGGGCCTTGCCCTGCGCCACCTTGATGACGACCCAGGAGATGACACCGGCAGCCACACCCGTGGTGATGGTGTAGGTGAACGGCATCAGGACCACGGTCAGGAACACCGGGATCGCGGTGGCGCGGTCGCTCCAGTCCACGTGCTTGGCGTTCTGCATCATCATCGCGCCGATGACGACCAGGGCGGCAGAGGCGACCTCTGCGGGCACGAGCGCGGTGAGGGGGGTGAAGAAGAGGCAGGCCGCGAAGAACGCGCCGGTGACGACGGAGGCGAGACCGGTACGGGCACCCTCGCCGACACCAGTCGCCGACTCGACGAAGACGGTCTGGCCGGAGCCGCCGCCGACGCCACCGATGACGCCGCCGGCGCCGTCGATGAAGAGCGCCTTGGACAGGCCGGGCATCCGGCCCTTGTCGTCGGCGAGCTTGGCCTCGGTGCCGACACCGATGATGGTGGCCATGGCATCGAAGAAGCCCGCCAGCACCAGGGTGAAGACGATCATGGTGACGGCGATGTAGCCGACTTCCCCGAAGCCGCTGAAGGACACTTCACCGAACAACGAGAAGTCCGGAGTAGAGACCGCACTGCCTTCCAGCTCCGGCGCGCGGAAGGAGGACCAGGCCTTGGCCGGGATGTCGACAACCGCGTTGAGTACCGCCGCGACGACGGTGCCCGCGACAATGCCGATCAGGATGGCGCCTGGGACATTGCGGGCCTGCAGAGCGAAGATCAGCAGCAGGGTGACGGCGAAGAGCACCACGGGCCAGCCGACCAGCTCACCGCCCGGGCCGAGTTGTACGGGACCGCCGGGCACCGGGTTCTTGTGCACGAAACCGGCCTTCACCAGACCGATGAGCGCGATGAAGAGGCCGATGCCCATGGTGATGCCGTGCTTGAGCGCGAGCGGGATCGCGTTCATGATCAGCTCGCGGAGGCCGGTGACCACCAGGAGGCAGATCACCAGACCGTAGATCACGCACATGGCCATGGCCTGCGGCCAGGTCATCACCTTGACGACCTGCGAGGCGAGCACACCGGAGACGCTGAGACCGGCCGCGAGGGCGAGCGGGACCTTGCCCCAGAAGCCCATGAGCAGGGTGGTCACGGCGGCCGCCAAGGCCGTGGCGGTGATGACGGCGGCCTTGCTGAGCGTGTTGCCGGCCGCGTCCTCGCCGTTGAGGATCAGCGGGTTGAGCAGGAGGATGTACGCCATCGCCATGAAGGTGGTGATGCCGCCGCGAACCTCGGTCGCAACGGTGGATCCTCTGTCGGATATGTGGAAGTACCGGTCGAGCCAGGACCGGCCGGCGGGCTGGCGCGTACCTGCGCCGGCGTCCTCCGCCGTGGTCGTCGGCTCTGTGGACTGCTGGGTCATGGTGCCTGTCTCCCAAGGTTCAAAGGGGCACCCGCATGGAGATTGGAAACGCGGGATTTGGGATGCTGCGAGGGCTGCACGACCCGGGGGACGGCCCGAGACGAACTGGGTTATTCGGGTTATTGCTGAGCGGTTACTGCTGGTGCTGCCAGAACCGCGAGCGGTGCGGTACTTGCTGCCCCCGGGCGGTGTCAGGCGGTGGAAGTGTGACGTTCCTTGGAGGCACGGCACCGCCCGGGGAGCTTTCGGTGGAACTCAGGTGATCAGGTACCGGTGAGGTGCTCGGGCCGCACCGGCGTCCTGTTGAGTTCCAGACCCGTCGCGTTCCGGATCGCCGCGAGGACGGCCGGAGTCGACGAGAGTGTGGGGGCCTCGCCGATGCCACGCAGACCGTAGGGCGCGTTCTCGTCGGCGAGTTCGAGTACGTCGACGGGGATCGTCGGCGTGTCGAGGATGGTGGGGATCAGGTAGTCCGTGAAGGAGGGGTTGCGCACCTTCGCGGTCTTCGGGTCGACGATGATCTCCTCCATGACCGCGACGCCCAGGCCCTGGGTGGTTCCACCCTGGATCTGGCCGACGACGGACAGCGGGTTGAGCGCCTTGCCGACGTCCTGCGCGCAGGCCAGCTCGATGACCTTCACCAGGCCGAGCTCGGTGTCCACCTCGACGACCGCGCGGTGCGCGGCGAAGGAGTACTGGACGTGGCCGTTGCCCTGTCCCGTACGCAGGTCGAACGCCTCCGTCGGACGGTGACGCCACTCCAGCTCCAGGTCGACCGACTCGCCTTCGAGTACGTCGACCAGGTCGGCCAGCACCTCGCCGCCGTCGGTGACGACCTTGCCGCCTTCGAGCAGCAGCTCGGCCGTCGCCCAGGCCGGGTGGTACGAGCCGAACTTGGCCCGCCCGATCTCCAGGACCTTCTCGCGGACGTTCTCGCAGGTGTTCTTGACCGCGCCGCCGGTCATATACGTCTGGCGGGACGCGGACGTGGAGCCGGCCGAGCCGACCTGGGTGTCCGCCGGGTGGATCGTCACCTGTGTGACGCCCAGCTCGGTACGGGCGATCTGCGCGTGGACGGTGACACCGCCCTGGCCGACCTCCGCCATCGCGGTGTGCACGGTCGCGACCGGCTCGCCGTTGATGACCTCCATGCGCACCCGCGCGGTGGAGTAGTCGTCGAAGCCCTCGGAGAAGCCGACGTTCTTGATGCCGACCGCGTAGCCGACACCCCGTACGACACCTTCGCCGTGCGTGGTGTTCGACAGACCACCGGGCAGCGCGCGTACGTCGGCCTGCTCGCCGGCCGCCAGCCACTGCTGCTCGGGCGGCATCGGCATGGCCTTGATGCGGCGCAGCAGCTCGGCGACGGGCGCCGGGGAGTCGCACGGCTGGCCGGTCGGCAGGAGCGTGCCCTGCTCCATGGCGTTGAGCTGGCGGAACTTCACCGGGTCGATGTCCAGCTTCGCCGCGAGCTTGTCCATCTGCGCCTCGTACGCGAAGCACGCCTGGACGGCGCCGAAGCCGCGCATGGCGCCGCAGGGCGGGTTGTTCGTGTAGAGCGCGATGGCCTCGATGTCGACGTCCTCGACGACGTACGGGCCGACGGAGAGCGACGACGCGTTGCCGACCACGGCCGGGGAGGCCGACGCGTAGGCGCCGCCGTCCAGCACGATCCGGCACTTCATGTGCGTGAGCTTGCCATCCTTGGTCGCGCCGTGCTCGTACCAGAGCTTCGCCGGGTGGCGGTGGACGTGGCCGAAGAAGGACTCGAACCGGTTGTAGACAATCTTGACCGGCTTGCCCGTACGCAGCGCGAGCAGGCAGGCGTGGATCTGCATCGAGATGTCCTCGCGGCCGCCGAAGGCACCGCCGACGCCGGAGAGCGTCATGCGGACCTTCTCCTCGGGCAGGCCGAGGACCGGGGCGATCTGCTTGAGGTCCGAGTGCAGCCACTGGGTGGCGACGTACAGGTCGACGCCGCCGTCCTCGCCGGGTACGGCCAGGCCGGACTCGGGGCCGAGGAACGCCTGGTCCTGCATGCCGAAGGTGTACTCGCCGGAGACGATGACGTCGGCGCGCTTGGCGGCCTCGTCGGCGTTGCCGCGGATGATCGGCTGGCGGTGCACGATGTTCGGGTGCGGGACGTGACCGATGTGGTGGTCGTCGCGGCCCTCGTGGATCAGCAGCGCGTCGGGCGCGGTCGCCGAGGCCTCGTCGGTGATGACGGGGAGCTCGACGTAGTCGATCTTGATCTTGGCGGCGGCGCGGCGGGCCGTCTCCGGGTGGTCGGCGGCGACGATGGCCACCGGCTCACCGTGGTGACGGACCTTGCCGTTGGCCAGAACCGGGGTGTCCTGGATCTCCAGGCCGTAGTTCTTCACCTCGGTGGGCAGGTCGTCGTACGTCAGCACGGCGTAGACGCCGGGCATGGCCAGGGCCTCGGACGTGTCGATCGACCGGATCTCGGCGTGCGCGGTGGTGGAGCGCAGCGTGTGACCCCAGAGCATGTCCTCGTGCCACATGTCCGAGGAGTACGCGAACTCGCCGGTGACCTTGAGGGTGCCGTCGGGGCGGAGCGTGGACTCGCCGATGCCGCCCTTGGTCTTCGTGCCCTGGTTGATGTTGGTGGGGGTACCCGTAACACCCATGATCAGACCGCGCCTTCCTGGAGTCCTTGACGCTCCTGGCGAGCGGCGGCGAGGCGCACCGCGTCCAGGATCTTCTCGTAACCGGTGCAGCGGCACAGGTTGCCCGAGAGCGCCTCGCGGATGTCCCCGTCGGACGGCTCGGGGTTGCGCTCAAGGAGCTCGTCGGCGGCGACCAGCAGACCCGGGGTGCAGAAACCGCACTGCACGGCGCCGGCGTCGATGAACGCCTGCTGGATGGGAGCGAGCTCCTCGCCCTCACCCGTCTGCGAGTCCGTCCCCTTGGCCTGCCACTGCTGGGCTTCCTGGAGGGACGTACCACCGGAGCCACAGGCACCGCTCGCGCAGCCCTCTTCGCGCTGCTTGGCGAAGTCGGCGAGGCCCTCGACCGTGACGACCTCGCGGCCTTCTACCTGACCGGCTGCGACGAGACACGCACAGACGGGGACACCGTCGAGGCGGACCGTACAGGAGCCGCACTCGCCCTGCTCGCACGCGTTCTTGGAGCCCGGCAGGCCCATGCGCTCGCGCAGGACGTAGAGCAGGCTCTCGCCCTCCCAGACGTCGTCCGCTTCCTGCTTACGGCCGTTGACCGTGAAATTCACGCGCATTGCTATGCAGCTCCTTCAAGCATGCGGGCGGTGCCGCGGTACTGCTCCCAGGTCCAGCCCAGCGTGCGGCGGGCCATGATGCCGACCGCGTGGCGGCGGTACTTCGCCGTACCGCGCACGTCGTCGATCGGGTTGCAGGCGCCGGACGCGAGGTCCGCGAACTGCTTGGCGATCGACGGGGTGATGATCTTGCCGCTGTCCCAGAACCCGCCCTCTTCGAGCGCGGCGTTCAGGAAGTCCTCGGCGGCGCGGGCCCTCAGCGGGGTGGGGGCGGCCGAGCCGATGCCGGTCTTCACCGTGCGGGTCTCGGGGTGCAGCGCGATACCGAACGCGCAGACCGCGATCACCATGGCGTTACGGGTACCCACCTTGGAGAACTGCTGCGGCCCGTCGGCCTTCTTGATGTGGACACGCTTGATCAGCTCGTCCGGCTCCAGCGCGTTGCGCTTCACGCCGGTGTAGAACTCCTCGACCGGGATGAGGCGCGTACCGCGCACCGACTCGGCCTCGACCTCGGCGCCCGCGGACAGCAGGGCGGGGTGCGAGTCACCGGCCGGGGAAGCGGCACCGAGGTTGCCGCCGACCGAGCCGCGGTTGCGGATCTGGGGCGATCCGACGGTGTGGGCGGCGAGCGCGAGGCCCGGCAGTTCCGCCCGCAGGTGGTCCATGATCTGGGTGTACGGGACGGAAGCGCCGAGCTGTACGGTCTCCTCGCCCACCTCCCACTCGCGGAGTTCGCCGATGCGGTTCAGGTCCAGGAGGTACTCGGGGCGGCGGTGGTCGAAGTTGATCTCGACCATGACATCTGTGCCGCCCGCGATGGGCACAGCCGTGGGGTGCTCGGCCTTGGCGGCGAGCGCCTCCTCCCAGCTGGCGGGGCGAAGGAAGTCCATGAGGCTCTCTTCTTCTCAATCGGGGTTGTTCGCGTATCGCTGGGGCTGGAGACGGCCAACCGCCTGCTGTCGGCCTGGTTCTTCTAAGCCGGTCTGGGTCGCTCTGCGGCGCTCTGGGGCGTTCATCTGCTGTTCACGTGGCTTGGCCCAAGTACACCGCCGGGGCTCCGCCTGGTGCAGTCACCGAAACCATGAAGGAGTTGGCTGGTAACTGCTCACGTCTTGTAGATTCGAACGAAAGGCGAGCCTCGGCAACCTCACGGCTTTCTTCGGGAACCCACAAACACACTCCATCCACACCAAGAGACAGATCGGCGGCGAACACCCATGCGGCTGCGCGCACTGCTGGAGAACGACGCGCTGGGCCTGCGGCTGCTCGGCGGCGAGGAAGAGCTCGACCGCACCGTGCGCGGTGTGATGACCACCGACCTGCGGGATCCCAGCCGCTATCTGTCCGGCGGCGAGCTGGTGCTCACCGGACTGGCGTGGCGGCGCGACGCCGACGACTCCGAGCCCTTCGTACGCATCCTGGCGGGCGCGGGCGTCGTCGGGCTCGCGGCGGGCGAGGCGGAGCTGGGCGCGATCCCGAGCGACCTGGTCGAGGCGTGCGTACGGCACCGGCTGCCGCTGTTCGCGGTGAGCGAGGCTGTCGCCTTCGCGACCATCACCGAGTACGTGGTGCGCCAGGTGTCCGGCGAACGAGCCGGTGACCTGGCGGCGGTCGTCGACCGGCACCGCAGGCTGATGACTTCGGGCCCGGCGGGTGGTGGCCCCGAGGTGGTGCTGGACCTGCTGACCTCGGACCTGGACCTGCGCGCCTGGGTGCTGTCGCCCACCGGCCGCCAGATCGCGGGCGCCGGCGACCCGCTGCCGCCGGCCGTGGGTCCCGTTCTCGCGGGCGAGCACCTGGCCGCGAGCCGCACCGGGCGCCGGGCGCCGCACCGGGCCAGCGTGCGGGGCACGACGTACTCGCTGTTCCCGATCAGGAGCGCCGGGCGGGGCTCCGCGGCTGCCGCGGCCGCTTCCCGCGACGTACGCGAGAGCGTGCTGTCGGACTGGCTGCTGGCGGTGGAGGCGGACGCCGGCGACTGGCCCGCCGCCCGTCTGGACCTGCTCCAGGGGGTGACGCAGCTGATCGCCGTCGAGCGCGACCGGCGCGACGCGGCCCGTACGGTACGCCGCCGCCTCGCCCAGGAGGTCCTGGAGCTGGTGCAGACCGGCGCGGCACCGGCGGAGATCGCGGCCCGCCTGCGGGTCGCCGCGCCGGTGCTGCTGCCGGGTCTGGGCTCGGCGCCGCACTGGCAGGTGGTCGTGGCGCGGGTCGACTGGCTGGAAGGCGGACCAGGTGCCTCTGGTGGCCCCGGCGGCTCGGCCGGGGCGATCCAGTCCGGGCCGGTCGCGCAGACGCTGCTGGAGGAAATACTGGTCGACCCGGCGGTGGCCGGTTCCGACTCCTCGGACCGGATCGCGGTGGCGCACGCGGGCGACGAGGCGATCGCGCTCGTACCGCTGCCGGCGGTTTCGGTGGAGGACACCGGTGAAGGCGACGAGGGGGCCGAGGGCCCGTCGGTCTCCCGGGTCGGCCTGCACGCCGACGTACTCCTGGAGGCGGTGCGCGAGCCGCTCTCGGGCGGCCTCGCCGACGACGGGCGGCTGACACTGGGTGTCAGCGCGGCCGTGCACTCGGCGGAGGGGCTGCGCGGGGCGCTGGAGGAGGCCCGGCACGCGCGCCGGGTGGCGGCGGCGCGGCCCGGGCGGGTCTGCGCGGCGGGCCACCACGAGCTGGCGTCGCACGTGCTGCTGCTGCCGTTCGTGCCGGACGACGTGCGCCGGGCGTTCACGGCGCGGCTGCTGGATCCGCTGCGGGACTACGACCGGCGGCACCGCGCGGAACTCATCCCCACGCTGGAAGCGTTCCTCGACTGCGACGGTTCCTGGACGCGCTGCGCGGCGCGGCTGCATCTGCACGTGAACACCCTGCGCTACCGGGTGGGCCGGATTGAGCAACTGACGGGTCGTGACCTGTCGCGTCTCGAGGACAAGCTGGACTTCTTCCTCGCGCTGAGGATGAGCTAGCCGCCGCTCCGGGTCCCAGACGACACAGACGCCCTGCGGGCGTGTCCTCAAACGCCGGAGGGGCTGGATTTGCCCCCTGGGCAACTTCAGCCCCTCCGGCGTTTGAGGAGCGGGGTCTGGGGCGGAGCCCCTCACGCGGCGGAGCCGCAAAGTGTCACAGCGGGAAGGGGCGGGGCCGGGGAAGGCCCCGCGCCGCGGACTCAGCCTGCCCGCGGCGTCAACCCGGGCGCCCTCCACTCTCAGCCAAGTGGTCGCCCTGACCGGCCGTTTGTGAATTCATTCACCTGAGCCCTTGGCCCGGAGTGCCATTCCGTGCTGAGATTCGCCCACAACCGCACAACCGATACTCACAGCTCAATGACGTGCTGCTCGGGGAGGGCAATGTGGCGCATACCGCCATGTCTGGTTCTGGAACGACCGCAGGGGACGGAAGCCCACTCCAGACCGCGGTATGGCGGCTGCGCTCGCGTGGCTGCTGGACCGACGCCGCGGCCCTGCTCGAACCACATGGGGGCGCCGCCGCGACCCCTGCCGCCGCGCTCCAGCGGGCATCGCTGCTCGTAGAGCGCTGCCTGTTCACGGAGCGGGGCTGGGCGGAGGCCGAGGACGCCCTGCGTACGGCGGAGGCGGTTGCCCAGAGCGACGACGAGCGGGGCGCGGCGGCGTGCGAGCGCGGCCAGCTGGCGTACGCCTCGACGGTGCTCGGCGCCCGCGACCGCGCCGACGAGGCACGCTCCGCGCTCGGCAGGGCGGCGGCGCTGCTCGCCCCGACGGCGCCGGGCCGTCCGCTCCTCGACTTCCGGCGCGGCCTGGTCGCCGAGCACATCTCCGACTCGCCGCAGTCGGCCCGCGCCGCCTACCGTCGCGCCCACGCGGGCGCGACGACACACGGCGAGACGCTGCTGCTCTCGTTCACCTGGCGCCATCTGGCCGGACTGTCCCTGCGCGAGGGCGAGTTGGCGGACGCGAGGCACGGCTTCGCGGAGTCGCTGCGGATACGGGAGGAACTGGGCTACCTGGTCGGCACGGCCCCGGCCCTGGCGGCCCTGGCCGACGCGGAACCGGAGCCGGAGGCAACCCGCCTGCGGGCGGAGGCGGCCCGCCTGTTCCGGCTCCTGGACGGCGTACCGACGTGGCTGGCGGCGCAGCTGTCACCGTCCGCGGCGGTGTGAGGTCAACGTCTGATTGCCGCCGGTCCGGTCCGCGCTGAACGAGCAAGCTGACGCCATGACGACACCATCGACGACATCGACGACAACCGTCCTGACCGGCATGTACGCGGCCGAGGCCGAATACCTGGCGGCGGGCGGCCCGGGAAAGGCGTCCTTCGACGTGCTCGCGCCCTTCTTCGCACCCGATGTGGTCCTGCGTCAGGCCGAGGCGCTCCCGTACGGAGGAACGTGGCGCGGCCACGCGGGCCTGGCGGACTTCTTCCTCGCGATGAGCCGCACGTGGGAGAAGTTCGACTTCGCGGAGCAGGAATTCCTGGCCACCGGCGAGACGGCGGTGATACGCACCCGGGTCGACGCCCGCGCACGTGCCACCGGCCGCGAACTGACCTTCCCGATCCTGCAGACCATCGCGATCAGGGACGGCCGGATCTCCGAGATCCACCCCTTCTACTGGGACACGGCGGCCATCGTCGCCGCCTGCACTCAGCGGTCCGCGCCCGCGAAGTGTTCGCGGACCAGGGACTGAACCACCGTCAGGTCCTGCGCCGCCAGCGCGTCCAGCAGGGCCAGGTGTTCGGCGGCGTCCGCGAGGAGGTCCGCCCGGCGGCCCAGGGGGTCCCCGGTGAGCAGGGGCCACTGGGAGCGGCGGTGCAAGTCGTCGGCGACCGTGACCAGTTGATGGTTGCCGGAGAGGGCGAGGATCGCGCGATGGAACGCGCGGTCCGACTCGGCGTACGCCGCTCGGTTGCCCGTCGCCGCCGCCGCCGTCGCGGCCTCCGCCAGGGGGCGCAGCTCGCACCACCGGGCGGCCGGGATCGTACGGGCCAGGCGGAGCATGACCGGGACTTCGATCAGCGACCGCACTTCCGCGAGCTCGGCGAGTTCCACCGAGGTGCGGACCGTGACGCGGAAGCCGCGGTTCGGTACGACCTCCACCGCGCCCTCCTGCGCCAGCTGCTGCATGGCTTCGCGGACCGGGGTCGCGGAGACGCCGAAGCGGGCGCCGAGGGCGGGGCCGGAGTAGACCTCGCCGGGGACCAGCTCTCCGCTGACGAGGGCGGCGCGCAGGGCGTCGAGGATCTGGCCGCGCACCGAGTGGCGCTGGACGAGGCGGGGGGCCGGGGGCTCGCTGTGGGTGTGCTCGCCGCGCGCCTGCTCCGGTACGCGCACGGGCGGCGCCTGCGTGGCGGCGGGCAGGTGTCCGTACGCCGCCTCGCGCGGTCTGCCCTGCTGCTGCTCCATGCGGGTCCCTCCGGTGCTGTGTCCCATATGCACGATAGGCGGGCCGGGTAACAGTTCAAACATCGAATTGATCGGGTAAGGTAAGGCTTACCTGCAAACGATCGCGATTCGGTGGTCCCCTGCATGACCGTCCCCGCTCTTTTCCCCGGTGTCACCGCCTCCCCCGTCGCGGCCTCCTACGCCCGCCTCACGGAGGTTTTCTCCGGTCTGCGCGTCCACGAGCTGGCGGACGGGGAACAGACGCCCCGGGATGGCGGCTGGGTCGGGGCCGCCGAGCTCGCGGCCGGTGGCGCCGCGCTCGACGCCTTTCTGGCCTGGGACAACGCGCAGGTTCTGCGCGACTACGGCCAGCAGGCCCGCCCCGACGTCGTCGCCAGCTTCGGCCTCCACCGCTACGCCTGGCCCGCCTGCCTGCTGATCACCGTGCCGTGGTTCCTGCACCGCCGGGTACCCCGCGTGCCCGTCGAGGACGTCGCGTTCCAGCGGACACTGGGCCACATGACCGTCCGCGTGCGGGAATTCGTCTGCCTGCCGGGCGACCCGGCCGCCGCACTGCCCGGCGCCCGCGTCGTACCGGACGAGGAGGCCCTGCGCGGTGAGGTACGGGACGCCGTCGCCCAGCACCTCGGTCCGGTGCTCGACGGCTTCGGGCCGCGGATGCGGCGCGGAAAGCGCGCGCTGTGGGGCATGGCGACGGACGACGTCGTGGAAGGGCTCTGGTACATCGCGCACCTGCTCGGCGAGGAGCGGCGCGCGATGCGGGAGCTGGAGGAGCTGCTGCCGGGTACGACCAAGCCGTACGCCGGGACGGCCGGCTTCCGCGAGCTGACCGGACCGAACGGTGAGTCGCTGCCGACCCGCGACCGCGCGAGCTGCTGCCTCTTCTACACGCTGCGCCCGGACGACACCTGCGTGACGTGTCCGCGTACGTGCGACGCCGAGCGCGTACGGAAGCTGAGCGAGGAAGCCGCGGCGGCAGCGGCGGAAGCGATCGCGGCGGTCTGACGGCAGGGCCACCTCCCCGCCACCGGCACGCCACCCGATCAGGTGGCATAAATCGAACTCAACTGGCCTGCCACGTACTGTGGTTCGACCAGATCGCACCTATTCGCGTGCCCTGGCACTCCCTTGGCGTCCTCTTGCACCGAAAGCCTCTTTGGGCCACTCGGGTTCCGCCAATATGGCGCCCGATACGCCCTACGCGATGCAAGGGACACCGCACATGAGACTGACCGACATATCGCTGGACTGGCTGCTTCCGGGTGGCGTGATGCTCGCGGGGGTCCTGGCGGCGGTTGCGGTGCTCGCGCGCGGCAAGCGCGCCGGTGGCAAGGCCGCAGCCGACGACTCCTGGGAACGCACGGAGGAGCGGCGCAGGCGGAAGGAAGCGATCTACGGGATCGCCTCGTACCTGCTGCTCTTCTGCTGCGCCGCGGTCGCCGCCGCACTCTCCTTCCACGGCCTGGTCGGCTTCGGCCGGCAAAACCTCAACCTCACCGGCGGCTGGGAGTACCTCGTCCCGTTCGGCCTCGACGGCGCCGCCATGTTCTGCTCGGTGCTCGCGGTGCGCGAGGCCAGCCACGGTGACGCGGCCCTCGGATCCCGCCTCCTCGTCTGGCTGTTCGCCGGCGCCGCCGCCTGGTTCAACTGGGTGCACGCGCCCCGGGGCCTCGGCCACGACGGCGCTCCCCAGTTCTTCGCCGGGATGTCGCTCTCGGCCGCGGTGCTGTTCGACCGGGCGCTGAAGCAGACCCGCAGGGCCGCACTGCGTGAGCAGGGCCTGGTGCCGCGTCCGCTGCCGCAGATTCGGATCGTACGGTGGCTGAGGGCCCCCAGGGAGACCTTCGGTGCGTGGTCGCTGATGCTCCTGGAGGGCGTGCGGACGCTGGACGAAGCGGTCGAAGAGGTGCGCGAGGACGTACGCGAGAAGGAACAGAACCGCATGCGCCGGCGCGACCACCAGAAGCTGGAACGCGCCCAGTTGAAGGCCATCAACCGGCAGCACCGGGCCTGGGGGCGCGGTCGTGTCGGCGGCGGGCGGCAGGTCGTGGAGGTCTCGGCCATCGCTCCTGGTTCGGGCTCCGCACCGCCTCAAGCGGTCGCGGAGCCCGCCATATCAGAACCCGGACAACTGCCGCTTCGACAAAGGCCCTCCCTTCAGGCCGTGAAAGGCGCTGAAAGGGTGACGACCGTAGACCTCACCGCCGAGGACGACACGCAGGCTCTGCCACGGCTCGACTCGCTGGAGCGCAAGCTCAAGGACCTTGAGCAGCAGTTCGGCTGAGGCGACGCGCGGGCTCGGCAGCGGGCGTGGCGGCGGTCCCGGCGGTTACGCCGGCCCGCCGCCGCCCATGTCGAGTTCGAACCAGACCACTTTTCCTACGCCTTGCGCCCGTACGCCCCACGCGTCCGCGAGCGCCTGGACCAGTACGAGGCCCCTGCCGTGCGTACCGTCGTCGGCCGACGGGGTGTACGGCTGCGGGTGGTGGGCGACGAAGTCCCGTACCTCTACCCGGAGCCTGGAGGCGGCGACGGTGGCCGTGACTTCGGCGTCGTGTTCCGTGTGGACCAGGGCGTTGGTCACCAGCTCGGTGGTCAGGAGCTCGGCGACATCCGTGGAGCTCTGATTCTTCCGGTTCCTCAGCAGCAGTTCGCGCACAGCGTGCCGCACCTCCGGAACCGCTGTGAGCTCCGCATGCCCCAGCCTGCGTCGCAGCTGAATGAGTGCCCCCTCCCCGTCCGTTTCGGCCTCCGCCTCCGCCCTCCCCGGCGCCGGCGACGGTCCTCGCACGGTGGCACCACGTCCGCTTGCCTGCTGCCCTGTCATAGCCCCCACCCGCACGCCGGATCGACTCCTTCTCTCGAACTGGTTCACGCAATGCATGCCCCGCACGCGCAATGGCACTCATGTCCATTAGTCAAATAAGCGGCGTGCGGGGAATATCCGGACCTGGAGGAGAGCCCGCCGACCGCCGGCGGTTCACTGGGACACTGGTCCACATCGATATTCCGGGGGGCGAACATGAACCAGCTGCCCGGGCGAGGAACCACGCCCCGAGGGCCTTACGCCCCACGACTTGGCCGGCACCTACCGCACCACCGCGAACAGATCCCTGACCCTCAACCAGGACGGATCGTTCACCACGACGGGATGGCCCTCAGATCTCGAAAGTGCCACGGGCGAGCCCGAGAAGAGAACCGCCTCCGGCACTTGGGAGCTTACGGCCGGTGACGACCGCCTCGACTGGCCCGTCTCATTCACCTTCCACGAGCATCAACGTCGGCGGAAGCCGCGAAAACCCTCATCTCTTCGAGTTCATCGGCGACCCCGACAGCTGTGACCTCGACACTTTCAAACGCGAGCCGCGGGCGCACTAACGGTCGAGTCGGGCTGGAGGCCGAGTTCCGTGTCCAGGCCCAGTGCGAACGCCAGGTCGACGTCGAGGTCCGCGTCGGCCTCGAACGTCGCGCCGATACCGGCCGCCCCCGCGCCCGTACCCGCGCCGCCGAACACCTGCGCCCGCAGCCCCTCATTGATCCGCGCCCCCGCCTCCGGGTCCAGCACCAGCCGCCCGCCCAGCGCGATGTTCGCGTCACCGGCGGCCGTCTGCGGGAGGAGCCTCGTCCTGGTCTCGTCCAGTACGCCGAGCCGCGCGCCGGGCTTGCCCTCCCCCACCGTGGCCGTGACGACGTGGGTCCTCAGGTCGACCGCGAGGTCCTTGACGAAGACGACCGCCCTGTCACCTCTCGACAGCCGGACGCCGCCGTCGAGCATGACCCTGCCGCCCAGCAGCTTCCTGTCCCCGTGGGCGATCCTGCTGCCCGCACGGGCCTTGAGGCCGAACCCGCCCGCGTCCAGCTGGACCGCGCCGTCCACGGGGGCCGCCGCCGTGCCCTGCCCCGCCGGGCCGATGGCCGCGCCGAGGTCCAGCTTGAGCATCCCGGCCCTGATCGGCGTACCGGACGCGGGGGCGCCCGCGTCCGCCGCCGGGGGCTCCTTCGCGGCCTGCGGCCCGGCGGCGGAACCCAGGACCGAGGTGACCGCGTCAGGCACTACGGCGATCGCGGCGGGCGTGGCGATGACGACGGCGGCCGCGGCGGCGGCGGAGATACGGCCGCGGCTGAAGCGGCGGGTGAAAGACATGCGCGTCACTGGCGTCACAGCCCTTTCGCTGACTCGGGTGGGGGGAGATAGCAGCCGGTCGTTGTGAACCTTCCGCGACACGCCGCTTCCGCCCCGCCCCGGCCCGCTATTCCACTCGTACGGACCTACGGCCTCGGTACGTTGCGCAGGTTCGAACGGGCCATCTGGAGCATCCGCCCCACCCCGCCGTCCAGCACCATCTTGCTCGCCGACAGCGCGAAGCCGCTCACCATCTCGGCGCGGATCTTCGGCGGGATCGACAGGGCGTTCGGGTCGGTGACGACGTCCACCAGCGCCGGGCCCTTGTGCTTGAAGGCGTCCTTGAGCGCGCCGGCCACATGCTTCGGCTTCTCCACCCGTACGCCGTACGCGCCACAGGCCCGCGCGACCGCCGCGAAGTCCGGGTTCTTGTTCGCCGTCCCGAACGACGGCAGGCCGTCGACCAGCATCTCCAGCTCGACCATTCCGAGGGAGGAGTTGTTGAAGACGACCACCTTCACCGGCAGGTCGTACTGCACGAGGGTGAGGAAGTCGCCCATCAGCATGCTGAAGCCGCCGTCGCCGGACATCGAGATCACCTGGCGGCCGCGGTCCGTGAACTGGGCGCCGATCGCCTGCGGCATGGCGTTGGCCATCGAGCCGTGCGTGAAGGAGCCGATGATGCTGCGACGCCCGTTGGGAGTGATGTAGCGGGCCGCCCAGACGTTGTTCATCCCGGTGTCCACGGTGAACACGGCGTCGTCGTCCGCGAGTTCGTCGAGGACGGACGCGACGTACTCGGGGTGGATCGGGATCCGCTTGTCGACCTTGCGGGTGTACGCCTTCACCACACCCTCGAGCGCGTCCGCGTGCTTCTTCAGCATCCGGTCGAGGAACTTGCGGTCGGACTTGGCCTTCACGCGCGGCGTCAGGCAGGTCAGCGTCTCGCGTACGTCGCCCCAGATCGCCAGGTCCAGCTTGGAGCGCCGGCCGAGGCGTTCGGGCCGCACATCGACCTGGACGATCTTCACGTCGTCGCCGTTGGGGAGGAAGTCGTAGTACGGGAAGTCCGTGCCGAGGAGGATCAGCAGGTCGCACTCGTGCGTGGCCTCGTACGCCGCGCCGTAGCCGAGCAACCCGCTCATGCCGACGTCGTAGGGATTGTCGTACTGGATCCACTGCTTGCCGCGCAGCGCGTGCCCGACGGGTGACTTGACGCGCTCCGCGAATTGCATGACCTGCGCGTGGGCGCCGGCCGTGCCGCTGCCGCAGAAGAGGGTGACCCGTTTCGCCTCGTCGATCATGCGGACGAGCTTTTCGAGTTCCGCGTCCGCGGGGCGTACGGCCGGACGCGACGTCACCAGTGCGTGCTCCGTTGCCCGCTCCGGGACCTGCTCGGACGCCACGTCGCCGGGCAGCGACACCACGCTGACACCGCTGCGGCCGACGGCGTTCTGGATCGCGGTCTGGAGCACGCGCGGCATCTGTCTGGGACTGGAGATCAGCTCGCAGTAGTGGCTGCACTCGCGGAACAGCTGGTCCGGGTGGGTCTCCTGGAAGTACCCGAGGCCGATCTCGCCCGACGGGATCTGCGAGGCGAGGGCGAGGACCGGGGCCATGGAGCGGTGGGCGTCGTACAGGCCGTTGATCAGGTGCAGATTTCCGGGGCCGCAGGAGCCGGCGCAGGCGGCGAGCCTGCCGGTGATCTGGGCCTCGGCGCCGGCGGCGAAGGCCGCGGCCTCCTCGTGCCTGACCTGGATCCAGTCGATCCCGGGGGTGCGCCGGACGGCGTCGACGACGGGGTTGAGGCTGTCGCCGACGACGCCGTAGAGGCGTTGCACGCCGGCTTTCACCAGGATGTCGACGAACTGCTCCGCCACCTTCTGCTTGGCCATGGGTTGCGTATGCCTTCCGGGGAGACGGTCGGTTCTGTCTCTGCTCTCTGCCGACTCCATCAACCCATGCGGTACGCCGTTACGCCTCCCAGACCGCCACCGCCGTACGGTCGTCGGCGTACCCCTTCACCCGCAGGCCGGTGTCCGCGAGGTACTCGGCGAGGCCGGGCGGGTCGGCGGGTGCCCAGCGTTCGGCGAGTTCCTTGGCGAGGGCGGGCTCGCCGCGCAGGGGGTCGGCGAGGCCGCCGCTGCACAGGAGCAGGGTGTCACCCGGGCGGGCCACCGAGGCGCGGAAGCGGAAGGGCTCGGTGGGCGGCGGCACGCTCTCGACGTACGGCGACGGGGCCGTCGTGATCCCCAGGTCCATGGTGAGGCGGTCGCCCTCCGGGGTCTCGGACGGGACGGAACCGAAGCCGACGACGGGCGCGCCGGTGACGGCGGCGGGCTCGGGGACGGGGGGCTCGATGTCCTGCCAGGCGCCGCCGCGCAGCCGGAACAATCCGCCGCCGCCGATGCCGAAGAAGACCCTGGTCCGGCACGCGGGGTCGGCGGGCAGGAGGAGGCAGCGCAGGCTCGCTGTGTACTCCTCCGGTTCCAGGCCCAGTTCGGACGCGCGGGCCCGCAGCTTGCCGTAGCTGCGGTCGGTGAGGCGGTGCAGGCCGGACTTGAGGTCGCCCCGGCGGCCCGCCCGTATGTCGTCGGCGAGCCGTGCGTGGCTGCGGCCGACGGCTTCGCCGATCCAGCGGCAGGCGTCGGCGGCGGCCAGGTGGGCGTTCTCGGCGGCGCGGGCCCCGCCGGCCACCGCGACCAGGACGAGCGCGTCCTCGGCGCGGCCGAAGCGGGCGGTGAGCAGGGCGTCGCGGCGGGGTTCGCCGCGGTAGCGGGCGGAGTCACCGCGGATGGAGGCGGCGCGCAGGGTGTACGTGCCGTACCGGGCGCCGTCGAGCACGGTGTCGGCCACGAGAGCACCGAGCTCGCACGGGTCGGCGGCGGGCAGGGCGCTGGGCTCGGCGTCGTAGGTGGGCGGCCGGTCCCCGACGAAGCCGGCCCGGGGCGGACGCCCCTGGTCCTCCAGCGGGGACGCGGGTCGCGGATCGGCGTGCGGGCGCTCGGGAGGCGCTGGGGCGTCCCGGGGGGTGCGGGCCTCTGGCATGCGGTGGGACGGGGCGGGCGGCGCCGGCCGCCAGTCCTCCGGGGGCGCGTCCCCCCGGGACGGCGGCGGGACCGACTCCCGGCGGGCGGACGGCACTTGGGGTACGCCGGGCGGCTCCCAGGGGGCACGCTGCGGGGCGATGACGGGCGGCGCGGGCGGTCGCGCGGGAGCGGGCGGCGTCGGCGATTGCGGTGCGGGTTCCGGCGTAGCCGGTGGCGGTGGGTCAACCCCGTCCGAAGGCCCTGCCTCGGCCTTGCCCGGCCGCCGTGGCCCGGGCGAAGTCGGGCGGTCCGGTCCCGGCTCTGCCGGAAGCCGCGACTGCAGGAGCTGCGGCTCGGCCGGATCCGGGGCCTCGGCGGGTGCCGGTGGCCAGGGCGGCCGCTGCGGCGGTTCGGGTTCCCGCGCCGGCTCCGGGCGCGGCTCCTGCACGACTCCCGACGAGGATGGCGGCGGTGGGGACACTGCGTTCGCTGCGGAGTCGAAACGGGTGTCCAGGGTGTCGTCCGGCTGCACGGAACCCGTGCCCGGGGTGGGTTCGTCGTCGTACAGCCGGCTCCACCACGCGTCCTCGTCCTGGGTGCGCCTCTCCCCCTGCTGGCTCATGCCCCTATTGTCCACCTCAACGGCCGTACGAAAACGGGGCATCGGGAAAAATAAGTCCGCCGGGCGACCCCACCCCCCACGGGAGGGACGCCCGGCGGACGGTCCACGGACCGCTGCCCCACCTTGACGCGGGTCCACGTCTCGCCGCCGTCGCACGAGTACGGCGTGCAGCCCGAGTGCCCAGAGGCGCTGAGGCCAATCTTCTCGCCCATCTTCACGGTGTGCGGGGCGAGTTCGTACGCCCGGTCCGCCTCCGGCCCGTGACATCGCCGTACTGGCCGCGGGCGCTCGCCCTCCCCTGGTGAATGAGGGGTGGTGCAGGGATGATGCGTACGGCGGGTTTACGCCGTGGCCGCTTCCCGCCACCAGCCGGTGGGCAAGATCGGGGCGACGGTGCGCAAACGCGCGGAATCGAAGCGTCCGGGGAGGGTGTGGAGGGGTGCTGGGAGCTATCGGTCTCGACGAGGCCCAGGAGTCGACGTACCGCGCGCTTGTCGCGCTCGGCGCCGCGGAGGTCCCCGACCTCGCGCACCGGCTGACGCTGCCGGAGGCCGATACGGAACGTGCGCTGCGCCGCCTGGAGCGGCAGGGGCTCGCGGCCCAGTCGTCGGCCCGTACGGGACGCTGGGTGGCCGCGCCGCCCGAGGTCGCGCTGGGCGCGCTGCTGACCCGGCAGCGGCACGAGCTGGAGCAGGCGGAGCTGACGGCGGCGCTGCTGGCGCAGGAGTACCGGGCGGAGGCGGCCGAGCCCGCGGTGCACGATCTGGTCGAGGTGGTGACGGGCACGAGCGCGGTGGCGCACCGCTTCGTACAGCTTCAGCTCGGCGCCACCGAGGAGGTGTGCGCGCTCGTCACGGGGCATCCGATCACGATCAGCGGCATGGACGACGAGGCGCAGCAGCGGGCGGCGACGCGTGGCGTGACGTACCGGGTGGTGCTCGAACGGGAGGTTCTCACGCTGCCCACCGGGATCGTCGAGCTGTCGGCGGCGCTGGGGCGCGACGAGCAGGTACGGGTGGTGGAGAAGGTGCCGACGAAGCTGGTCATCGCGGACCGGACCACCGCGATGGTGCCGCTGACGGGGCGCGGGGCGGAGCCCGCGGCTCTCGTCGTCCACGCGAGCGGGCTGCTGGAGTCGCTGACCGGGCTGTTCGAGGCGGTGTGGCGGGAGGCGCTGCCGCTGCGGCTGGGGGCGGACGGGACGGCGTCGGAGGAGGGCACGCCGGGCCCCGACGCCACGGATCTGCACGTGCTGTCGCTGCTGCTCGCCGGGATGACGGACGCGAGCGTCGCCAAACAGCTGGAGCTGGGCCTGCGGACGGTGCAGCGGCGGGTGAAGGGGCTGATGGAGCTGGCGGGCGTGACGACGCGGCTGCAGCTCGGCTGGCATGCGTACGAACGCGGGTGGGTGGCCAGGGGTTGACGGGGTCGGCGTGCGCGGACGCACTGCGGAAGCTCGCGGGGACTCTCGGCCCCTCCGGCGATTGAGGAGCGGGGTCCGGGGCGGCGCCCCGCAAGCGGCGCGATGAAGCCGGCCCCCCGTCCCACCGCTCGCCCCGACGGCCGCTCCGACCTGCGGCGACAGCCCGGTTCCCGCACCCTGGACAGATGGGCGTGTGGCAGCTCCTTCTGGTGGGCTTCGTCATGCTGCTCGGCCTGCTCGGCGTACTCGTGCCCGGCGTGCCGGGGCAGGCGATCGTCTGGGCGGCCGTGCTGTGGTGGGCCCTGGAGGACAAGACGGTGCTCGCCTGGGGCGTACTGATCGGCGCGACCGCACTGATGCTGCTCAACCAGGCGCTCAAGCCCCTGCTGCCGACCCGCCGCCGCCAGGAGTCGGGCGCCCCGCTGCGGACGCTCATGGTGGGCGGGATCGCCGGGATCGTCGGGTTCTTCCTGCTGCCGGTGGTGGGCGGGATCGCGGGATTCATCGGAGGCATCTACGGGGTGGAGCGGGCGCGGCTCGGCAGCCACGGCGGCGGCTGGGCCTCCACCCGTACGGTCATGCGCGCCGTCGGATACCCGGTGCTCGTGGAGCTGTTCGCGTGCCTGCTGGTGGTCGGCACGTGGGCGGGTGTGCTGATCTGGGGCTGAAATTCATGGGGATGCGGCGGAAGTCCTAGGCCGTCGTGCCGATGTGCGGGGCGGGTCGCGCGTGTGAGGCTGACGCCATGACCGCATTCAGCGAGGCCGAACGCGCGTACCTCAAGACGCAGCGCCTGGGACGGATGGCGACCGTCGACCCGAAGGGCCGTCCGCAGGCCAACCCGGTCGGTTTCTTCCCGCAGGACGACGGGACGATCCTGGTCGGCGGCCACGCCCTCGGTACGACCAAGAAATGGCGCAACCTCCAGGCGAACCCGAGGGTCGCGCTGGTGGTCGACGACATCGTGAGCCTGAAGCCGTGGGCAGTGCGCGGGGTGGACATCCGGGGCGAGGCCGAGCTGCTGACCGGGCCGCACGAGCTCGGGCCGCACTTCAGCGAGGAGCTGATCAGGATTCACCCGCAGAAGATCCACAGCTGGGGTCTGGACTGAGTCACGGTTCGCGCGTTACGCCGTCCAGAGGTGCCGCACGGCGTACGACCGCCAGGGCCGCCAGTCGCCGGCGCCCGCCTCCCCGTCCGGCGCCACGTCCGGGTCCCCAAGTGCCCGCATCCGGATCAGTCCCGCGGTCCTCGCGGTGATCCCGGGCAGCGCGCGCAGCGCCCGCTCCGCCTCGTCGCGGTCCGCGCCGGGATCCAGGCGTACGACGCCGTCCGCGAGCGCGGTCGCCAGCGACCGCAGCGCGGGGTCGTCCGCCCCGGTGAGGGCGCCCGGCTCGGGGAAGACGTGCGTCAGCGTGCCGCACGGCTGGTCCAGGACCTTCCCGTACGCCTCGATGAGCCCCACCGCGGCCTCCCGGCCCACCAGCGCCCGTACCGCGTACTCCTCCGGATCAGCCGCGCCCGGCGAACGCAGCCCGGGGCGGGCGGCCACCAGCGGCGCCAGCGCCGGGTCGGCCGCGAGCCGCTCGTCGACGGCGTACGGGTCGGCGTCCAGGTCGAAGAGCCCGCGCAGCCGCTGGACGGCGGTGGTGAGGTCGCGCAGGTCGGTGAGGTGGATGCGGGCGTCGAGCCAGCCGGTGTGCGGGGCCTCGTCCACGGCGGCGATGCCCGTTCCGCACGGCAGGCGCAGGGTGCGCCGGTAGGTGCGGGCGCCGGGCTCGCCGGTCATCTCCTCGACGCGCGGCACGGCCTCGCTCGCCAGCAGGTCGAAGATCTCCCGGGCGGCGTACGCCCCGCGATAGGCGAGTCGCAGCGGAATCCCGGCGGCGAGGGCGGGCCCCGCGCCGGTGCCCGCGCCCGCGGTCCTGGTTCCGGACTCCGTCCGCAGGAGGCTGGGGGTGCGGGCGTAGATCTGGCGGATCGTGTCGTTGAACTGCCGCACGCTCGCGAAGCCGGAGGCGAACGCGATCTCCGTGACGGGCAGTCCGGTGGTCTGGAGCAGCACGCGCGCGGTGTGGGCGCGCTGCGCGCGGGCGAGGGCGACGGGGCCGGCGCCGAGCTCGCCGGTCAGCTGCCGCTGCACCTGCCGGGTGCTGTAGCCCAGCCGGCCCGCGAGCCCGGGCACGCCTTCGCGGTCGACGATGCCGTCGCCGATCATCCGCATCGCCCGGCCGACGACATCGGCGCGGGCGTTCCAGTCCGCGGATCCGGGTACGGCGTCGGGGCGGCAGCGGCGGCAGGCCCTGAAGCCGTTGCCTTGGGCGGCGGCAGCCGTGGGGTAGAAACGCACGTTCTTGCGCTTGGGGGTGACGGCGGGGCAGCTCGGACGGCAGTAGATGCCGGTGGTCGCGACGGCGAAGAAGAACTCGCCGTCGAAACGCGCGTCGCGGCTGGTCACCGCCTCGTACATGCTCTCTTCGTCCATCACGCCATCCAGTGTGCGGCAGTGGTGGGCGGCGGGCTGGCGGGATTCGGACACGGCGTCCGGGGTGGCGGGGCCCCGGGCGGGCTGGATGTTGCCGCAAGCGGCAACTCTCAGCCCCTCCGGCGCTTGAGGAGCGGGGTGCGGGGCAGCGCCCCGCGTCGCGGCGGAGCCGCACACCCCCCCAGGGCCTAGCGCCGCCCCCCGGCGCGCTTGGCGGCGAAGTTGGCGCGGCCCTGCGCCGACTTCAGCCGCCACTCGCGCCCCATCTCCGCCCGCAGCCTCGCATCGGTCTTGGCGACGATGCGCCGGTTCTCCCGCAGCAGCTTGCGGTAGCTCTCCAGCCGGCGCTCCGGCAGCGATCCCTCCTCCAGCGCGGCGAGCACGGCGCAGCCCGGCTCCGACTCATGGGCGCAGTCGTAGAACCGGCACCGGGCCGCCAGTTCCTCGATCTCGGAGAAGACCTGCCCGACGCCGGCCTCGGCGTCCCACAGCCCCACCCCTCGCAGTCCGGGCGTATCGATGAGCACTCCCCCGCCGGGCAGGGCGAGGAGATTGCGGGTGGTGGTGGTGTGCCGGCCCTTGCCGTCGACTTCGCGGGTGGCCTGCACATCCATGACGTCCTCGCCGAGCAGCGCGTTGGCCAGCGTCGACTTTCCCGCACCGGACACCCCGAGCAGCACGCTCGTACCGCCCGCTACGACCGCGGTGAGTACGTCGATGCCGTCGCCCGTCGTGGAGCTGACAGCCAGCACCTGCACGCCGGGCGCGGTGGTCTCCACGTCGTCGACGAGGTACGAGAGCCCGGTCGCGTCGGGCACGAGGTCGGACTTGGTGAGGACGACCAGTGGTTGGGCGCCCGACTCCCAGGCGAGGGCCAGGAACCGTTCGATCCGCCCGAGGTCCAGTTCCACGGCGAGCGAGACGGCGATGATCGCGTGGTCGACGTTGGCCGCGAGGATCTGCCCCTCGGACCGGGTGGAGGAGGTCGAGCGTACGAACGCGGTGCGGCGCGGCAGGTACGCCCGTACGAACTGCGGGTCGCCGACGGGGTCGATGGCAGCCCAGTCGCCGGTGCAGATGACCCGCAGTGGATCGTGCGGAGTCACGTACGTGGTGTCGCCGTGGACGACGCCGTCGGCGGTGAGGACGTCGCAGCGGCCACGGTCGACCCGTACGACACGGCCGGGCAGCAGCCCCTGCGCGGCGTACGGAGCGAATTCGGCAGCCCAGCCTTCGTCCCAGCCGTAGGGGGCGAGGGCGTGCTGAGTGTCAGAAGAAGAAGACGTGTTGAGGGAAGCGTTGAACAAGGGGAACCCTTCGAAGGGTGGCCCCGGCAGCGCGCTCGGCGCGCGGAAGAAGTGTGGGTGTCAGCCGGAGACCACGGGGGTGGCAACGATGATGAACTCCTGAATGCGGGCAGTGCCCGTCACCGTGACAGTCATCAATGTCCTCACCTCCTGCTTCCTCAACGAACCAACGAGCAGCACCATAACCCCGCCCCGGAAGACGGCACCAGCGATTATTTCCGGTGACAGTCCAAGCGCATGTGGTGGAGGTGGGCAATGCCTGAAGAACCCGGTGTCCATGAATTGCGGCTGGGCATTTATGCCACTCAGCAGCAGGCTGCTGAGATCAAGGAACACATCACCAGGGTGCTGTGCCCGGATCCGGAACACGCCCCGCCGTGCCCGGTCCCGTGGTCGATGTTCATGGTGCACATGTCGGATCTCGAGGCCCGCGAACTTCATCCGGGGCTGGTCGAGCAGGCCGAGGCGGAGAAGCGGTTTCGTCCGTAACCGGCAGTGGGGCCGGATTGCGTCTGCGCGGTCGGCCCCGCTTCGGGCTCATCCCGCCGGCGGGAAGGCCTGTTCGGTCCAAATGGTCTTTCCGGAGCGGGTGTAGCGCGTTCCCCACCGCTGGACGAGTTGCGCGACGATGAACAGGCCGCGTCCGCCCTCGTCGTCCTCCCCGCTGTGGCGCAGGTGCGGTGAGGTGTGACCGGTGTCCGCGACCTCGCACAGGAGCGTACGGTCGCGGATGAGGCGCAGGTGCAGCGGCCCGGCGGCGTACCTCACCGCGTTGGTGACCAGCTCGCTGACGACGAGCTCGGTGGCGAACGACAGTTCCCGCAGCCCCCAGTCGCGAAGCTGCCCGGTGGCCAGACCCCGGGCATGGCTCACGGCGGACGGTTCCGCGGGCAGCTCCCATTCGGCGACCTGCGAGGCGCCCAGTTCGCGGGTGCGGACGAGCAGCAGGGCCGTGTCGTCGGCGGTCTGACCGTCCGGTACGAGTTCCGACACGGCCCGGTCGCACAGTTCCTCCAGCGACGCCTGCCGGTCGCTGAGTACCCGTCCCAGGGTGTCGAGTCCGTGGTCGATGTCCCGGTCGCGGGCTTCGACCAGGCCGTCGGTGAAGAGGGCCAGCAGACTGCCCACGGGCAGCTCGATCTCCATGGACTCGAACGGCAGGCCACCGAGGCCCAGGGGCGGCCCGGCCGGCAGGTCCGGGAAGGACAGCCGGCCGTCCGGGTCCACGACCGCCGGCGGCAGGTGCCCCGCCCGGGCCATGACGCACCGTCGCGAGACCGGGTCGTAGACCGCGTAGAGACACGTAGCGCCGGTGGTCACATCGTCGAAGGTGCCGTCGAGCGTGCCGAGCTCGCCCCACTGTTCCTCCGCCGACTGCCCGACCAGATCGTCCAGCCGCGTCAGCAGCTCGTCGGGCGCCAGGTCCATCTGGGCGAACGCGCGTACGGTCGTGCGCAACCGGCCCATGGTGGCGGCCGCCTGCAGGCCGTGGCCGACCACGTCCCCGACGACGAGTCCGACGCGGGTCCCGGACAGGGGGATGACGTCGAACCAGTCGCCGCCGACGCCTGACAGGTCGTCCGTGGGCAGGTAGCGATGGGCCAGATCGACCGCCGACTGCCGCGGCACGTGCTGCGGCAGCAGCTGGCGTTGCAGGGCGAGGGCCGCGGTGCGTTCGCGGGTGAAGCGGCGGGCGTTGTCGATGGACACCGCCGTACGGGCGACCAGCTCGTCGGCCAGCGCGATTTCACCGTTGTCGAAGGTGGCCTTGTCGGTGTCCCGGACGAAGGTGACGAGGCCGAGGGTGCTGTTTCCGGCCCGCAACGGCACGACCAGGGTGGTGTCGTCGAGCACGAGCCCGCCGGAGGAGAGGCTGCGGTGCTGCGGCGAACCCGGCGGGTAGGCCACAGGGGGTCCCCCCCGCCCGCCGGCACTGCCCCCTTCGGCTTCCCCCGCTGCCGAGCGGCAGGCGACCCGTACCAGCGCCATCTCCCCCGAGCCGCCGGTGGCCGGCACGTCGCCTTCCAGTACCGCTTTCGCGAGGTCGACCGTAACCGTGCCGGCGAACTCCGGGACCGCCACCTCGGTGATCTTCTCGGCGGTGACCAGGACGTCGAGCGCGGTGCCGATTCCGCGGCCCGCCTCGACGAGCAGGGCCAGCCGCTGCTGGGCCTTGTAGCGGTCGGAGATGTCGAAAGCGTCCTCGCACAGTCCGAACACGTGCCCGTCGGCGTCCTGGAGCCGGTAGTAGGAGCAGGACCAGAGGTGGTCCGTTTCCGGGTCGCTGGGGGGCCGGCCCAGGAAGTGCAGGTCGAGAATGGGTTCGCCGGTGTCGAGCACATGGTGCATGACCGCGTCGAGCGTGCGTGGATACCCCTGGGTGACGAACCTGCCCTCGGCGTACAGCTCGTCGGCCCGCAAGCCGCTGAACTCCGCGAACGGCCGTCCGATTTCGCGTTCGTACGCCGTGTTGCACCAGGTCAAACGCAGGTCGGTGTCGTAGATGGCCAGGCCGACGGGTGACTGCGTGGCCAGCCCGTGCAGCAGGGCCAGCCGGGTCTCCCACACCCGGAGGTCCTTCAGTTCCGTCGCGACGACGACGCGCTCCGCCGTGCCGGGGCCCGGCAAGGGACACACCGCGGTCGCGAGAAGCAGCTCGTGCCCGTCCCGGTGCCGGGCGACGCGGATCTCGTTTCCCCGCAGCGGAGTCACGAGGGGCGGGCCGCCGGCCGGCGTCGGAACGGAGGCCGAGCGGGATGGCAGGATCATCCCCAGGGGCTGTCCGACGATCTCGTGCGGCCGGTAACCGAGCAGCTCCTCGGCCGCGGGACTCCATCCGATGACCGTGTCCCGGGCGTCGACAACCGCCGTGGCCGCCCTGGTGACGTCGAGGGGACCACGGAAGTCGGCACTCTGCGCCGCGTTCCACGCACTCATGGCGCCACACCAGCCCGGTTCATCACCTACAGAATCCGCCGTGCCCAGGGCAGGCACAACCGCGGTACGCCCACGCACCGGCAGCCGCGGGGCGTTCTCAGCCGGTACGCCCCACGATCAGCCACTGCGCGGGCAGCTCTATGCGGGTGCCGTCCGCCCGGAACTCCGTCTGGGCGAGGGTGGTACGGCCGTCCGCCAGGACGGTGAGCCCCGACGCGCGCAGAAGTTCCGGCACTTCGCTGTCCTCGGACTCCGCCGGTTTCAGCCCGTGTGCGAAGACCCGTGCGAGCTTCGGCGGCGGTCCGCCCGGCTCCCCCATGAGCTCCCGCAGTACGGTCTTCGCCTCGGCGGTCAGTTCCACCACGAAGGCACGCCCCCGCTGCCCCACCAGCTCCGCGACCGCCGCCGCGACCAGTGGCCGGTCCGGCGGCTCGCTCTGGTGGATGACGGCCCGCAGGTAGACGTTGCTGTCGCCGAGCCGCTTGTGCAACTCGCGGACGGCCGCCGGGTCGGCCGCGTCGAGCTGCCTGAACTCGACCGCGTTCGCGGTGTCCGCGCGTCGCGCGTGGGCCACCGCCGCGTGGGAGAGGTCGACGCCCACCGCCCGCGAGAAGTGGCGTGCCAGATAACGGGTCTGTGTCCCGTTCCCGCATCCGACGTCGACCACGGGTAATGCCACGTCGACGTGCGGGGCGAACAGCTCCAGGTGGGGTGCGGCCGTCAGAGACGGATCGCTGTCCCAGATCGCTTCACCGGGGGTGTCCGGGGTGTCCTCCCAGTAGCTTTCCCATGCGTGCACGTATCGGCCGGTAAGAGTCATCGGATGCCCCCGGTGGTGCGTACAGACGGACAGGCGGACAGACGGCGTGGACAGGCAAGCAGACCTCGCGCCCGTTCCTTACCCCGATACCGCCGTCCCCGACACCCCGCGCGGCGGTCATCCGCCGCGCGGGCCCGAGCGCGCTCCGGGTGGCAGTGGCTGCTCGAACCAGACCACTTTGCCGCGCCCCATGTGGCTCGCCCCCCACCGGCCGGCGAGCCGGCTCACCAGCCGCAGACCGCGCCCGCACTCCTCCTCCGGCCCCGCCTCCCGCAGCACGGGCAGCGTGTGCTCCTCGTCCGACACCTCGCACAGCAACGTGTCCGCGCGCACCAGACGCAGCCCCACCGGGCGGCCGCCCGCGTGCCGGACCGCGTTGGTGACGACCTCGCTCACCAGCAGCCGGGTGGTGTCGGCCAGCTCCGGGAGCCCCCAACGCGCCAGTTGACCGTCGACGAGCCGCCGGGCCCGCCGTACGTCGGCCGCCGTGGGGTCCAGCTGCCACGTCGTCATGTCCTCGGGCGGCATGCCGTTCAGCCGGGCCATCAGCAGCGCGATGTCGTCCTTGCGCCCGCCACTCTCCCCGGCCATCGACACGGCCAGCGCCCCGATGATGGTGTCGCACGCCTCGTCCATGGAGGCGGCCGGGTGCGCCGCCGATTCGCACAGCGCCGCCAGGCCGGTCCCGATGTCCTCACCGCGCACCTCGACCAGCCCGTCCGTGCACAGCACCAGCCGGTCGCCCGGCGACACGCTCACCCGGGCGGTGGCGAACGGCACACCCCCGAGGCCGATCAGCGCGCCGCCGGGCACGTCGATCAGCTCGCCGCGGCCGCTTTCGGCGCGTACGAGAACGGGAGGCAGATGCCCGGCGCTGGAGATCAGCAGCTCGCCCGCGACCGGGTCGTAGACGGCGTACAGGCAGGTGGCGAGATAGTGGTCGCCGAGCTGGTGAGCCAGATCGTCGAGCTTGCGCAGCAGCTGCGCCGGCGGGATGTCCAGTACGGCCATGGTGTGTACCGCTGTGCGCAGCTGGCCCATCATGGCCGCCGCGTTCAGCCCGTGCCCCATCACGTCCCCGACGACCAGGGCCGTACGGGAGCCGGGGAGCCGGATGGTGTCGAACCAGTCGCCGCCGACCCGGCCCAGCGCGGTGCCCGGCAGATAGCGGGTGGCGACGTCGCAGCCGGCCATGCGGGGTTCGACCTGCGGGAGCATGCTTTCCTGCAGCGTCTCGGCGACCTGCTGCTGGTACGCGTACATGCGCGCGTTGTCCAGGACGAGTCCGGCCCGGGCGGCGAGCTCGGCGCCGGTTCTGCGGTCCATGTCGGTGAACGGCTCACGGCCCGGGCGGCGCATCAGCACCATGAACCCGAGCACCACCCTGCGCGCCGTCAGCGGTACGACCAGCAGCGACCGGCCGCCGATCAGGGGGCGCAGGTCCCGCTTCTCGAACTGGGCGGAGATGCGTTCGCTCAAGTCGTTCCCGATGCGGGGCAGGAGCACCGGTTCACCCGTCACCATGCACTGGAAGAACGGGGTCTTCTCGGGAAAGGTCATCTCCTCCCCGACGGGGACGGTGTCGTCCCAGCGGCCCGGCTCGTCGTTGTGCTCCACCCATACCCGGCGCCAGTCGGTGTTCACGTCCGGCGGGCCGTCCGGGAACCCCTCACCGGCGAGGATCTGCACCCGCAGGTGGGTGCCCGCGAAGTCCGCGAAGCGGGGTACGGCGGCGCTGGTGACCTCGCGGATCGTCCGGGTCAGGTCGAGCGAGCTGCCGATGCGCCCGCTCACCTCGTTGAGGAACTCCAGCCGCTCCCGGACGGCGGCGTATTCAAGGTCGAGGTCCTTGTCCAGGTCCTTGTCCAGCTCCTTGTCCAGGTCCACATCAATGGGATGTCTTTCGAGGCCCGCCGGGCCGCCGCCGCGCACGGCGGCCGTCCGTGTCCGGCGCTCGCGGTGCTTCGGCACGCCCCAGTCGGGTGTGACCGGGACGCGTTCGTACGTGCTGATCTCCAGGACCGGGTAGCCCAGTTCGAGCACCTGCGAGACGATCCGGCCCGCCGTGGCCGGCCCCATGTGGGGAAGGATGTCGGGCAGCCGCTCAGCGAGCATGCCCGCCCCGGGAAACTCGGTGTGCAGCGCGAAACCGGGGGCGACCCGCTCGTGCGGGTCCCCGTCGTCGCCCAGCCGGGAGGCGTCGGCGGCCAGCACCAGCAGCCGCTCCGGCCCCGGTACGGCCAGCGGATACGCCCACCACAGCACGTCCAGCGAACCGGAATCGGCACCCGGATCCGAACCACCGCCCGGCCGGGGGCACTTGGCGCGCCCGGCCGTGAGGTGGTCGGCGAAGTCGTCGTACTCGTAGGGCGCGGTCAAAGCACCGGAAACCGGCAGCAGGTCCGCGGCGAGGGCGCCCACGGCGTCCTGCCTGCGGTGGCCGAAGAGCCGGTGCGCGCCGGAGCTCCAGTGCGAGACGAGGCCGTCGCCGCCCACCACGACAACGGCGAGCGGAATCCGGCCGGACACGGCGCGCTGCCGTGGAACCACACCTTCCATGGCTTGTGTTCCCTCCCAGCGGCAAGATCTCCGACGAAGACGTCATCACCGTACGGCCGGGTGGGGGCCGGCACGGGGTGTACGGAGGGAAATGCCTCCATCGGGTGCCGGAGTGGCGCGGACCCGCCCGAGAGCGGGCCGCCCGCTTATGATCATGCGGACCGTGAGCGACGACGACGGAGGGCCGAACGACCATGGCGGAACAGCGAGTTGTCATCGTGACCGGCGGGGGGACGGGCATCGGCGCGGCCACCGCCCGGCTGCTCCGTGAAGCCGGGCATCACGTGGTCGTCTCCGGACGCCGGCCGGAGCCGCTGCGGCTCGTCGCCGAGGAGACCGGAGCCCTGGCGCACCCGTCCGACACCGCCGACCCGGACGCCGTACGTGACCTCGTGGACGCGGCCATCACCGCCTACGGGCGGCTGGACGGGCTCGTACTCAACGCGGGGATCGGGCGCTCGGGAGGCGTGGGCGATCTGTCGGTCGCGGACTGGGAGGCCGTCATGCGTACCAATCTCAACGGTCCCTTCCTCCTCCTGCGCGCCGCGCTCCCGCACCTGCTTCAGGCACGCGGCGCGGTCGTCGCGGTCGCCTCGGTGGCCGCGCTGCGCAACGGCGTCGGCAACGCCGCGTACGCCACGTCCAAGGCGGCTCTGCTGCAGCTCTGCCGTTCGCTCGCCGTCGACTACGGGCGCCACGGCCTGCGCGCCAACACGGTGTGCCCCAGCTGGGTGCGTACCGAGATGGCGGACCGGCGGATGGCGCGGTTCGCGGAGGAAGCGGGGCTTGGGGAGGGCCAGGGGGAAGACGGCGGCGTCGAAGCGGCGTACGAGGAGGCGACCCGGTTGCTGCCCGGGCGGCGCCCCGGTGAACCACGTGAGGTCGCCGAGGCGATCGCCTGGCTGCTCTCGCCCGCCGCTTCGTACGTCAACGGCGCGACGCTCACCGTCGACGGCGGGGTGACGGCGCTGGACCCGGGGACGGCCGCGTTCGACTTCCGCATCGAGGCGCGCGAGCGCGGCTGAACAACGGCCGTCAGAGATCGAGAACCAGCAACGCCCGGCATGAACCTGCCCGGTCTGGAGGGGCAGCGAACTCCGGCGCTTCGCACCTCCTGACCAAGGACGCCCTTCACCATCCGCCCCAAAGGTGGAACGCGGCCTCAAGGTCGTCTCGATCCCGGCTCCGTGGTCCTATTTGCCTGTCCGGGGCGAGGTCACCTGTCCATCCGGGGCAAGGTCACCGCAAAAGATGCTCAGCGGCGCTCAGCCGACGCCCTGGGGGCGGAACTGCACGCTGATGCGCGGCCCGACGGCGCGCGTTGTCTTGGGAATCGAGTGTTCCCAGGTGCGTTGACAACTGCCGCCCATGACGATGAGGTCGCCGTGCCCAAGTGGCTTGTGCACGGTTGCCGAGTCGCGGTGGCGTGGCCTCAGTGCCAGTTGCCGGGGCGCCCCCAGCGAGACGATCGCGACCATGGTGTCCTCACTGCTGCCCCGGCCGGTCCTGTCGCCGTGCCAGGCGACACTGTCTCGCCCGTCGCGGTAGAGGCACAGCCCTGCCGTCGCGAACGGCTCGCCGAGTTCGGCGGCGTAGTGCGCGCTCAGTGCGGTACGGGCCTCTTCGAGGCTCGGGTGCGGCAGGGGGTCCTCCGCACCGAAGAACGACAGCAGCCGCGGCACCTCCACCACGCGCTCGTACATGACGCGCTCCTCCGCACGCCATTCGACCTCGCGCGCCAGTACGTCGAAGAGCGCGTCCGCTCCCGAGACCCACTGCGGGAGCACGTCGATCCAGGCGCCGTGGCCGAGTTCCGTACGGCGCAGCCCGTCCAGCGGACCGAGTGCGATCTCGTCCCCCTGGTCGAAGAGCGAGCCCTGGAGGTGTACGGCCATGGACTGATTCTACCGCGACTCAAACGTACGTACGAATTAAATGGGGGGCGCGAAGAAACGCGCCACGTCGTCGGCCGTCACCTCCGCGAGGGCGGCCGGGGACCAGCGCGGCGCCCGGTCCTTGTCGATCACCTGGGCCCTGATGCCCTCGACCAGGTCGGGCGAGGAGAGCGCCGCGCACGAAACGCGGTACTCCTGCTCCAGGACCTCTTCCAGCGTGCCGAGCTCCGCCGCCCGGCGCATCGCGGCCAGGGTCACCTTGAGCGCGAGGGGTGACTTGGCGAGGATCGTTTCAGCGGCATCCTTCGCCGCCGGTTCGCCGCAGTCGAAGAGCCGGTCGACGATTTCCTCGACCGTGCCGGCCGCGTAGCAGTGGTCGATCCACGCTCGGTGCGCGGCCAGTTCCCCCTCGGGTGCGGGGCGTGCGTACCGCGACAGCACGTGGTGCGCCTCGTCCGCCGCGAGATCCGCGAGGAGGGCGGGCAGCCGGTCCGCCGGTACGAAGTGATCCGCGAGCCCGCACAGCAACGCGTCCCCCGCGCCGACCGCCGCCCCGGTGAGCGCGAGGTGTGTGCCGAGCTCTCCCGGCGCCCGCGACAACAGCCAGGTGCCGCCGACGTCCGGCACGAAGCCGATGCCGGTCTCGGGCATGGCCACCCGGGAACGTTCGGTGACGACACGAACGCTGCCGTGGGCGGAGACCCCGACGCCGCCGCCCATCACGATGCCGTCCATGACGGCGACGTACGGCTTGGAGAAGCGGGCGATGTGGGCGTTGAGCCGGTACTCGTCGCGCCAGAACGCCGCCGAGGCGGTGCCGCCGCCGGTCCGGGCGTCCTCGTGGATCGACCGGATGTCCCCGCCCGCGCACAGGCCGCGCTCCCCCGCCCCCGTGATCACGACGGTCGCGACCGCCGGGTCGCACTCCCAGGCGGCGAGGGCTCCTGCGATCCGGTTCACCATCGGGTGGTTCAGGGCGTTGATGGCCCGGGGGCGATTGAGCGTGAGGTACGCGGCGCGCCCTTCGGTGCGCAGGAGTACGGGGGCGTCGTCGTCGGTCATCGGGCCAGAGTAAGAGCCCGCGTGAAGCTCCGCTGTTGGCCCGGTTAAGAAATCCTCGATGGACCGGGCGGCGCCGGGGCGACAGATTGGTACGCGTTCACCGTTCACCACTGATCGCCTCGCATCCCGCCTGGAGCCGCAGCAATGAAGGCACTTGTCAAGCAGTACGCCGAGCCCGGGCTGTGGCTGATGGATGTGCCGGAGCCGGAGACGGGCCCCGGTGATGTGCTGATCAAGGTGCTCCGCACCGGCATCTGCGGCACGGACCTGCACATCAGGTCCTGGGACGGCTGGGCCCAGCAGGCCGTCTCCACGCCGCTCGTCCTCGGCCACGAGTTCGTGGGCGAGGTCGCGGCGGTCGGCGCGGACGTCGCGGACATCGCGGTCGGCGACCTGGTCAGCGGCGAGGGCCATCTGGTCTGCGGGAAGTGCCGCAACTGCCTCGCGGGCCGCCGGCACCTGTGCCGCTCCACGATCGGGCTCGGCGTCGGGCGTAACGGCGCCTTCGCGGAGTACGTCGCGTTGCCGGCCTCGAACGTGTGGGTGCACCGCGCGAAGGTGGACCTGGACATCGCCGCGATCTTCGACCCGTTCGGCAACGCCGTGCACACCGCGCTCTCCTTCCCGCTGGTCGGCGAGGACGTACTGATCACGGGCGCGGGCCCGATCGGCATCATGGCGGCGGCCGTCGCCCGGCACGCCGGTGCGCGCAATGTCGTGATCACCGATGTGAGTGAGTCGCGTCTGGAGATCGCCCGGAAGGCCGGTGCGACGCTGGCGCTCAACGTCGCCCAGTCGGACATCGCGGACGCGCAGCGGCAGCTGGGCCTCAAGGAGGGCTTCGACATCGGTCTGGAGATGTCGGGCCGGCCGGAGGCGATGCGGGACATGGTCGCGAACATGACGCACGGCGGGCGGATCGCCATGCTCGGCCTGCCGGCCGAGGAGTTCGCGGTGGACTGGTCGAAGATCGTTACGTCGATGATCACTGTCAAGGGGATCTACGGCCGTGAGATGTACGAGACGTGGTACGCGATGACGGTGCTGCTGGAGGGCGGTCTTGACCTCAGCCCGGTCATCACGGGCCGCTACGCCCACCAGGACTTCGACGCGGCGTTCGACGAGGCGGCGACGGCGCGCAGCGGCAAGATCATCCTCGACTGGACGACGTAAACCCTGGCGGGGCCTTTCCCCACCCCGCCCCTTCCCGAACTGGGGCGCTGCCCCAGACCCCGGTCCTCAAGCGCCGGACGGGCTGAATTCTTCAGCTGCGCTGAAGCGTCAACGCCCGGCGCCCCGAAGGGCCGGCGCCCCTGGTTCGGGAGAGCCGCCGGGCAACTTCAGCCCCTCCGGCGTTTGAGGAGCGGGGTCCGGGGCGGAGCCCCGGCTCGGGAAGGGGCGGGTAGGGGAAAGCCCCGCGCAGCGGCACCCGCCCGCCCACCCACCACCGCCACCCACCACCGCAAGGAGAGCCCACCGCATGTACGCATCCGTCCGCGAAGACCTCCGCACCACCCTCGAAGAGATCCGCAGCGCCGGCCTCTACAAGCCCGAGCGAGTCATCGCCACCCCCCAGAGCGCCTCGGTCTCCGTACCCTCCGGCGAGGTCCTCAACTTCTGCGCCAACAACTACCTCGGCCTCGCCGACCACCCGGAGGTCGTCGCCGCCGCCAAGGACGCCCTCGACCGCTGGGGCTACGGCATGGCCTCCGTCCGCTTCATCTGCGGCACCCAGGAGATCCACAAGCAGCTGGAGCAGCGCCTCTCCGCCTTCCTCGGCCAGGAGGACACGATCCTCTACTCCTCATGCTTTGACGCGAACGGCGGCGTGTTCGAAACCCTCCTCGGCCCCGAGGACGCCGTCATCTCCGACGCCCTCAACCACGCCTCGATCATCGACGGCATCCGCCTCTCCAAGGCCCGCCGCCACCGCTACGCCAACCGTGACCTCGCCGACCTCGAGCAGCAGCTCAAGGACACACAGGACGCCCGCCGCCGCCTCATCGTCACCGACGGCGTCTTCTCGATGGACGGTTACGTCGCGCCCCTCGCCGAGATCTGCGACCTGGCCGACCGCTACGACGCCATGGTCATGGTCGACGACTCGCACGCCGTCGGCTTCGTTGGCCCGAGCGGCCGCGGCACCCCGGAACTCCACGGCGTGATGGACCGCGTCGACATCATCACCGGCACCCTCGGCAAGGCACTCGGCGGCGCGTCCGGCGGTTACGTCGCGGCGCGCGCCGAGATCGTCGAGCTGCTGCGCCAGCGTTCGCGCCCGTACCTCTTCTCCAACTCCCTCGCCCCGGTGATCGCCGCCGCGTCGATCAAGGTCCTCGACCTCCTGGAGTCCGCGGACGAGCTCCGCGAGCGCCTCACCGCCAACACCAAGCTCTTCCGTACGAAGATGACCGAGGCCGGCTTCGAGATCCTCCCCGGCGACCACGCCATCGCGCCCGTCATGATCGGTGACGCGGCGGAGGCCGGCCGCATGGCGGAGCTGCTCCTGGAACGCGGCGTGTACGTGATCGGCTTCTCGTACCCGGTCGTCCCGATGGGCGCGGCCCGCATCCGGGTCCAGCTCTCCGCCGCGCACTCGACCGCCGACGTCGAGCGAGCAGTGGCGGCGTTCATCGACGCTCGGGCGACAATGGCTGGGTGATCGACCCCAGACGACTGCGCATACTGCGGGCCGTGGCGGACCACCGGACGGTGACCGCCGCGGCGGCTGCGCTGTACCTCACGCCCTCCGCCGTGTCGCAGCAGCTCGCCGCACTGGAGCAGGAGACCGGCCACATCCTCCTCACCCGCAGCGGCCGGGGCGTACGCCTGACGGCAGCGGGTGACATCCTGCTCGCCCACGCCAACGCGGTGCTGGCGCAGCTGGAGCGGGCCGAGGCGGAGCTGGCGGCGTACGCGGGCGGGGCGGCCGGCGAGGTACGGGTGGTGGCTTTCGCGACGGGCATCGCGGAGGTACTGGCCCCGGCGATCAGCCGCCTGTCGGACCACCACCCGGACATCCGGGTCCGGGTACGGGACGCCGAGGGCGACGAGAGCCTGCCGCTGGTGCTGGACGGGGAGGCGGATGTCGCGCTGGCGGTGGAGTACCGGGGTGCGCCGCGCGAGGACGACCGGCGCCTCGCGCGCGTGCCTCTCTACGCCGAGCCGTTCGACGCCGTACTGCACGCCTCGCACCCGCTCGGCCAGGCGCCGCGGGTCGCGCTCGCGGACCTGTCCGACAGCGACTGGATCGGCCCGTACCCCGGCAACCCCTGCCACGACGTGATGCTGCTGGCCTGCGAACTGGCCGGCTTCCAGCCCCGGCTCGTGCACTCCTCGGACGACTTCCGCGCGGTGGTGGCGCTGGCCGGGGCGGGGGCGGGGGTGGCGCTGGTGCCGCGCTCGGCGCTGCGCGGGATGGAGCTCAAGGACACGGTGGTACGCCCGGTCACGGGCCCGGCGGCGACGCGCCGCGTGTTCGCCGCGGTGCGCCGGGGGGCGGAGCACCATCCCCTGATCAGACCGGTACTGGACGCACTGGCCGCATCAGCATCAGGCCTGACCACCGACTGACATACCCCAACCCGGGGCTCCGCCCCAGACCCCGGTCCTCAAGCGCCGGACGGGGCTGATTTTCCCCGCCCGCAGCGAGAAACCGCCCCCTGCCCGCGACGGCAGGCAAGGCGCGACCGCACCCGGGGCCGCCCCGGACATCGGTCCTCAAACGCCGGACGGGCTGTTTTCCCGCCTGCGGCGAGAAGCAAGTCGGCGGACCGGTGCCCTGCCCGCACCCGACAGCACCCACCCACCCGTTCCAGCCCGTCCGGCGTTTGAGGACACGCCCGGAGGGCGTCTCTGTGGTCTGGGGGCTGGGGCTTGCCCCCCCCCGCGCGGCAGCCGCAAAGTGTCACAGCGGGAAGGGGCGGGGTGGGGAAAAGCGCCGCAGGCGCGGCACGGCACGCTCCGGCTAGCCGGCAACCGCCGGCGGTTGCTCGACCAGCGGCGGCACCTCGCCCGCGACCGGCACCTGGGGCTCCGGCCGCCCCTGGACAGACGGCTGGGCCGCAGAGGGGGCCACAGAGGGGGCCGCAGTCGGCGCCGCAACCGGCGCCTCAGGCCCTGCCGAGGAGGGCCGATCCGCCCCCTCCCCCGCCGCCCGCTCACCCGGCGCCGGCCCCTGCTGCTGCGCCGCCCGCTCCAGGAACCGCAACAGCTCCACCGGAAACGGCAGCACCAGCGTCGAGTTCTTCTCCGCCGCGACCGCCACCACCGTCTGCAGCAGCCGCAGCTGAAGCGCCGCCGGCTGTTCGGACATGACCCCCGCCGCCTCCGCCAGCTTCTTCGACGCCTGAAGCTCCGCGTCCGCGTTGATGACCCGCGCCCGCCGCTCGCGGTCCGCCTCCGCCTGCCGGGCCATCGACCGCTTCATCGTCTCCGGCAGCGACACGTCCTTGATCTCGACCCGGTCGATCGACACACCCCACCCGACAGCGGGGCTGTCGAGCATCAGCTCGAGCCCCTGGTTGAGCTTCTCCCGGTTCGACAGCAGATCGTCCAGATCGCTCTTACCGATGATCGACCGCAGCGACGTCTGCGCCATCTGCGAGACCGCGAACCGATAGTCCTCCACCCTCACCACCGCGTCCGCGGCGTCCATCACCTTGAAATAGATCACCGCGTCCACCCGGACCGTGACGTTGTCCCGGGTGATGCCGTCCTGCGCCGGCACCGGCATCGTCACGATCTGCATGTTCACTTTGCGGAGCTTGTCCACGACGGGAACGATCATGGTGAAGCCGGGCCCCCGGATGTCCTTCCGCAGCCGCCCGAGGCGGAAGACCACGCCCCGTTCGTACTGCCGCACCACCCTGGCGGCTGCCGCCACGTACACCACGGCGGCCGCCCCGGTGGCCGCTCCGGCTGCCAAAAGCTCGTCGAGCATGACGACCCCCATGGGTCCGAGCCGCATCTTATTTTTCACGATACGCCCGGCTTCAATCCCGGTCGAGAGCCGACAAACAGCCTCTCAATTGAATATGGGATCCATTTGCATGTAGCGTTCGGTGCCCGTGACCGCGCGTCCATTCACCACAGGAGGACCCCATGGCCGTACCGAAGCGCAAGATGTCCCGCAGCAACACCCGTCACCGCCGCGCCCAGTGGAAGGCCACCACGCCGCAGCTCGTCCCCGTCACCGTCGACGGCTCGGTGTACCGCGTGCCGCAGCGGCTCGCCAAGGCCTACGAGCGCGGGCTCCTGCGCCCCGAGGGCTGAGCGGCATGACCGGCGCGACCCTCCCCAGCCTCCCCGGCCTCCCCAACCTCCACCGGCTGCCCGTGACCGTGCTCTCCGGCTTCCTCGGGGCCGGAAAGACGACCCTGCTCAATCACATCCTGGGCAACCGGGACGGACTGCGGGTCGCCGTGATCGTCAACGACATGAGCGAGGTCAACATCGACGCCGCGCTCGTACGGGGCGGCACAGCGGCGCTCTCGCGCACCGAGGAGCGACTGGTCGAGATGACCAACGGGTGCATCTGCTGCACCCTGCGCGACGACCTGCTCGAAGAGGTCGACCGGCTGGCCGGGGAGGGTCGTTTCGACTATCTCCTCATCGAGTCGAGCGGCATCTCCGAACCCATGCCGGTCGCGGCCACCTTCGCGTTCCCCCGCGACGACGGCGCCACGCTCGGCGACCTGGCCCGCCTCGACACCATGGTCACCGTCGTGGACGCCGCGGGCTTCCTGCCCGAGCTCACCGGCGGCGACGGGCTCGCCGAGCGCGGCCTCGACCAGTACGAGGACGACGACCGCACCGTCAGTGACCTGCTGATGGACCAGATCGAGTTCGCCGACGTCATCGTTCTCAACAAGCTCGACCTCGTCGATCCGGAGACGGCCCACCGGCTGCGCGCGGCCCTCTCCCGCCTCAACCCGGCCGCCAGGATCGTGACCGCCACCCATGGCCGCGTCTCCCCCACCGACGTACTGGGCACGGGGCTCTTCGACCTGGAACGCGCCCAGGAGGCACCGGGCTGGGTGCGGGAGCTGAACGGCGACCATGTGCCGGAGACCGAGGAGTACGGCATCTCCAGCACGGTGTTCCGCGCGGACCGCCCCTTCCACCCCGGGCGCCTGTGGGACTTCGTCACCCGCGAGCTCGACAGTGGAGCGTACGGCCAGATCCTGCGCTCCAAGGGCTTCTTCTGGCTGTCCACCCGCCCCCGCGTCACGGGCCTGTGGTCGCAGGCCGGCGCCGTGGCCCGCTTCGAGCCCTCCGGGGCACGCGACGCGGACACCGAGCAGGGGCAGGAACTCGTCTTCATCGGCACGGGGTTGCGGGCCGAGGCCCTGCAAGCCGCGCTCACGGCGTGCCTCGCCACATCAGGGGACGACGCACTGGCGGACGCGGACGACCCGTTCCCCGCCTGGGAGACGTACGGCATCGACGACGCGTGCGAACACGAGGCAGCCGACCCCGCTCCCCTTCCAGCCGCTACAGCGGTTACAGCGGCGCTGCCGGGAGCGTGACCTCGAAGCGGCAGCCGCCCTTCACATTGCGTACGTCGGCCCGCCCCGCGTGGGCCTCGACGATGCCGCGGACGATGGCGAGCCCGAGGCCCGCGCCCCCCGGGGGCGTACGGGCCTCGGAGCCGCGCCATCCGGTGTCGAAGACGCGCGGCAGGTCCTCGGCCGGGATGCCGCCGCAGCCGTCGGTGACGGAGAGCACCACGCGGTCCTCGCGCAGCTCGGCGCCGACGGCGACCGTGCCGTCGGCAGGGGTACGGCGGATGGCGTTGACCAGGAGGTTGGCGAGGACGCGGGTCATTTCGCGTGCGTCCACTTCCAGCGGGAGAGCCTCGGTCGTGTCGCCGACGAGACGTACGCCCTGTTCGCGGGCGAGCGGGTCGGCGCCCGCGAGCGCCTCCCCGATCAGGTCGTGGGCGGAGATGCGTACCGGCGTCAGGGCGAGCGCGCCCGCGTGGATGCGGGACAGCTCGAAGAGGTCGCCGACCATGGAGTTGAGCCGGTCGACCTCGGTGCGCATCTGCCGGTGGTAACGCGCCGGGTCGGCCACGACGCCGTCCTCCAGCGCCTCCGACATGGCGCGCAGCCCGGCGAGCGGCGTACGCAGGTCGTGGGAGATCCAGGCGACGAGCTCGCGGCGTGAGGTCTCCAGGGCGCGCTCGCGCTCACGGGAGGCGGCCAGTTTCGCGCTGGTGGCGGCCAGCTCGCGGCCCAGCGCGTCGAGTTCGGCGGTGGAGGATCCGGTGGGGGCGGCGAAGGAACCGCCGTCGCCGAAGGTACGGGCCGCGAGGGTCAGCGCGTTGCTGCGGGCGACGACCCAGCGGCCCAGGATCAGCGCGGTCGCCAGCGAGACCACGGCGGCCATCGCGACGACCATGGTCACCACGGTGAGGTCGTGCGGGGACAGGAACATCGCCTGTGCCACGGCCAGCGTGCCCGCGAGCATCGCGGTGACCGTGACGGCGGCGACGACCGTCAGCGACACGGCGACCGAGCGGCTGCGCAGGAGGCGCAGGACCACGGCGCCGAGCAGGCCGGCGGCGGCCGCGCCGAGGAAGGCGATGAGGGCGATGAGCGGCAGGTCACGCATGGGTGGCCCCCTGCCCTTCTTCGGCCGGGCGGTCGTCGAAGCGGTAACCGACGCCCCAGACCGTCTGGATGAGGCGGGGCCTGGCCGGGTCGTCCTCGATCTTGCCGCGCAGCCGCCGCACATGGACGGTGACGGTCGACAGGTCCCCGAACTCCCAGCCCCAGACGTCATGCATCAGCTGCTCACGGCCGATGGCCTCGCCCCGGTGGCTGATGAGGTGCGCGAGGAGGTCGAACTCCCGCAGGGTGAGGGCCAGTTCCCGGCCGCCCTTGGTGGCGCGGCGGCCCGCCGGGTCGAGCACGATGCCGGCGGCCCGCACCTGCGGTCCCGGGTGCTGCGCGGCGGCGCGGCGCAGCACGGACTCGACGCGCAGCACCAGCTCGCGCGGGCTGAACGGCTTGGTGACGTAGTCGTCGGCCCCGACCTCCAGGCCCAGGATCCGGTCGTCCTCGTCGCCGCGCGCGGTCAGCATGATGACCGGGACGGGGCCGTCCGCGCGGAGTTCGCGGCAGACCTCCAGGCCGTCCATGCCGGGCAGCATGAGGTCCAGGACCACGAGATCGGGCCGGCGGTCCTTCGCCTGCCGCAGGGCGGCGGGGCCGTCGGCGGCCTGGGTCACGGTGAAGCCCGCGCGTTCCAGGTAGCCGGTGACGACCTCGGCGACGGTCGGATCGTCGTCGACGACCAGGATGTTCTGCATGGGTCCAGTCTCGTCGACGTACGGGCGACGGAGGGGGTCCGGCCCCCTTACGAAGCGATGACGTCCGCCGGTGTCCGGTGTCCGATTCCTTCAAGAACGCAGGCGGGCGCCCCGCCTACGTTGAACTCATGACTCCACGACTTGACGCCATCGCAATCGTGGCCGCCGACATGGCCGCCTCGCTCGCCTTCTACCGACTCCTCGGCCTGGACATCCCCGCCGAGGCCGACACCGCCCCGCACGCCGAGGCGACGCTGCCCAGTGGGCTGCGCGTCCTGTGGGACACCGAGGAGACCGTCCGCTCCTTCGATCCGGACTGGACCAGGCCGGAGGGCGGCGGCGACCGGGTCGGGCTCGCCTTCCGCTGTGACGGCCCGGCCGAGGTCGACGCGGTCTACGACGCTCTGATCGCCGCCGGACACCGCGGGCACCTCAAGCCCTGGGACGCGTTCTGGGGCCAGCGTTACGCGGTGGTGCTGGATCCCGACGGCTGCGGAGTCTCCCTGTTCGCCGACGCCGCGTAGGCGCCCAGCGTCGTGCCGGCCAGGGCGCGCATCTCGCGGGAGAGGTGCGCCTGGTCCGCGCAGCCGGCCGCGAGGGCGGCATCGGCGTACGGCAGACCTTGTCGTACGAGAGCCAGCGCGCGCTGGAGCCGCAGGATCCTGGCCAGCGTCTTGGGGCCGTACCCGAAGGCGGCCAGTGAGCGGCGGTGCAGTTGCCGGGCGCCGAGGCCGGCGGCGTCGGCGGTCTCCGCGACGGTGCGGCCCGCGCTGAGGTGGCGGGCGACGGCGCGCAGCACGGGGTCGGGCGGGGGTGCGTCCGCCGCGTGCCGCAGGGCCAGGGCCTCCAGGGCGGTGGCCGGGTCCGCCGCCCCGCCGACCCGGCCGGTCAGGACGCGCACCTTGGCGGCGGGCCACAGGTCGGCCAGCTCCACGCGCTGGTCGCGCAGCTCGTACGCGGGTACGCCGAGGAGGGCCGGCCCCGCTCCGGGCGCGAAGCGCACGCCGTCATAACGGGCGGTCGCGCCGGCGGGGGTGTCGCCGGGTGGGTGGGCGTGGGTGTCGGGGCCCGCGACGTACAGCTTGCCGTTGGTCCACAGCAGGTCCATGCAGCCGTCCGGGAGGACGGGGTGGGTGGGGGCGGCGGGGGCCGTGGTGGGAACGGTGCGGGTCCAGACGACGGCGCCGTCGAGCCGGGATGGGCGTTCCGCGTACATGGTGTCCAGGGTAGGGACGTCTTGTTCCGCTCCCCGGGCCACCGCCTACGGGCGCGATTCGCGGGTTTCGCGGGGCGTTCCCTTCGCGTCCTTCTCGCGGCCCGTGTGCAGGCGGGACTTCACGTCGTCCGGCGGCAGGAACCGCGACCACCGCTCCGGGAACTCGGAGGGCATGTCCGGGTCGTCCAGCTCGGGGTCGCCCGCCGCCGCCCGCGCCGCTTCCGCCCGCGCGATGACCGCCGCCGCCTGGGCCGTGCGTACGCGGTCGTTCGCCTCGCGGGCCGCGGCCGTGGCGACCGAGGGCCAGACCCGGTCGATCGCGGCGTTGACCGCCGCGCCGACCAGCACCGCGAACGCGCAGATGCAGATCCAGAGGAGGACGGCGATGGGCGCCGCGAGGGAGCCGTAGATGGTCGGGCCCTCGACGGTGCTGGTGAGGTAGATCCGGAGCAGGAAGCTGCCGAGCACACACATCGCGAGGGCCATCAGCGCGCCGGGCACGTCCTCGACCCACGGCGAACGGACCGGCACGGATACGTGGTAGAGCGTCGTGAGGAAGACGATGGACAGCACGATGACGACCGGCCAGTACAGGACGCTGACGACTTCCGTGCCGAAGGGGACCAGGTCCACCACCCGGTCGGGGCCGACCACCATCAGCGGCATCACCACCGCGCCGATCACCAGCGCGACGACGTACAGCAGGAAGGCCAGCAGGCGGGTCTTCACGATGCCGCGGTGGCCGTCCAGTCCGTACATGACCGTGATCGTGTCGATGAAGACGTTGACCGCGCGCGATCCCGACCAGAGCGCGATGGCGAAGCCGATGGAGATGATGTCGGGGCGGGCGCCCTGGGTGACGTCGGCGATGAGCGGTTTCGCGAAGTCGTTGACGCCGCGGTCGGACAGGACCGTTTGGGCGGCGGTCAGGATGTTGCGCTCGATGGACGCGACCGTGTCGGTGTCGGTCCAGGCGTCGACGTAACCGAGCAGGCCGATCATGCCGAGCAGGAGGGGCGGCAGGGACAGCAGGGTGAAGAACGCCGCCTCGGCCGCGAGACCCAGAATGCGGTACTCGATGCACGAATTGACGGTGTCCTTCAGCAGCAACCAGACCAACTTGCGCTTCGAGACATTGCGGTAGAGGACTCTTGCCCGGTGAAGCCGGCCTTGGGGCCGTTCGGGTGTTTCATTTGCTGCCTGCACCTCCTTACCGTAGCGGCATGGCAGCCACCACTCACACAGTGACCAACCAGGCTCCGCCCCTGGTCGAGTACGACGTCTTCACCGCCGACCGGGCCCTGTCGGAGGCAGTGGAGCGGCACATCGCGCCCGAACTCGCCGAGGAGGTACGGGAGGATCTGGCGGGCCTCGGCCGCACCGCCGGATCCTTCCAGGCTCAGGAATGGGGGGTGCAGGCCAATGAAAATCCGCCGAAATTGCGGACGCACGACCGCTACGGCCATCGAATCGACGAGGTCGAGTTCCATCCGGCCTGGCACCGGCTGCTGGGCAAGGCCGTCGCTGCGGGTCTCACGGACGCCTGGGGGCGGCCCGGCGGGCATGTGCGGCGAGCAGCCGGGTTCCTGGTGTGGACGCAGGCCGAGGCGGGGCACGGCTGCCCGCTGTCCATGACGCACGCGGCGGTGCCGGCGCTGCGCACCGACCCGGCGCTGGCCGCCGAGTGGGAGCCGCGGCTCACCTCGCACGTCTACGAGGAGGGGCTGCGGTCGCCCTCGCTCAAGGCCGGGGCGCTCTTCGGGATGGGCATGACGGAGAAGCAGGGCGGCAGCGACGTCCGGGCGAACACGACGCACGCCGAGCCGCTGGCCGGGGAGGGCGAGTACCTGCTCACCGGGCACAAGTGGTTCTGCTCGGCGCCGATGAGCGACGGCTTCCTGGTGCTGGCGCAGGCCCCGGGCGGGCTGAGCTGCTTCCTGGTGCCGCGCGTCCTGGCCGACGGGACGCGCAACGTGTTCCGGATCCAGCGTCTGAAGGACAAGCTCGGCAACAGGTCCAACGCGTCGAGCGAGGTCGAGTTCGACGGGACGTGGGCGCGGCTGGTCGGTGAGGAGGGGCGCGGCGTGCGCACCATCATCGAGATGGTGGCCGCGACCCGGCTCGACTGCGTCGTCGGCTCGGCGGCGCTGATGCGCCAGGCCGTGGCCCAGGCCACGCACCACGCGGCGTACCGCAGCGCCTTCGGTTCCAAGCTGATCGACAAGCCACTGATGCGCAACGTGCTGGCCGACCTGGCGCTGGAGTCGGAGGCGGCGACGACGCTCGCGGTGCGGCTGGCCGCGGCGTACGACAGCGACAGCGAGCAGGACCGCGCTTTCCTGCGGCTCGCGGTCCCGGCGGCCAAATACTGGGTGACGAAGCGGTGCACGCCGGTCGCGGCGGAGGCCCTGGAGTGCCTGGGCGGCAATGGGTACGTCGAGGAGTCGGGCATGCCGCGGCTGCTGCGCGAGGCGCCGCTGAACTCGATCTGGGAGGGGTCGGGGAACGTACAGGCGCTGGATGTTCTACGGGCTCTCCAGCGCGAACCGCAGGCGCTCAACGCCTTCCTCACCGAGATCGGCCAGGCGCGCGGCGCCGACCACCGCCTCGACGGGGCGATCAAGGACCTGCTGACCGAACTGGCCGACCTGGAAGGACTGGAAGGGCGGGCCCGCCGCGTCGTCGAGCGGATGGCGCTCGTGCTGCAGGGTTCGCTGCTGGTGCGGTGGGCGCCGCCGGAGGTCGCGGACGCGTTCTGCGCTTCGCGGCTCGGCGGGGACTGGGGCTCGGCGTTCGGCACGCTGCCGCACAGTCTCGACCTCGGGTCGGTGGTGGAGCGGGCACGGGCGGTGGTCTGACGGGCGGTGGTCCGACCGCGAGCGTCGGCCGTGCTCCTGCCCGACGGGCCGCCGGGGGAAACGACCCGTCGGGAGAAGGGAGCCGCCGGGGTGGTGCTGCGCCGACACGGCACCACCCCGGCTGAACGTCTCCACTTTCGTACAAGCGGGAGCCGGCGCACGAGAGTTGCAGACCGTTGCAATGTTTGTCCCGGAGTGGCGGACTCGCGCGCCGAGGGCGCGGCACCATGGGCAGGATGAGGAAATGACCTCACACCAAGTGACCCTCACGTGAGTTACGGGGTACGCCCAGTGAAGCCAGTGAAGATCGACCCTCTCGTCCCCATCGGCCTGTCACGTCTGAACGCCCTGCACAGCGCCGATTCGGCCCGGCTGCTGGCCCGGGTACGGGAAACCGCCCTCGCCGGCGGGGCCCCACGCAGGGCGCCGCGTCCTGTCATCGACGCGTCCTGGCAGCGCGTGATGCGGATCGGGATCGACCCGGACCACAGCACCAGCAGCGACCTCCTGCCGGCCGGCGAGCTGGAGCACCGGCGCCGGGCGACCGCGCTCGGCGAGCTGCTGCCCTCGCTCAGCCAGGGGCTGGTCGCGGTCGTCCAGGCGTCGCAGCAGATCATGGTGGTGACGGATGAAGAGGGCCGGGTGCTGTGGCGCGACGGCGACCGGGGGGTGATGCGCAAGGCCGACGGGATCTGTCTGGAGGCGGGCGCGGCCTGGAGCGAGGACACGACAGGCACGAACGGCATCGGTACGGCGCTGGAGCTGCGCAAGCCCGTGCAGGTGCACTCCGCGGAGCACTTCGTCCGTACGCTCCACAACTGGACGTGCGCGGCCGCGCCCGTGCACGATCCGCGGGACGGGCGGCTGCTGGGTGTCATAGACGTGAGCGGGGCGGACTCGACATTCCACCCGGCGACGCTCGCCCTGGTGGAATCGGTGGCCAGGCTGGCCGAGGCCGAGCTGCGCGACCGGCACCTCAGGTCCGTCGAGCGCCTGCGGTCGGTGGCGGCCCCGGTCCTGTGCCGGGTGGGCGGCCGGGCGCTCGCGGTCGACGCGCACGGCTGGCTCGCGGCGGTGACCGGGATGCCGCCGGTCGACCGGCTTCCGCTGCCCAAGTCGTTCCGGGCGGGCCGCAGATGGCTGCCGTCGCTGGGGATGTGCGCGGTGGAGCCGCTGCCGGGCGGGTGGCTGGTGCGGGTGGAGGAGGCGGCGCAGGCGCTCGACGGCGCGGTGAGCCGGGTCGTACTGGACGTGAGCAGCCGACGGCGTTCCTCGGTGACCGTCTCGGGGCCGGCCGGGCGCTGGACCCATGAGCTCAGCCCTCGGCACGCGGAGTTGCTGTACGTGCTGAGTGTGCACCGGGAGGGGCGGAGCGCGGCCGAGCTGGCGGCGGATCTGTTCGGCGACCGGACGCGGAGCGTGACGGTACGGGCGGAAATGTCCCGCCTGCGGCGCCACTTGGCCCAAGTCCTGGCGCACCGCCCGTACCGCTTCGTGGATGAGGTGGAGGTAGAGGTGCTGCCTCCGCCTCATCCGGCGGACCTGCTGCCGCACTCGACGGCCCCGGCCATCACGGCGGCGCGCCGACCGTGGCTCCCGGGCCAGTAGTGGCCCCGGCGGGGTGCCGCCGCCCGTGTGGGTGTGCTCAGTAGGTCACGGTGACGGCCTCGGTCTCGCCCGACTCGGTGCCGTCCGCGAAGAGGACGCTGACGCGGTAGTACACCGTGGTGGCGGCCGGCAGGGTGCGGTCGTACCAGCTCCAGGAGGTGGAGTCGCCCTTGGGCTCGGTGCCCATCAGCTCGAACGTCTCGGTCTGCGGGTTCCAGCGGCCCGCCGGAGCCGAAGTCGCGGGTCACGGACCAGCGGACGCCGAAGTTGTCGGCGGACATGCCGCTGGAGCGCGGTGCGCCCGGTGCGCCGGTGCCCCCGTTCTCGTCGATCACGGAGTCACAGTCCGTGGCCTTGGGGGTCCCGGAGAAAGTGGTGTTCGCGTAGAACGTCCGCTTGAAGACGGGTGACGCGCAGGTCACGGCGGCGGAGGCGGGGGTGGCCGCGGTGAGCAGGCCGCCCGCGGTGGCGAGCACGACGGCGCTGGCGGTGGCGACCGTTGTGCCTCTGGGTCGGTTCTGCGTTCCTTCAGTCTTGATCGTCTGCGGCGGAATGTGACCGCCGACGATCAAGACTTACGAGGAACGCGCTTGGTTGTACTCCCGGAAATACTTCCGGAAACTCCGATTCCGCCTAGATCCCCGGTATCTCCCGGGCCCGGAACGCGTCCCGTACGACACCCTCCGCACCCGCGCCGTACATCGTCCGCGCCGTCGCGATCGTCGTGAGGGCCGCGTCCGTGAAGCTCGTGTCCGGCGCGAAGCCGAACTGCGCGTTCACGATGATCCGGTCCGCCGTGCGCGCACCGAGCTCCGACCGGATGTCAAAGAGCGCGCGGGACCAGATCTGCCCGTCCGCGTGCACCTGCCCGACCCGGTCGCCGTAGACCTTGCTGCCGTCCACCCGGCGCAGGCAGTGCGGCGTGGTCGACGTGTACGACACCGCGTCCCAGTCCGCGACGCACGCCACGTCCGCCTTGAGCGGCCAGCCGTACTTCGCCGCCGCGTGCGCGCCCACCGTCACCGCGAGGTAGTCGCCGAACGCCTCGCCGATCGCGCCGGCCTCCACCGACGTCCCGAAGCCCGGCACCTGCGCGTGGTGCACGGCGTGCCCGTACTCGTGCATGACCACCTCGGCGTCCTCGGCGTCGTCGACACCGCCCTTCCCGAAGCGGATCTCCGCCTTCTTGTCCGTGAAGAAGGAGTTGTCCGAGCCCCACTGGTTGATACGGACCGGCTGAGCCCGGTCATTCGCGCCGGGCAGCTCGCTGCCGAAGCCCAGCCCCCGGAGGTACTCCTGCGACTCATTGACCCAGAAGTAGGCCATGACCTGCTCGAACTGGTCGTCGTGACGGTCGTACGTACCCGCTTCCGCGATCTTCGCCGAGGCGCCGGTATCCGATCTCACGTGTGCCCACCTGCCGGACAGCCCGCCGCTCGCGTCAAGGTTGCGCAGCGTGGCCGTGGCGTAGGCGGAAGAGGGGACAGCGTCGGCCGAGTCCTTCGCGTCGGTCAGCGACTGGTCGTTCGAGGACTGGACCGGATTGACCATGAAGAGCCGGGCCTGCGGGCCGGCCGAGGCCCCGGCGGGGGCGGTCAGCGTGGCCAGGGTGGTGAGGGCCGCGGTGAGGGTGGCCGCGGCGAGCAGGCCGCGGTGTGTGCGACGGGACATGGAACATCCTTCTGCCAAGGGATGCGGGGGGGTGGCGTGGCGCGGGCGTGATCATCCCGTACGCGCCCGGCTTTGGCCAGGGCCCGGACACATGGTTCGCTTGCCGCATGCGCACCATCACCGTGACCACCTGGTCGCTGGAACAGACCTCGCCCGACGACCTGCGCCCCTCCGCCGCGCCGCCGGGCGACATCCGGATCGTGCGGGCGGAGATCCCCTCCCCCGAGTTCAGCCGCTTCCTCTACACAGCGGTGGGCGGTGACATCCAGTGGACCGACCGGCTCGGCCTGACGTACGAGCAGTGGCAGGCGGTCCTGGACCGGCCCGGGGTCGAGACGTGGGTCGCGTACGTCAACGGCACTCCGGCGGGGTACGTGGAGCTGGACCCGCAGGACGAGGGCGTCGTGGAGATCATGTACTTCGGTCTGATCCCGGCCTTCCGGGGGCGGCGCATCGGCGGGCACCTGCTGTCCTACGGGGTCGCGCGCGCGTGGGATCTCGCTGAGCGGTGGCCGGACCGGCCGGACACGAAGCGGGTGTGGCTGCATACGTGCAGCAAGGACGGGCCGCACGCGATGGACAACTACCTGCGCCGCGGGTTCCGTCTCTTCGAGACGAAGACCGCCGAGGAAGAGGACGTGGAGACGGCCGGACCGTGGGCCGGCGCGCACGTCTGAACCGACATCCAGAAAGTGACCGGCGACACATCGTCTCGCGATTCGAGACAGAGTTGTCCACATTGTGGGCGGTGGTGGACTGGCCGGAGATCCCCATGACACGCTTCCGTCATGTCTTCAGCTGGAGTTGCCTTGGTGAGTCGGCGGCACGTCGACCTCGGCCGCATGTCCAGCGCCATCTGTCCGGTGGGCTGACAGCACAGCACCACTGAACTTTCATAGCCGTCCCCGCCGTCGCGGACGAGCCGGCCACCCCGATACGCACGTGATCTCCGCCCACCCGGCGGAGCACTCCGATGTGTCGTGTCCGACCGTCTTTTCGCTGGTCACAGGGGGCGGTCGGCGCGATCCCGCCACTCCTTGAGCCGCCAGAGAAGGACGAACACAACCATGGCCGCCACGCCGGAAAAGCCCGCTGCCGTCACGCCCCGCCGCAAGGCCGGACGCCACCGTGGCGAGGGTCAGTGGGCCGTAGGTCACTTCACCCCCCTCAATGGCAATGAGCAGTTCAAGAAGGACGACGACGGTCTCAATGTGCGGACACGCATTGAGACGATCTACTCCAAGCGGGGATTCGACTCGATCGACCCCAATGACCTCCGTGGCCGTATGCGCTGGTGGGGTCTTTACACCCAGCGCAAGCCCGGGATCGACGGCGGCAAGACCGCGATCCTGGAGCCGGAGGAGCTGGACGACGAGTACTTCATGCTGCGCGTGCGCATCGACGGCGGGCGGCTGACCACCGAGCAGCTGCGCGTCATCGGTGAGATCTCGCAGGAGTTCGCGCGCGGGACGGCCGACCTCACCGACCGGCAGAACGTCCAGTACCACTGGATCCGGATCGAGGACGTACCGGAGATCTGGCGTCGGCTCGAAGAGGTCGGGCTTTCGACGACCGAGGCGTGTGGTGACACGCCGCGTGTCATCCTCGGCTCTCCCGTCGCCGGTATCGCCGAGAACGAGATCATCGACGGCTCCCCCGCCATCGACGAGATCCAGCGCCGCTTCATCGGCAACCCGGACTTCTCGAACCTGCCCCGCAAGTTCAAGTCCGCGGTTTCCGGATCGCCGCAGCTCGACGTCGCGCACGAGATCAACGACATCGCCTTTGTCGGCGTCAACCACCCCGAGCACGGCCCCGGCTTCGACCTCTGGGTCGGCGGCGGGCTCTCCACCAACCCGAAGCTCGGTGTCCGCCTCGGCGCCTGGGTGCCGCTCGACGAGGTGCCGGACGTCTACGGCGGCGTCATCGGCATCTTCCGCGACTACGGCTACCGCCGCCTGCGCACCCGTGCCCGTTTGAAGTTCCTCGTCGCCGACTGGGGCCCGGAGAAGTTCCGCCAGATCCTGGAAGACGAATATCTCAAGTACAAGCTGGTCGACGGCCCCGCGCCGTCCCAGCCCACCGGCACCTGGCGCGACCACCTCGGCGTGCACAAGCAGAAGGACGGCCGCTTCTACGTCGGCTTCGCCCCGCGCGTCGGCCGCGTGGACGGCGCCACGCTGGTGAAGATCGCCGACCTGGCCGGCGCGCACGGCTCGGGCCGGCTGCGTACGACCGCCGAGCAGAAGATGATCGTGCTCGACGTGGAGGAAGCTCAGGTCGAGTCGCTCGTCGCCGGGCTGGAGGCGCTGGACCTGCGGGTCACGCCCTCTCCCTTCCGGCGCGGCACGATGGCCTGCACCGGCATCGAGTTCTGCAAGCTCGCGATCGTCGAGACGAAGGCGCGCGGCGCGTCGCTCATCGACGAGCTGGAGCGGCGCATCCCGGAGTTCGACGAGCCCATCACGATCAACATCAACGGCTGCCCGAACGCCTGCGCCCGTATCCAGGTCGCGGACATCGGTCTCAAGGGGCAGCTGGTCCTCGACGACGCAGGCAACCAGGTCGAGGGCTTCCAGGTGCACCTCGGCGGCGCGCTCGGTCTGGAGGCCGGTTTCGGCCGCAAGGTCCGTGGGCTGAAGGTCACCTCCGCCGAGCTGCCCGACTACGTCGAGCGCGTCCTGCTCCGCTTCCAGGAGCAGCGAGAGACCGGCGAGCGCTTCGCGACCTGGGCCGCGCGGGCAAGCGACGGAGACCTGTCATGAGCGAGCGCGCGGCGCCCTTCTACTGCCCGTACTGCGGCGACGAGGACCTGCGGCCCAACGAGACCGGTCACGGCGCGTGGGAATGCGCGGCATGCAACCGCGCCTTCCAGTTGAAGTTCCTCGGGCTCCTCGCCCGTGGGACTGCGCGCAACGACGTTGGAGGGGACGAGATATGACCACGGTTCAGGAAGATCTCAAGTCACTGGCGGAAAAAGCCGGGCGGGACCTCGAAGAGGCCTCCGCCCTGGACATCCTCAAGTGGGCCGCCGGCACCTTCGGTGACCGTTTCTGCGTGACCTCCTCCATGGAGGACGCCGTCGTCGCCCACCTCGCCTCCCGCGCCAAGCCCGGCGTGGACGTCGTCTTCCTCGACACCGGCTACCACTTCCCGGAGACCATCGGGACGCGGGACGCCGTCGAGGCCGTCATGGACGTCAACGTCATCACCCTCCTGCCCTGGCAGTCCGTCGAGGAGCAGGACGCCGAGTACGGTCCGAAGCTTCACGACCGCGACCCCGACCTGTGCTGCGCCCTGCGCAAGGTCAAGCCCCTCGAAGACGGGCTGAAGGGCTACAGCGCCTGGGCGACCGGCCTGCGCCGCGACGAGTCCCCGACCCGGGCGAACACCCCGGTCGTCGGGTGGGACGAGAAGCGCCAGAAGGTCAAGATCTCGCCGATCGCCCGCTGGACGCAGGAGGACGTCGAGGCGTACGTCGCCGAGCACGGCGTCCTCACGAACCCGCTGCTGATGGACGGTTACGCGTCCGTGGGCTGCGCGCCCTGCACCCGCAGGGTCGAGGAGGGCGAGGACGCCCGCGCCGGCCGCTGGGCCGGGCGCAACAAGACCGAATGCGGGCTGCACGGCTGATGACGAGCAACGATCAGGAGCAGGAGAAAGACGTGACTGGGGCCACCATCTGGCTCACGGGTCTGCCGAGCGCCGGCAAGACCACCATCGCCTACGAGCTGGCCGGACGGCTGAAGGCCGAAGGCCGCCGTGTCCAGGTGCTGGACGGTGATGAGATCCGCGAGTTCCTCTCGGCGGGCCTCGGCTTCAGCCGCGAGGACCGGCACACCAACGTCCAGCGGATCGGTTACGTCGCCGAGCTGCTCGCCCGTAACGGCGTGCTGGCCCTGGCACCCGTCATCGCGCCGTACGCCGACAGCCGCGAGGCCGTCCGCAAGCGCCACCAGAGTGAGGGCACCGCGTACCTGGAGGTGCACGTCGCCACGCCGGTGGACGTGTGCTCCGTACGCGATGTGAAGGGTCTGTACGCCAAGCAGGCGGCCGGCGAGATTTCCGGGCTCACCGGGGTCGACGACCCCTACGAGGCACCGGAGTCGCCCGACCTGCGGATCGAGTCGCACCAGCAGACCGTGCAGGAGTCCGCAGCCGCGTTGCACGCGCTGCTCACCGAGAGGGGTCTGGCATGACGACGACCGCCGCAACTGCCGCAGAGGGCGTCGACAGCCCGTACGCGCTCAGCCACCTGGACGCCCTGGAGTCCGAGGCCGTCCACATCTTCCGCGAGGTGGCGGGTGAGTTCGAGCGGCCGGTGATTCTCTTCTCCGGCGGCAAGGACTCGATCGTCATGCTGCACCTGGCGCTGAAGGCGTTCGCGCCCGCGCCGGTTCCCTTCACGCTGCTGCACGTCGACACCGGGCACAACTTCCCGGAGGTGCTGGAGTACCGCGACCGCACCGTCGCCGAGCACGGACTGCGGCTGCATGTCGCGTCCGTACAGGAGTACATCGACGCCGGGAAGCTGCGCGAGCGTCCCGACGGCACGCGCAACCCTCTCCAGACCGTTCCGCTGACCGAGGCCATCCAGCAGCACCGCTTCGACGCGGTGTTCGGCGGCGGGCGGCGCGACGAGGAGAAGGCGCGCGCCAAGGAGCGGGTCTTCTCGCTGCGCGACGAGTTCTCCGCGTGGGACCCGCGCCGCCAGCGCCCCGAGCTGTGGCAGCTCTACAACGGCCGCCACGCGCCGGGCGAGCACGTGCGCGTGTTCCCGCTGTCCAACTGGACCGAGCTCGACGTGTGGCAGTACATCGCCCGCGAGAAGATCGAACTCCCGGCCATCTACTTCGCCCACGAGCGCGAGGTCTTCGCCCGTAACGGCATGTGGCTGACGGCGGGCGAGTGGGGCGGCCCGAAGGAGTCGGAGAAGGTCGAGACGCGGCTGATCCGCTACCGGACCGTCGGCGACATGTCCTGCACCGGCGCCGTCGACTCCGACGCCACGACGCTCGACGCCGTGATCACCGAGATCGCCGCTTCCCGGCTCACCGAGCGGGGCGCGACCCGCGCCGACGACAAGATGTCCGAGGCCGCGATGGAAGACCGCAAGCGCGAGGGGTACTTCTAAACATGACCACCACCACAGGCACCGGGCTGACCGAGCAGTTGTCGGCCACCACCCTGCTGCGCTTCGCGACGGCCGGCTCCGTCGACGACGGCAAGTCCACCCTCGTGGGCCGGCTGCTGCACGACTCGAAGTCGATCCTCACCGACCAGCTGGAGGCCGTCGAGGCGGCGTCCCTCAAGCGCGGTCAGGAGGCGCCCGACCTGGCGCTGCTGACGGACGGCCTGCGCGCCGAGCGCGAGCAGGGCATCACCATCGACGTCGCGTACCGCTACTTCGCCACCACGCGCCGCCGGTTCATCCTGGCCGACACCCCCGGGCATGTGCAGTACACCCGGAACATGGTGACGGGCGCTTCGACCGCCGAGCTGGCCGTGGTCCTCGTCGACGCCCGCAACGGTGTCGTCGAGCAGACCCGCCGGCACGCGGCGGTCGCGGCGCTGCTGCGCGTCCCGCACGTCGTGCTGGCCGTCAACAAGATGGACCTCGTCGAGTACGCCGAGCCCGTCTTCGCCGCCATCGCCGAGGAGTTCACGGCGTACGCCGCTTCGCTCGGTGTCCCGGAGATCACCGCGATCCCGATCTCGGCGCTGGCCGGTGACAACGTGGTGGAGCCCTCCGCCAACATGGACTGGTACGGCGGCCCGACGGTGCTGGAGCACCTGGAGACGGTCCCGGTCAGCCACGACCTGGCGAGCTGCAAGGCCCGCTTCCCGGTCCAGTACGTCATCCGCCCGCAGACCGCCGAGCACCCCGACTACCGGGGTTACGCCGGCCAGATCGCGTCCGGAGCGCTGCGTGTGGGCGAGGCCGTGACGGTCCTCCCGTCCGGTCGTACGTCGACGATCAGCGGCATCGACGCGCTGGGCGAGGCGGTCGACATCGCGTGGGCGCCGCAGTCGGTGACGGTCACGCTCGCCGACGACCTGGACATCTCGCGCGGTGACCTGATCGCGCCGAGCGGTTCCGCGCCGGCCACCACGCAGGACGTCGAGGCGACCGTCTGCCACGTGGCGGACCAGCCGCTGACGGTCGGCCAGCGGGTGTTGCTCAAGCACACCACCCGTACGGTCAAGGCGATCGTCAAGGAGATCCCGTCGCGGCTGACGCTGGACGACCTGTCTCAGCATCCGGACCCGGGTCAGCTCGTCGCCAACGACATCGGCCGCGTGAAGGTCCGTACGGCCGAACCGCTCGCGCTCGACGCGTACCGCGACTCGCGCCGCACCGGATCGTTCCTGCTGATCGACCCGGCGGACGGTACGACGCTGGCGGCCGGCATGGCGGGCGACTCGTTCGCCGCCGAGACCGTGCAGGCCGTGGACGCTGCGGCGGACGACGAGGGCTGGGACTTCTGATCATGACCGTTGATGTCTACGCGACGTTCTCGAAAGAGGGCGGCCGCATCGGCAGCGGCACCGTCGGCGCGGGCACGGGCGGAGTCGCGCGATGTGCCCGATGACGTACGCGCACCGCTTGCGCGCCCTGCCGCCGTACCGACGAAGACCTGCCGACTTCCCGGGCACACCCCGCTCCACGCGAGGGGTGTGACGCCGGGCCACCCGAGAGGAACACCTCCCGTGCCAGCCCCACGTACCACCTTTCGCCGCAGCCTCGCCGCTGCCGCCGCCCTGCCGCTGCTGATCGGCGCGCTCGGCGCCTGCGGTTACGGCTCGCAGGCCAAAAAGGACGACAGCGTCGTACCGGCTGCCAAGGGCGCGAAGACCGGCGGGCTCGACGAGGTACGGATCGGCTACTTCCCCAACGTCACGCACGCCACGGCACTGGTCGGGCTCCAGAAGGGCCTGTTCCAGAAGGAGCTCGGCGGCACGCAGGTCAAGCAGCAGCCCTTCAACGCGGGCCCCTCGGCGATCGAGGCCCTCAACGCCGGTGCCATCGACATCAGCTGGATCGGGCCCTCCCCGGCGATCAACGGCTTCACCCAGTCGGACGGCCAGAACCTGAAGATCATCTCGGGCTCGGCCTCCGGCGGTGTCTCGCTCGTCGGCAACCCCGAGAAGATCAAGTCCCTGGACGACCTCAAGGGCAAGCGCATCGCGACCCCGCAGCTCGCCAACACCCAGGACGTGGCGCTGCTGAACTACCTGTCGGAGAAGGGCCTGAAGGTCGACGCCAGCACCGGCAAGGGCGACGTCACCGTCGTCCGCCAGGACAACAAGGAGATTCCGGGCTCCTTCGAGTCCGGGGCGCTGGACGGTGCCTGGGTGCCGGAGCCCACCGCGTCCAAGCTGGTCGCGGGCGGCGGAAAGGTACTGCTCGACGAGAAGAAGCTGTGGAAGGACGGCAAGTTCGTCATCACGAACGTGATCGTCTCCCAGAAGTTCCTCAAGGAGCACCCGGACGTCGTCGAGGCGGTGCTGCGCGGCTCGGTGAAGAGCAACGCGTGGATCAAGGCCAACCCGGACGAGGCGAAGGCCGCGGTCAACGCGAAGCTGAAGGCCGACTCCGGCAAGGAGTTGCCCGCCGAGGTGCTCGATCCGGCGTTCAAGAACGTCGAGACGACCGATGACCCGCTGGCGACGACGCTGCGGGACGAGGCCGGCCACGCGGTCAAGGCCGGTCTTCTCAAGGACCCGCTGCTCGACGGCATCTACGACCTGACGCTCCTCAACAAGGTGCTGAAGGCCGAGAAGCGTCCGGCCGTCGAGGACGCCGGACTCGGCACCAAGTAACCGCGGCACCAAGTAACCGTCCTTCCCGCCCAACCGGAACGCCCTCAGGAGGTGAGGCTCATGGCCACCACACTCGACGTCAAGCAGGCCGCCGCGCCCGCAGACACGGTGCCGTACGCCGCACGGATCGACCACGTGTCGAAGTCGTTCGGCCGGCCCGGCGCCCAGCAGCTCGTGCTGGACGACATCAGCATCGATGTCGCGCCCGGCGAGTTCGTGACCCTGCTGGGGGCTTCCGGCTGCGGCAAGTCGACGCTGCTCAACCTGGTCGCCGGACTCGACAAGCCCTCCGCGGGCGCCATCGACGTACCCGGTGGCCGGCCCGCCCTGATGTTCCAGGAGCACGCGCTCTTCCCGTGGCTGACGGCCGGGAAGAACATCGAACTCGCCCTCAAGATGCGGGGCATGGCGAAGCCGGAGCGGCGCGGCGAGGCCGAGCGGCTGCTCCAGCTCGTGCGTCTTGGCGGGGCGTACGGGAAGCGGGTGCACGAGCTGTCGGGCGGTATGCGCCAGCGCGTCGCCCTGGCGCGGGCGCTCGCGCAGGACAGCAAGCTGCTGCTGATGGACGAGCCGTTCGCGGCACTGGACGCCATCACCCGCGACGTACTGCACGAGGAACTGACCCGCATCTGGTCCGAGACCAGCGTCTCGGTCCTCTTCGTCACCCACAACGTCCGCGAGGCCGTCCGCCTCGCCGAGCGCGTGGTGCTGCTGTCGTCCCGTCCCGGACGCATCGCGCGCGAGTGGAAGGTCGGCATCCCGCAGCCGCGCCGGATCGAGGATTCCGCGGTCGCCGACCTGTCCGTAGAGATCACTGAACAGCTGCGGGGGGAGATCCGCCGACATGGCCAGCACTGATACGAGGGACGCGAGTCCCAGCCCGAAGAACGACCTCGCCGGTCTTGAGGCCGGCCTGGACGCACTGGAGACGAAGCACTCGGCGGAGCGGGTCGGCCTCGGGCGGATCCTGCTGTCCAAGGTGGTGCCGCCGCTGGTGGCCATCGCCCTGGTCATCACGCTGTGGCAGCTCGCGGCGGCCTCCGACCTCAAGCCGGACTACGTCCTGCCGAGCCCGCTGGACGTATGGGCCTCCATCGAGAAGATGTGGCTCGAGGGCACTCTGCTCGGCTACATCTGGACCAGCATCTCGCGCGGCGCCCTCGGCTTCGCGGTCTCGGTCGCCATCGGTACGCCGCTCGGTCTGCTGGTGGCCCGGGTGAAGGTGGTGCGGGCGGCGATCGGCCCGATCCTGTCCGGTCTCCAGTCCCTCCCCTCGGTGGCCTGGGTGCCGGCGGCGATCATCTGGTTCGGGCTGACCGACGCGACGATCTACGCGGTGGTGCTGCTGGGCGCCGTACCGTCGATCGCGAACGGTCTCGTCGCCGGTGTCGACCAGATCCCGCCGCTGTACCTGCGGGCGGGCCGCACCATCGGGGCGACCGGCATCAACGGCATACGGCATGTGCTGCTGCCCGCGGCACTGCCGGGCTACCTGGCGGGGCTGAAGCAGGGGTGGGCGTTCTCGTGGCGCTCGCTGATGGCAGCCGAGCTGATCGCCAACTCGCCGGATCTCGGCACGGGTCTCGGACAGCTGATGGAGAACTTCCGTACCTTCAGCGACATGTCCGGTGTGCTCGCCACGATCATCCTGATCCTCGTGGTCGGCATCGGCATCGACCTGCTGTTCTTCTCCCCGCTGGAGCGCCGCGTGCTGCGCAGCCGTGGCCTGCTGACCAAGGGCTGATTCGCCATGTTGTTGTCGTCCCGACGTCCGGTTCTCCTCGTCATAGCCCACGGCAGCCGCGATCCGCGGCACGCCGCGACCGTGCACGCCCTGGTGGAGCGGGTGCGGTCGCTGCGGCCGGGGCTGCGCGTGGAGACCGGCTTCCTGGACTTCAACGCGCCGGCGGTTCCGCAGGTGCTGGAGCGCCTGGCGTCGGAGGGCGTGGAGGACGTGGTGGCGCTCCCCCTCCTCCTGACCCGCGCGTTCCACGCGAAGGCCGACATCCCCGCCGTACTGCACGAGGCGTCGGCGCGGTTGCCGCGGCTGCGGATCCACCAGGCGGAGGTCCTGGGCCCGTCGCCGCTGCTGCTCGGTGCTTTGGAGCGGCGACTGTACGAAGCCGGGCTCACGCCCGGTGACAAGAGCTCGACCGGGGTCGTCCTGGCCTCGGCGGGCTCCACAGACCCGGAGGCGATCGCAGTGATCGCTGAAATTGCGCGGGAGCTGCGGTACACCGGTTGGTGCGCCGTGCGGCCTGCGTTCGCCTCCGCATCTCTGCCCCGCACGGAGGACGCGGTGCGGTCCTTGCGGACGGCGGCCGGGGTACGGCGGGTAGCCGTGGCCCCGTACGTCATCGCTCCCGGCTTCCTCCCGGACCGGATCGCGCGCGGGGCGCGGGAATCCGGCGCGGAGGTGCTGGGGGAGGTGCTGGGCGCTTCACCGGAGGTGGCCCATGTGCTGCTGGCCCGCTACGACGAGGCACGGGTACCGGTGCGCCTGGCGGCGGCGGTCAGCGCGTAGGGGCGACGCCCCGGTGCCTGCCCTGCGGGGCTTTTCCCCACCCCGCCCCTTCCCGCTGAGACACTTTGCGGCTGCCGCCGCGTGGGGGGGCGAGCCCCAGCCCCCGAACGCCCTCCGGGCGTGTCCTGGGCGTGCGTGCGAGCCTCCCGCACCCCGCACTTTGTGTGCAGGGTGCACGGAGTAGCGTGCGTACATGATCTCGGACACTTTCACGATCGGTGGGGACCTTCCCGTACGCCGCCTCGGCTTCGGTACGGCCCAGCTGACCGGGCCCGGTTACTGGGGCCCGCGCGGCGAGCGTGCGGACGCGGTCGCGGTGCTGCGGCGTGCGGTCGAGCGCGGTGTCACGCTTATCGACACGGCCGACAACTACGGCCCGGGGCTGGCGGAAGAGCTCGTCGCCGACGCGCTTCACCCCTACCCCGACGGGCTCGTCGTCGCGACGAAGGGCGGGGTGGTCCGTACGAGCGCCGACGCCTGGCACATCGCGGGGCGGCCCGAGGACCTGCGGGCCATGTGCGACGCGAGCCTGCGGCGGCTGCGGGTCGAGACCATCGACCTGTATCAGCTGCACCGGCTCGATCCGGACGTACCGATGGCCGAACAGCTCGGCGCGCTCGACGAGTTGCGCGCGGCGGGCAAGATCCGGCACATCGGCCTGGACTCCGTCAGCGCCGGGCAGTTGGAGGAGGCGCTGGCGATGACGGAGATCGCGTCCGTACAGAACCGCTTCAACCTGGTGGACCGGTCTTCCGAGGACGTTCTGGAGTTGTGCGAAGCGCGCGGCATCGCGTTCTTGCCCTGGTTCCCGCTGGGCAACGGGGAGTTGAGGGGTCGTGGGCAGCTCGCGCTGGCCTGGCTGCTGCACCGCTCGCCGGTGCTGTGCCCGACGCCGGGCACGGGGTCGCTCGTACACCTGGAGGAGAACCTGGACTCGGCGGAGCTGCGGCTGAGCGCGGAGGAGATGGCGGAGCTGTGAGCACGGTCGTGATCGAGGCGGACCGGGTCGATGTCGTCCGGGACGGAAATCTGCTGCTGGACTCCGTCTCGCTGACCGTACGCAGCGGTGAACACTGGGCGCTGCTCGGCGCGAACGGCGCGGGCAAGAGCACCCTGCTGGGTCTGCTCGGTGCCGTCTCGCATCCGACGCGCGGCACGGTCGAGGTGCTGGGGCGGGAGCTGGGGCGGGTTGACCTGCGGGAGTTGCGGACGTACCTCGGTCATGTCAATCCGCGCCATCCGCTGCGCTCGCCGCTGCGGGTGCGGGACGTCGTACTGACGGGGCTCACCAACTCCGTCGAGCCGGTGCCGCGTCGGGCGACGGACGCCGAGGACCTGAATCGGGCCGACCGGCTGCTGGGGATGCTCGGGATGGGCGGCAAGGGCGACGCCCGCGAGCAGCTGCTCAGTAGCCTGGACGCGCTGCGCCGCGAGCATCCCGAGCTAGCGACGATCCTCGTCACGCACCACCTGGAGGAGCTCCCCGCGACTACGACGCACGCGATGCTGTTGCGCGGCGGCCGGTGTCTCGGGTCGGGACGGGCGGACGAGGTACTGACGACGGACCGGGTCAGCGAGTGTTTCGACCACCCGGTGCGGATCGCCCGTACGGAAGGCCGGTGGACCGCACGGGCGGAGCGGGTCATGGCGCCTGCGGCGTGACGCCGGGGCCGGGGTCGGCGCCCTCTTCTTCCTCTTCGTACGGCGTGCCCTGGTGGAAGTAGAGCAGCCAGCCCCGGTCCGTCAGGCGCCACAGCGAACTGCGGTGGGCGCGGCGGCCCTTGCTCTCCGTGTCGAAGGTCAGCTGGACCAGGTCCGGCGCGAGTCGTACGCCCGTCATCCGCGTGGTGGTGATCGGGCGGGCCTTCGGGGCGGACTCGTCGGTGAGGGCCGCGATGACCGAATCGCGGTCCCAGCGGCGGCCCGACGCGCCGAATTCGCGGAACTCGGGATGGAGGAGCTCGGCGAGGAGTCCGGGACTGTTGCGGACGGCCGGGTCGAGCAGGCGCAGTTCGTTCTCGATGGCGGCTTCGACGGCGTCGTCAGTCACGGGTCATCTCCACGAGTTTGGTGACCGTGTTCCAGTTGCGGGTGGTCCCGGCGACCCCCTTGAGGAGGGCCGGTCGCGCGAGTACCTCGGCGAGCTTGGAGCGGCCGAGGCCGTCCGGTGTGCGGAGGTAGAGGGCGCGGTCACCGAGGCGGAATTCCTCGGGCAGGTACGCCGCCGGGTCGATGGACGCGAACCGGTCGGGGGCGACGGGCCGCGAGAGGTAGGTGACGTGCAGCTGCTTGGCCTCCAGCTCGGCGGCCGGGAAGGGGCAGGCGTCGGCGACGGCCTTCAGATAGGCGCCGCTGCGGACCAGGCAGTCGACGGTGAACCCGAAGTGGGTCTCGATGGCCTGCTCCAGGGCCGCGGCGAGTGCGTCCTCGGCTGCGGCCGATGCGTCCACGTCGGTGGTGAAGACGGCGTTGCCGCTCTGGAGGTACGTACGGACATCCCGGTGGCCCAGTTCGGTCAGCAGCGCCCGGAGCTCCGCCATGGGCACCTTCTTGTGCCCGCTCACATTGATTCCGCGCAGCAGGGCGGCGTACGTCGTGGTCATGCGCCAAACGATAGGCGGCCGCCGCACCCCGTGGGGGAGGGCACGGCGACCGCCCGTTCAGTGCTGGGCGCGAGTTCCTACTCGACAACCTTCAGCAGCTTGTTCGGGGTGCCCTGACTCGGGTTGCTGATCTTGTCGGGGGTGGCCCCGCCGGTCAGCGCCGTCGCGACGGCTTCCGGGGTGGCGTCCTTGTGGCCCGCGAGGTAGACCGCGGCGGCGCCCACGACGTGCGGGGCCGCCATCGACGTACCGGAGATGGTCTTGGTGCCGTTGTCGCTGTCGTTCCAGGAGGAGGTGATGTCGGAGCCCGGCGCGTAGATGTCCACGACCGCGCCGAAGTTGGAGAAGTCGGACTGCGCGTCGTCCTTGGTGCTGGAGGCGACGGTGATGGCCTCCTTCACCCGGGCCGGGGAGCCCTGGCCGGCGTCGGCGGACTCGTTGCCCGCCGCGACACCGTAGGTGACGCCGGAGGCGATGGACTTGCGTACGGCCTCGTCGAGCGCCTCGTCGGCGCCGCCGCCGAGGCTCATGTTGGCGACGGAGGGGCCCTGGTGGTTCTTGGTGACCCAGTCGATGCCGGCGACGACGCCCTCGGTGGTGCCGGAGCCGTTGTCGTCGAGGACGCGGACCGCGACGATCTTCGCCTTCTTGGCGACACCGTGCGCGGCGCCCGCGATGGTTCCGGCGACGTGCGTGCCGTGGCCGTTGCCGTCGTCGGCGGAGTCGTCGTTGTCGACGGCGTCGAAGCCGTGGGCGGCGCGGCCCTCGAAGTCCTTGTGCGAGATGCGGACCCCGGTGTCGATGACGTACGCCGTGACGCCCTCGCCCGCGCTGTCCGGGTAGGTGTACTTGCTGTCGCCGGCGGTGTCGGCCTGGTCGACGCGGTCGATGCCCCAGGACGGCGGCTTGTCCTGCGTGGCGTTGATCGAGAACTTCTTGTTCTGGACGACCTTGGCGACGGACGGGTCGGCGGCGAGGCGCTTGGCCTCGGTCTCGGTCAGTCCGCTGGCGGAGAAGCCGTTGATGGCGGAGCTGTAGTTGCGCTGCAGCTTGCCGCCGTACTCCGTGGCCAGGTCCTGCTTGTCGGCCTTCTCGTCCAGCATCACGATGTAGCTGCCGGCGACGGCGCCCTTGGCGTCGGCCCCGTACACGTGCCCCTCGGCGACGGGAGCGGCTCCCGCGAAGGAGGAATTGAGTACGGTCACGCCGGCCGCGGCTGCTACGGCGGTTATCGCCGCGGTGAGCTTCAGGCGGCTGGAACGCTTATGAATTGCCATGAAGAGGGGTCTCCTCGTCAAAATGTGGGGGGATTTGCCTCCGGACCGGAAATTCTCCGGGGCTGCCTCGAAACCCTGACCGATTGACGCGCTCAGATCAAGACCTTCATACGCCTGTTACTTACTCAACAAGGGTTCGTAATAAGAAATTGGGTCAGAGCGCACCAAGTCGGTCGGCGTACTCGCGGCCGGAGCCAGATCAAGAAGACGGTGTCCCGGTCAACGGGCGGGCAGTTCGGCCTCGATGAGGTCGGCCGCTCGCGCGGTGCCGCCCTCGGACGCCATGGCGCGGCGGATGTCCCCGGCCCTGCGGGCCACCTCGGGATCCTCGACGAGGCCGAGGACGGCGGCGCGCAGCGCGTCGGCGGTGGCGGCCTCGGTGTCGATCCTGCGGGCGACGCCGAGCGAGACCAGCATGTCGGCGTTGCCGAACTGGTCGACGGCCTGCGGGACGGCGACCATCGGCGTGCCGGTGGCGAGGCCCTCCTGGCTGCCGCCGGCGCCCGCGTGCGTGATGAAGGCGTCGGCCTGCTTGAGGACGGCCAGTTGCGGCACCCAGTCGCGCACCTCGATGTTGGCAGGCACCTCGCCGAGCTCCGACTGGTCCACGAACTTGCCGATCTGGAGCACGACATGCCAGCCGGGCAGGTCACCGAAGGCCTTGACGCACTCCCGGTAAAAGGCCGGCAGCTTGGTGAACGCCGAACCCAGCGACACCAGCAGCACCTTGTGCGCGCCGGCCGGGCGCTGCCAGCCGCCCTGGTCCTCGCGGTCGCCCTGGCAGGCGCCGACGAAGGAATAGACGGACCGGTCCACGCGGTCGGCGTTCGGCTGGAGCACCTTGGGGATCAGGACGATGCTGCGGCGCGGGCGGCCCGCGAAGCGGTCGGGGTCGAGGTCGGGCATCCCGTTCTCGTCGAGCCAGGCGCGGAAGCGCGCGAAGTACGCCCGGCCGCGCTCGGACTGCTTGAGCTCGGCGAACATCGGCCCGGCGACCTCCTCCTCGTACCCCTCCCAGGCGACGAGGTTCGGGGAGAGCGAGACGGCGGGCACGCCCCAGCGGTGGGCGAGGACGGGCGCCGGGTAGGCGGTGATGTCGTGGATGACGAGGTCCGGTTCGTCGCCCTCGAACGCCTCGACGAGCTGCGGCAGGACCTGGATGGCGTCGTTGAGGAATGGCTCGATGTTGTCGATCAGCTCCGTGCCCCAGTCCTCCGGATTGTCCTCGGTGGGAAGCGTCGAGGTGTAGACGACCGGGTCGGCGCCGGTGACGGCGACCTTGCCGGCGAAGGAGGCGGGGATCGCGTACGAGACGCGGTGTCCCCGGGCGACGAGCTCCCGGATCACTTCGATGCTCGGGTTCACGTGCCCGGGGGCGGCGATGGAGAACATGGCGATGTGGGCACGCTGGCGTGAAGTCATGCCGCGACCCTAAGCGAGACGAGACGTCTCGTGCAATGCGATTTACTGGCGCACCCCGGCTTCGGCCACCCCCCTCACTCGGCGGACGGCTCAGCGCTGGTAGCGGGCCAGCACCAGGTTTCCGTCCTCGACCAGGCGTTTCTCCAGCTCGTCGGCGTCGATGGCGCCGCTGTAGTACTCCTGGTAGGCGGGGGTCGCCACCTTGTCCTTCCACTCGGGATAGCCGCGCACGGACTGAGCAGGGGCCGACACCAGGTGCTGGGCGAGTGCGGCGCCTGTCGCCCAGCCGTCCTTCTCTGCGCGCAAGGCCGGGTCCTTCAGGGCCCCGGTGCCGGTCGGGAGCATCCAGTCGCCCTTGGCGAGGCGCGCCATGTTGGCGGGCTGAAGAAAGAAATCGATGAACTCCATCGCCTCCTTCTTGTACGGGCTGTCCTCGGCGATCGAAAGCGTCTGGGGGCTCACTCCCTGCGCGGGGCCCTCGGCGCCGGCCGGGGCGGGCAGCACCTTCCACTCGAAGCCCTCGGGTGCCTGCTGGGCGATCTGCTGCCGGTAGGAGAAGCCGAGCGGCACCATGGCGTACTTGCCGCCGAAGAAGCCGGGCAGGGTGTCCGAGCCTCCCATGCCGAGGGTGGCCGCCGACGCGCTCTTGTCGGTGTTGACCTGGTCGTGGACGGTGCCGGGGACCACGGCGTCGCCCTCGGTGAAGCGCACTTCGGCCTTGCCGTCGGCGTCGCGGTGGAAGAGCTGACCGCCCGCCGAGACCCCGAGGTTGAGGGTGGCGGAGACGGGGTCCTTGAGGGGCCAGGCGACGCCGAACTTCCTTCCGTCGCCGCTGCCCTCGCTCAGTTTCTTGGTGATCCGGCGGAACTCCGGCCAGCTCCACGGCTTTTCGGAAGTCGGGATGCGTACGCCCGACTCCTTGAGAATCTTCGCGTTGGCGATCAGGACCCTCGGCTCCTGGAGGAACGGCACGCCGTACACCCCTTCGCCGAACGTCGTCGTGTCCCAGCTGCGCTGCGGGATGTCGCTCCTGAGCCGGGCGGGCAGCAGGTCGCGCAGGTCGGTGAGGTAGCCGCCGTACGCGAAGTCGGCCAGGTCGTCGGAGGCGTCGTGGATGATGTCGGGCGCCTCGCCGCCCTCGAAGGAGGTCAGCAGCTGGTCGTGGACGCTGTCCCAGCTGCCCTGGACGTATTCGACGCGTACGTCGGGGTGTGCGGCGTTCCACTCGTCGACGAGTTCCTTGTTGGCGTCGACGGACTCCTTCTGCCAGGCGAGGGACTGGAAGCGGAGTGTCACCTTCCCATCCGCGTCCCGGTCGCCGCCGTCGTCCGAGCAGCCGGTGAGGAGCAGCGACGCGAGCGCGGTGGCCGCGACCGCGAGCTGGGTGATACGTCGCATCACGCCTTCACCGCCCCGGCCATCATGCCGCCCGTGATCCGCCGCTGGATGAGGGCGAAGACGACGAGAGAGGGGAGGGTGGCGAGGAACGCGGCGGCGGCGAGCGGGCCGAGGTCGGCCACGCCCTCCGCGCCGAGGAAGTGGGTGAGCACGACCGGCAACGTCTGCATCGAAGGGGTCTTGAGGAGGACGAGCGCGAAGAAGAACTCGTTCCATGCGGTGATGAACGCGAACAGCGCGGTGGCGACGATGCCGGGGGCCAGGAGCGGGGCGGTGACCGAGACGAGCGTACGGAGCCTGCTCGCGCCGTCGACCGCGGCGGCCTCTTCCAGCTCGCGCGGTACGGCCCTGACGTAACCGACCAGCATCCAGAGCGCGAAGGGCAGGGACCACACGACGTACACCATGATCAGGCCCACCAGGGAGTTGATCAGGTGGAGGTTCTTCAGGATCAGGAAGAGCGGGATGATCACCAGGACGAACGGGAACGCCTGGCTGACCACGACCCATCCGGTGGCGGCGGAGAGTTTGTTGCGGTGGCGGGCCATGACGTAGGCCATCGGGGTCGCGATGACGACCGCGATCAGGGCTGCCGAGAGCGCGGCCGTGAGGCTGTTGAGCGCGGCTTCCAGCAGGGGCTGTTCGTCGAAGGCCTGGCGGAAGTTGTCGAGGGTCGGGTTGTCCGGGATCCAGGTGGGGTGCAGGGAGCCGAGCTCGCGCGGCGGCTTGAAGGCCGTCGAGATCAGCCAGAGGAAGGGGAAGGCGAGAAAGACGAGGTAGCAGAGGAGCGCGAGGTACTGGCCGGTGCGCGCGGACCTGCTGGTGCGGGAGGTCACTGGTCGTCGCCTCCCTTCAGGCGGCCCACGAGGTAGAAGGCGAGCATCACCGAGATCACGGCGACCATGACGCAGCCCATGGCGGCGGCGTAACCGAACTGGCCGTAGCGGAAGGCCTGTTCGTACGCGAAGAGCATGGGCAGGCGGGTGCGGCCGCCGGGGCCGCCGTTGGTCAGGACGTAGACCAGGGCGAAGGAATTGAAGTTCCAGATAAAATTGAGCGCCGTGATGGCGAGGGCGACCGGCTTGATGGCGGGCCAGGTGACGGTACGGAAGCGGCGCCAAGCGCCGGCGCCGTCGAGGGCGGCCGCCTCGTGCAGCTCGTGCGGGGTGTTCTGGAGCCCGGCGAGCAGGGCGACCGTGGTCTGGGGCATGCCCGCCCAGATGCCGACGAGGATGACGGCGGGCAGGGCGGTGGCGAGGCCGGTCAGCCAGTCGCCTCCGTCGCCCAGGCCCAGGTCGCGGATGGTCTCGTTCAGAATCCCGGCGTCGGGGTTGTAGACGAGGCGCCACATGATGCCTACGACGACTTCGGGCATGGCCCAGGGGATGATCGCGAGCGCCCTGGCCAGCCAGCGGAAGCGGAGGTTCTGGTTGAGCAGGAGGGCGAGCCCGAGCGCCAGCAGGAACTGCGGCACGGTCACCCCCACCGCCCACAGCAGGCCGATGCGGAACGAGTCCCAGAACAGCGTGTCGTGCAGCAGGTCCTGGAAGTTCAGCAGCCCGATCCACTGGGTGGGTGTGGTGCGGCCCGACTGGGAGTCGGTGAAGGCGAGGGCTATGCCGTAGAGCAGCGGGCCCACGCTGAGGATCAGGATCGGGATCAGCGCGGGCAGCACCAAGAACCAGGCGCCGTGGTCCGCACCACTGCGGGGACTTCTGCCGGAACTTCTGCCGGAACTTCTGCCTGACCGCGCCTTTGCGGTCTCTAATGTCACAGATTCCACTCCTTCGGGCGACTCGGAAGCCCCCGTCATCGTGCTGACGGGTCGTCGGTTCGTCAACCCCACCTGCGGGAATGCGAGAATCTGTGCTCATGGACGAGACACGAGCACGCGGGGTTCTGGCCACCGCCGGACTCCCCGCCTCCCCCTCCGACGCGATGCTCCTGGCGCTGGGCGAGAACGCGGTGTTCGGGGCCGGCGACCTCGTGGTCAAGGTCGGCCGCCGCGACCCGGAGCTGGTGGCGCGGGCCCAGCGCGAACTGGCCGTCGCGACCTGGCTCGCCTCTTCGGGCGTCCCCGCTGTACGGGCCGCCGAGCCGAAGCCCCGCGTGGTGGACGGCCACCCGGTGACCGTGTGGCACCGGCTGCCCGAGTCCGTACGCCCCGCGGGCGCCCAGGACCTGGCGGAGCTGCTGCGCCTCGTTCACGCCCTGCCCGCCCCCTCGTTCCCCCTCCCCCGGCGTGAACTGCTCGGCGGGGTGGAACGGTGGCTGCGGCTCGCGGGCGACGCGATCGACCCGGCCGACGCGGCGTATCTGCGTGAGCGGCGCGACGGCTTCGCCGCTGCGGCGGCCGCGCTCACCCCGCGCCTGCCGCAGGGGCCGATCCACGGCGACGCGCTGCCCCGCAACGTCCACGTCGGCCCCGAAGGCCCGGTCCTGGTCGACCTGGAGACCTTCGCCGCCGATTTCCGCGAGCACGACCTGGTGGTCATGGCCCTCTCGCGCGACCGCTACGGTCTGGACGCCGAGGCGTACGACGCGTTCACCTCGGCGTACGGCTGGGACGTACGCGAATGGTCCGGCTGCGCGGTGCTGCGCGGCGCCCGGGAGACGGCCAGCTGCGCCTGGGTGGCGCAGCACGCCCCGTCCAACCCGGCGGCTGCGGCCGAGTTCCGCCGACGGGTGGCGTCCCTGCGCGACGGCGACCCGGAGGTCCGCTGGTACCCGTTCTGAGGAGCCGCGGTACGAGGAGCCGCGATCGGGCGGCCGCAGGGCCTCAGAGCGCTACCGGGGTCAGCTCGCGCAGCGGCCAGCGCGGATCGATGACCGCGTCCGGGGTGCCCTTTTTGCGGAGGAATTCCTGGAAGTTGGCGGCCCAGTCGGCGTACCACTGGATCTGCTTGTCGTGCAGGTCGGCAGGGGCCAGCGCGGCGATCGACGGATGGCGTTCGGCTATCGCACGGGCGACCCTGACCGCGGCGAGGGCGTCGGCCGATGCTTCGTGGGCGCCGTCCAGGACCACGCCGTACTCGACGCAGACCGCTTCCAGCGTCCGCTTGCCCCTGCGGTAGCGGTCGACGGCGCGGTCGATCGTGTACGGATCGATGACCGGGCCGATGCCCGCGCCGTCGCGCCGCTCACTCAGCGACGGCAGCCCGTGCCTGCTCAACTCGGCCGCGAGCAGGGTCAGGTCGAAGGCCGCGTTGTACGCGACGACGGGCACCCCCTGCTCCCAGTAGCCGGTGAGCGTCTGAGCGATCTCTTCGACGACCTCGCGGGCGGGCCTGCCCTCCGCACCGGCCCGCTCGCTGCTGATGCCGTGAATCGCCGACGCCTGCGCCGGAATGCGGATGCCCGGGTCGGCCAGCCAGTCACGCTGGCGGACCACTGTGCCGTCCTTCACGCCGACGATCGACGCCGTGACGATCCGGGACTCCAGCGGCTCCGTGCCGGTCGTCTCCAGGTCGAATCCGACCAGCGGTTCCCCGTGCCATCCCATCCTGGGACCTCCTTCATGATGCTCCCCCGGAAGCTCCCCGGTGGAAAACCACCCTCGCACGCACCACTGACAACGCCGGGTCAGGGACGTTCAGGAGACCGGTCGGGAGTCCGCCCACACGGCTTCGAATTCCTCCCGATACGTATCAAAAAGGCCGTGTTCGCCATCCTGCCCGCCTTGTCCGTGCCGGACCACGCCGCGCCTGCCGCCCCGCAGCACCAGCACCGGCGCCTCCATGCCGCGCGCCTTGCGCAGATACGTCTGGACGACGGCGAGCCCGTCCGAGCCGTCCCCGTCCACGAGGTACGCCGTGAAGCGCGGCGTCTCGTCGAAGACCTGGATCTGGAACGCCCCCGGGTCACGGAGTTTGGAACGCACCCGCCGCATGTGGAGGATGTTCATCTCCACCGAGCGGCTCAATTCACCCTTCTTCAGCCCGAGTTCGCGCTCGCGCCGTTTGACCGCACTGCTCGCCGGGTTCAGGAAGAGCAGGCGTATCCGGCAGCCGGACTCGGCCAGCCGCACCAGCCGCCGGCCGGAGAAGTTCTGGACGAGGAGGTTCAGGCCTATGCCGATCGCGTCGAGCCGCCGCGCGCCGCCGAAGAGGTCCTCGGCGGGCAGCTGGCGCTGGAGTCGCACCCGGTCCGGGTGGACGCTGACCACATCGGCGTACCGGTCCCCCACCAGATCCTCGACCGCGTCCACCTTGAGCCGGTCGGACGACGACACGCCGGTCCCGCTGCCCAGGATTTCGAGCAGCCGCGCGGACGCCCGTTCGGCCTGGGCCAGGACCGCCTCGGACAGCGCCCGGTTGCGTGAGACGACGTTACGGGTGACCTCCAGCTCGTCCAGGGCCAGCTCGACGTCGCGCCGGTCGTCGAAGTACGGCTCGAAGCACGGCCAGTGCTGCACCATGAGCTCGCGCAGCTGAGGCAGCGTGAGGAAGCTGATGACGTTGTCGTCGGCAGGGTCGAGCAGGTAGCCCTTCCGGCGGGACACCTCCCGTACCGCGACGGCGCGCTGCACCCACTCCTGGCCGGCGGGCCCGGCGGCCGCGACCACCCAGTCGTCCTCGCCGTGCACCGGCTCGTAAATGGGCCGGAGCACCCCGGCGACGACGGCGCGCAGCCGCTGCTCCACGAGGTTCAGCCAGATGTAGGCGCGCCCGGCCCGCTGAGCGCGCGTACGCACCTCGCTCCAGGCGTCCGCGCCCCAGTCCAGCTCCGCTCCGATCTCCATCGGCCGCGCAAGCGAGACCGCTCCGGGCGGGACGCCTGCGGAACCCCCCTCGTGACCTGCGTCACCGGGGGGCAGTTCCAGCCCTCCCGAGCTCACCCACGCACCGCCTTCAGCTCCTGGAAGCCCCGTCTTCAACGATCAAGGAAGGGTACTCCGGGAGCGGGAGGCGGTGCAGCCGGATCAGCAGGCTCCTTTCCCAACTCCCCTATCAGTAATGCCCGTTCTGTCCTGCGAGATCAGCCGGAGTGAGCGGATTCATAGCGGTTACGTCCCTGGGCGCGAGCTGGAAACCCTGCCAGTGGACCGGCATGGGCTGCTGGTCCTCGTCGCGGGCTATGTGGTGGAACCCGATGTTGACCCAGGTGACCGGGTTCTTGAGGTCCTCGCCGTTCACCCACTTGTCGACGCTCCTGGGCGCGTTCGCACTGCCGCAGCTGCTGATGTTGTTGCTCGCGAACTGTTCACACTTGCGGTAATTCGTGAAGTACACGTCGTGCTGGGTGAAGCTGCGTCCCGGGTGCTTGTTGGTGGCGCCGGGCACGATCTCGTACGAGCGCGCGTGCCCGTCCTTGTTCTTGCCGGTCGCGCTGACGACCCGCCACCACCGCATGTTCTTGGCGTCGCCCGCGAGCTCCTTGGCTATGGGGGTACGGGTGGTCTTGGTGGTGGGCTTGCCGTTGCCCGCCGGAGGGGTGACCTTCGAGTCGTACTGCTCGATCCGGTTCTTCGAGCTGCCGTCGAGACCGAAGTTCAGCCGCCAGAAGACATTGTGGCTGTGGCTGGTGGCGTAGTCGCGCGCACCCTTGCCGATCGGCCAGCCCCTGCCGTCGGTGGCGTCGTAGTCCTCCGGCGAGAGGCTGCCCGTGGCGCCGACGTTGGCGGATATGGTGCCGTCGGACGAGAAGCGCCACTCGGTGATGTACTCGTACCAGGACACCTTGTTGACGGTGTAGACGAGCAGGTCCTTGCCCTGGGCCTGCCAGACCTTGGTGCCTTCGTCGTTGGCGAGGCGGTACGCGTGTCCGCGCGCACGCGTGGTCGCGCACAGGCCCTTGACGTTGCCGGTCTCGGGGACCCGGACGGTCTTGATGGTGCCGCCGGGGCACTCGGTCGGCTTCAGGTCCTGGAGCCCCAGGCCGAAGTCGTAGTCGGTGAGGTCGTCGAACTCCGCCCCACCGTTGTCGTACGGCACGTGCACCTGTCCGAGCTTGCCGCTCGTCAGGACGCGGATCGGTTTGGGTTCGCCCTTGGGCTGGTACGACACCTTTTCCAGGACGAGGCCGGCGTACTTGTTGTAATTCCAGCACATGCGCCAGGTGGTGCCGCCGTCGAGCTTCTGCTCGATGCGGTACGCCGCGCTGCAGTCGGCCGGGGGCGGTGCGGGTGCCGCGGGTGCGGCGTTGGGTGCCGCCTTGGGTGCCGCGGTGGCCGCGGAACCGCCCGCCGCGGCGAGGCTGCCCATCAGGGCGGCGACCGCGAGGGTTGCCGCGGCCCGCTTGCGGGCACCAGAAGCTCTGTTGAGGTGCATGAGGATGAACTCCCTCGTACGGAAGTGCCGGAAGGGACTGAAGAGGATGAGACGGGCGTCGAGAGGGCCGGGAGGGTGGTCAGCCGATGCGGCCGACGGTCCTCGCGCTCAGGTCGACGACGAGATCGCGGGTGTCGATCCACGGTCCGTTCTTGACCTTGGACGTGACGCGGACGCACCGGTGCACCCCGCACTTCGCGAGCGCCGGCGGCACTGTCTCCTCGCGGTCCGCCCGGTAGATCCCGCCACTCACCCACAGCTGGTCCACCGAGGTGAGCGGCTTGCCCATGGCGTCCTGGTAGTCCTTCTTCAGGCCCTTACCGCGCGGGCTCGCCAGGATCAGCTCCGCGGCCTCACGGCTCTCCTGACGGGTGGGCGACGGCTGTACGCCCTTGACCGCACCGGACCGCTCGACCTTGCCGGTGGCGAGGTTGACGGTCTTCGTCACCAGTTCGTCGCTCTTGTAGTCGTAGTACGAGACCTCCGCGCGGCGCGGCGGCGCGGCGTCGTCGACCTCGGACGGCTCCATCTCGCTCAGGTTCGTGCCGAGGTGCTGCGGACCCCGGTCCCCCTCGACGTCCCTGCCGCCGGCGAACTGCGAGGGCGTCAGCGCGAGCTTCTCCACCCGCTCCAGCTCGGCGTCCGTCAGGGGGTCCCTGCCGATGCCCTGCTCGTCCACGGCCGGGGCGCCCTCGACCACCCCGGGCCCGGGCGCCTGCCCCGCCGCCGTGCTCCCACTGTCCCGGTCCCCCTGTGCGCTCTGCTCACCCTGGGCGGACCCGGCGACGGCCGCGTCCCCCGACCGGCCGACCCGCGTGTCGTCGGCTCCCGCCGGATCCGGCAGGGTCACCCCGATCATCACCGCGGTTCCGGTCACCGCTATCGCGGCCCCCGCCAGCACCTTCCCCAGGTGCCGGCGCACTGTGCTGTTCACAATGCCCCCCTACTCGTCCCGGAGCCCCCTGTCGCCCCGCGCGTCACACGCGACAGCAACTGGCATACCGAGTATGCGTGGTCACCCGGTAGGACGGCGCGAAGTCCTAGGAGGTTGCCCCACTTTCGGGGAAGATCTGTGCGAAGTGCCCCGCAGAACCCGGATCAGAAGTGGAAGAGTCGATCGCATGCAGGTCTGGCCGGGAGAGGCTTACCCACTCGGCGCCACGTACGACGGCGCCGGGACCAATTTCGCTGTCTATTCGGAGGCCGCCGACCGGATCGAGTTGTGCCTGTTGCACGACGACGGTTCGGAAACGGCGGTAGAACTGCGCGAGTCCGACGCGTTCGTACGCCATGCCTTTCTGCCCGGCATCATGCCGGGCCAGCGCTACGGCTACCGGGTCCACGGCCCGTACGCCCCCGCGCAGGGCAAGCGGTGCAACTCCGCCAAGCTGCTGCTCGACCCGTACGCGCGGGCGATCAGCGGGAAGATCGACTGGGGCGAGGCGGTGTACGGCTACCACTTCGGGAAGCCGGACTCACGCAACGACCTGGACTCGGCGCCGCACATGATGGCGTCGGTGGTGGTCAATCCGTACTTCGACTGGGGTGACGACCGCCCGCCGCGCACGGATTATCACCGCACGATCCTCTACGAGGCCCATGTGAAGGGCCTCACGATGATGCACCCGGACCTGCCCGACGAGCTCCGGGGTACGTACGCGGCGCTGGCGCATCCGTCGATCATTTCGCACCTGACGGAACTGGGCGTGACGGCGCTCGAATTGATGCCGGTGCACCAGTTCGTCAACGATCACCGGCTGGCCGACTCGAACCTGAGCAACTACTGGGGTTACAACACCATCGGTTTCTTCGCCCCGCACAACGCTTACGCGTCGTGGGGCGACCGCGGCCAGCAGGTCCTGGAGTTCAAGACCGCCGTACGGGCGCTGCACCGGGCGGGCATCGAGGTCATCCTCGACGTCGTCTACAACCACACGGCGGAGGGCAACCATCTGGGCCCCACGCTCTCCTTCCGCGGCCTGGACAACGCCTCGTACTACCGTCTCGCCGACGATCCCCGGTACTACATGGATACGACGGGGACCGGTAACTCCCTCCTCATGCGCTCGCCGCACGTACTCCAGCTGATCATGGATTCGCTGCGGTACTGGGTGACGGAGATGCACGTCGACGGCTTCCGCTTCGATCTGGCGGCGACGCTGGCCAGGCAGTTCCACGAGGTGGACCGGCTGTCGTCCTTCTTCGACCTCGTCCAGCAGGACCCGGTGGTCAGCCAGGTGAAGCTGATCGCCGAGCCGTGGGACGTGGGCGAGGGCGGCTATCAGGTGGGAAACTTCCCGCCGCTGTGGACCGAGTGGAACGGCAAGTACCGGGACACCGTGCGGGACCTGTGGCGGGGCGAGCCGAGGACGATCGCGGAGTTCGCGGGGCGGCTCACGGGCTCGTCGGACCTGTACCAGGACGACGGGCGCAGGCCGCTGGCGTCCATCAACTTCACCACCTGCCACGACGGTTTCACGCTGGCCGACCTGGTCTCGTACAACGACAAGCACAACGAGGCCAACGGTGAGGGCAACCGGGACGGCGAGAGCCACAACCGGTCCTGGAACTGCGGGGCGGAGGGCGATACGGACGATCCGGCGATCCTGGAGCTGCGCGCCCGCCAGATGCGCAACTTCATCGCGACGCTGATGCTCTCGCAGGGCGTGCCGATGCTGTCGCACGGGGACGAGTTCGCGCGGACGCAAGCCGGCAACAACAACGCGTACTGCCAGGACAACGAGCTGTCCTGGGTCCACTGGCCGGACAAGGACGACGAGGAGGGCTCGCTCCATACCTTCACGCGCGCGATGGTGTGGCTGCGGCGGGACCATCCGGTCTTCCGGCGCAGGCGCTTCTTCCACGGGCGTCCGGTGGAGGGCACGCACGACGACCTGTCGGACATCGCGTGGTTCACCCCGGACGGCAAGGAGATGGCCCAGCGGGACTGGCAGGCGGCGCACGCGAAGGCGCTGACGGTCTTCCTGAACGGTCACGCGATTTCGGAGCCGGGGCCGCGCGGCGAGCGGATCTCGGACGACTCCTTCCTGCTGATGTTCAACGCGAGCGCGAAGGACCTCGATTTCACGGTGCCGATCAACCACGGGAAGCAGTGGCAGGTCGTGGTCGACACGGCGCGGGCCGAAGGGGTGCCGCCGGGGAGCGGTCCGAAGGTGGGCGCGGGTGAGCTCGTCACGCTGATCGGACGGAGCCTGGTGGTGTTGCAGCGGCCGGCTTAGAGGCCGGCGCTTTGGGGGCGGGGCGGGTGGTCCACGCCAGTACGGTGCAGAGCGTGGCCGCCCCTACCGCGACGGCGAACGCCGCGGGCGCCCCGCTGCCCTCCGCCAGGCGGCCCGAGAGGGCGAGGGCCAGGGCCTGGCCGCCGACGATGCCGCTTGTCAGGAAGGCCATCGACTCGGCCAGTCTGTTCTCGGGAACGATCCGTTCGGTGAGGCCGAAGATGGTGATCAGGTGGGGGGCGTACGCGACTCCGAGGACCACTACGACGGCGTACAGCGCCCACAGGGACCCTACGAACAGCAGCGGGACGGACAGCACGACCAGGGCCGCCGTCGCGGCGCGCCAGCGGGCCGTCAGGGTGATCCTGGCGGGCACCGCCGCCATGGCGAGCCCGGCGGCCGCGCTCATGACGCCCATGGCCGCGTAGACGAGCCCGGCCTGCTCCGGCTGTCCGAGCCGTCCCGTGAGCGCCGTGATGCCCGCCTGGGACGCGCCGAACATGGCTCCCTGGAGGACCATCGCGGTGCGCAGGGCGTACACGGCGCCGGGCAGGCTCGTACGTACGGAGGATGCCTGCCGGGACGCGGGGCGTACGCGGGACGCCGTCGGATGCAGTGCGAACCAGGTACCGCAGACGGCCAGTAGACCCGCTGCCGCGAGGAGGGCGGCCGCCGGGTGCGCGAGGGCAGCCGCGAGGCCGACGAGGGCGGGGCCGAGGACGAAGGAGACCTCGTCGAGCGTTCCCTCGAACGACAGGACGGCTCCGACGATCCGTTCGTCGGCGCCGTTCCTGCGGGCGATCGCGACCGATCTCGTACGCGCCATCGGACCGACCTGGGGAACGCTCGCTCCCGCGAGCGCGCCGATGAGCGCGAGCGGGAGCGTTCCGACGTGGTCGAGGGCGGCGAACACGAGCGCCGCGACGGCGACCGCGTTGACGAGGGCGGCGACCAGCACGACGGTGCGCTGTCCGTGGCGGTCCGCCACCCGGCCGAGGAGCGGCCCGCCGGCCGTCTGTCCTGCCGCGAGGGCGCCGCCGACGAGTCCTGCCGTGGCGAGGCTGCCGCTGGTCTCGGCGACCAGCAGCAGGCTGCCGAGCTGGCACATCGCGGTCGGCAGCCTGCCGAGGAACGACACGACGGGCAGCACGGGCCCGGTGAGGGCGATGACCTTGCGATAGGTGTGAAGGGTTCCCGGCATCCGGTGAACGTAATACCGGGTCATCACACGTACGCATGGGCTGATGACACAGAAGCGCCCAATCCGGGTACGTACGTTCGCATGACGCCCACCGCCACCTATCGGCTGCAGCTCCGCTCCGACTTCCCCTTCTCGGCCGCCGAGGAAGCGGTGCCCTATCTGGCCGCGCTCGGGGTCTCCCATCTGCATCTGTCACCCGTGCTCGAAGCCGTGCCCGGCTCCGAGCACGGTTACGACGTCGTCGACCACGCGCGCGTGCGGGCCGAACTCGGCGGCGAGGAGGGACTGCGCGCGCTGTCCCGTACGGCCCGCGCGCACGGCCTCGGTCTGATCCTGGACATCGTGCCGAACCATATGGCCGTACCGGCGCCCGAGAGCCTGAACCGACCGCTGTGGGAGGTGCTGAGAGAGGGGCCCGGTTCGCCGTACGCCCGGTGGTTCGACATCGACTGGGAAGCGGCCGGCGGCAAGATCCTGCTGCCCGTACTGGCGCACCGGATCGGTGACGAGCTGGAGGGGCTCACGGTCGACGGCGAGACCCTGCGCTACTACGACCACGTTTTCCCGCTGCGCGAGGGCACGGCGCGGCTGCCACTGGCCGAGCTGCTGGACGCCCAGTGGTACCGGCTCACGTGGTGGCGGCTGGCGCGGACCGAGCTGAACTACCGGCGCTTCTTCACGATTTCGGAGCTGATCGGAGTCCGGGTGGAGGATCCCGAGGTCTTCGCCGCCTCGCACGCGAAGATTCTTCAGCTGATGGAGGACGGGGTGGTGGAGGGGCTGCGGATCGACCACCCGGACGGTCTGGCCGACCCGGAGGCGTACCTGCGGCGCCTCGGTGCGGCGGCCGGGGGCCGCTGGACGGTCGTGGAGAAGATCCTTACCGGCGGCGAGCGGCTGCCCGCCGAATGGCCGGTCGCGGGTACGACGGGGTACGACGCGCTGTACCGCATCGACGGTCTGTTCACCGATCCGGACGGCGTCGGGGAACTGACCGCTCATTACCGCGATTTCGCCGGCCCCTCAGGGGACCGTGGCGGTTACTGGGAAGCGACGGTACGACGATCGGCGTACAAGGTGCTCACGCACGAGCTGGCCGCCGAGACCCGTTACCTCGTCCGTACGGCGGAACGGATCTGTGCGGCTGATCCCGCGTCGCGCGACTTCGCCCCGTGGGCGCTGCGCACAGCCGTACGGGAACTGCTGGTGCGCGTTCCCGTGTACCGCCCGTACGTGACGGCGGGTGGGCCCTGTCCCGAGAGCGCCGAGGCCGCCGTGCCGGTGGAGGCGGTGCGGCAGGTGAAGGCGGCGTTCGCGGTGCCGGAGGAGGCGGCGGTCGTCGACCTGGTGCGCGATCTGGCGCTGGGGAGGCTGGGCGGGGGGCCGGACCGTGCGGCGTTCTGTGCGCGGTTCGCGCAGACGGCTTCGGCGCTGCGCGCCAAGTCGGTGGAGGACACGGCCTTCTACCGGTACACACCGCTGATCTCGGCGAACGAGGTGGGCGGCGATCCCGGGGCGCCGACTTCGGCTCCGGCGGACTTCCACGCGTTCTGCGCGCGGCTGGCACGCGACTGGCCGGCCACCGGCACCGTGCTGTCCACGCACGACACGAAGCGCAGCGCGGACGTGCGCGCGCGGATCGCGGTGCTGTCCGAGTGCCCGCAGCGCTGGGCCCGGCTCCTCGCGGGGCTGGCCTCGGTCCCCGCCCCCGACGCTCACCTCGCGTGGACGGCCTGGCAGACCGCGCTCGGCTTCGGGGAGCCCGACGGGGAGCGGCTGACGGCCGCGCTGCTGAAGTCCGTACGGGAGGCGGGGCTGCACACCAGCTGGACCGAGCAGGACGCGGTGTACGAGCAGGCGGTGGCCGACTTCGTGGCGGCGGGCCCCGCGGGGCCGCCGTTCGAGACGGTGGCGAAGTTCGCGCGGGATCTGGATCCGTACGTACGGGCCAATGTGCTCGGGGCCGCGCTACTGCATCTGACGATGCCGGGGGTCCCGGATCTCTATCAGGGCACGGAACGGGAGTTCCGCGCGCTGGTGGACCCCGACAACCGGCGTCCTGTCGACTTCACGCCGCCCGCCGCGGGCGACGAGGGCCTGTCGGCGGAGAAGTACGCCGTCACGGTGGCGGCGCTGGGGCTGCGGCGGGAGCGCCCCGACGTCTTCGACGAGTCGGGCACGTACACGCCGCTCACGGTCCTCGGCCCGGCGGCCGACCACTGCGTGGCGTTCTGCCGCTCCGGGGAGGCGGTGACGGCCGTCACGCGCTTGTCGCTGCGGCTGGCGGAGGCGGGCGGCTGGCGGGACACGGAGCTGGTGCTGCCGGAGGGGGTTTGGGGGGATGTGCCGGCGTCGGGGCGGGCGTTCTCGGGCTCGGTGCGCGTGGCCGAACTCTTCGCGACGCGCCCGGTGTCGCTCCTGGCGCGGGAGCGGGCGTAACGGCGTCTCCTGCGGAGCATTTCCCCACCCCGCCCCTTCCCGAACTGGGGCTCCGCCCCAGACCTCGCTCCTCAAACGCCGGAGGGGTTGAAGTTGCCGCAAGCGGCACCCTCCAGCCCGTCCGGCGTTTGAGGACACGCCCGCAGGGCGTCTGTGTGGTCTGGGGGCTGGGGGCTTGCCGTCACCGCGTCGCGGTGCAGTCCTCGTACGCCCGTACGGGGGGATCCGAGGGCTTCCCGTACGGCCACGCATCGCACAGCACACCCGCGAACGCCGCCGCCGCGCCCGTCAGCTCGACGCGGGAGAAGACCGTCAGGACGCGCCGCCAGGACGGGTCCACCGGCAGCACCACACAGTCCTCCCCCAACGCCCCCCGCACGACGTGCGACGGCGCGGTCGCCACCCCCACCCCCGCCGCCGCCATCCGCACCGCCGTCGAGGTGTGCTCGGTACGGACCGCCGTGCGCGGCACGAAGCCCTCCTTGGCACAGGCCCAGTCGAGGAACTGCTGCCCGTCGATCACGGCCTCCATCGCGCACCGCACCCACGTACGGTCGGCCAGCTCCGACAGGCGTACCGACGTACGACCGGCCAGAGGGTCGTCGAAGGCGACAACCAGCACGATCTCCTCCTGCCCGACCGGCACCACCGGGCCCTGCCACGAGCGCGGCGGGGCCGGCCCCACCGCCAGGTCGGCCACGCCCCGTTCCAGTTGCTCCTCCAGTGCCTCGGTCGTCGCGTACTCGTGCAGGACCAGGGCCACGCCAGGGTGTTCGCGACGCCAGCGGGCGAAGACGTCGGGCAGGATGCCGACGGCAACGGAGTGAACGGTGGCGATGTGCAGCTCGCCGCCCTCCGCCCCGGCGGCCGCCCTGGCGGCGCGCCGGGCCTGGACGGCGCTGCGCACGGAGAGTTCGGCGTGCGGCAGGAAGGCGCGGCCCATCACCGTCAGCCGTACGCCGCGCGGCATGCGTTCCAGCAGCGCCCCGCCGACGGACTTCTCCAGGGCCTTGATCTGGTGCGACAGGGCGGGCTGCGTAACGTGCAGCAGCTCGGCCGCCCGGGTGAACGATTCCTCCTCGACGACCGTGAGGAAGTACTCCATCTGCCGCAGGCTCATCCCACACCCCTCCCATAAAGGCTGTGCATCGGAGTCAGAGAAACATTGCCTTGGACTCATGGCAAGGAGCGGGCGGAGGGTGAGGCCATGACTGACATTCATGAAACCGATGTGATCGTGATCGGCGGCGGCACCGGCGGTTACAGCACCGCTCTGCGCGCGGCGTCCCTCGGCCTGGAGGTCGTCCTGGTGGAGCGCGACAAGGTGGGCGGTACGTGCCTGCACCGAGGCTGCATCCCCAGCAAGGCGATGCTGCACGCCGCCGAACTCGTCGACGGCATCGCGGAGGCGCGGGAGCGGTGGGGTGTGAAGGCGACACTGGAGTCGGTGGACTGGCCGGCGCTCGTGGCCACCAGGGACGACATCGTGTCCCGCAACCACAAGGGCGTCGAGGGACACCTCTCGCACGCGGGCGTCGAAGTCGTTCACGGGAACGCCGAACTGACCGGTCCCCGGAGCGTACGGACAGCAGACGGCGGCATCTTCAGCGCGCGCCGTGGCATCGTCCTGGCGACCGGATCCAGGCCTCGTACGCTGCCGGGCCTCGACCCGGACGGCAGCCGCGTCGTCACCAGTGACGACGCGCTGTTCTCTCCCGGACTGCCGCAGTCCGTCCTGGTGCTCGGCGGTGGCGCGATCGGCGTGGAGTACGCCTCGTTCCACCGTTCCATGGGCGCCGAGGTCACCCTGGTCGAGGCCGCGGACCGGCTCGTACCGCTCGAGGACACGGACGTCTCCCGCCACTTGACGCGCGGCCTGAAGAAGCGCGGCATCGACGTGCAGGTGGGCGCGCGGTTGCTGGACGCGACCGTGCTCCACAGCGGCGTACGGGCGAACGTCCGCACCTCGCGCGGCGAGACGCGCACGGTCGAGGCCGCGCGGCTGCTGGTCGCCGTGGGCCGCGCCCCGGTGACCGACGGGCTCGGCCTGGCGGCGGCCGGACTGACCACCGACGAGCGCGGTTTCGTCGCGCCCGCCGACTGGTCCCGGCTGGAGACGGCCGTACCGGGCATTCATGTGGTCGGTGACCTCCTGCCGCCGCCTTCGCTCGGCCTGGCCCACGCATCGTTCGCGGAGGGCCTGCTGGTGGCCGAGACGCTGGCGGGTCTTGCCTCACCGCCCGTGGATTACGCGGCGGTTCCCCGGGTCACGTACTCCTCGCCGCAGACCGCGTCGGTCGGCCTGAGCGAGGCCGAGGCACGGGGCCGCGATCACGACGTCGTCGTCAACACCATGCCCTTGACGGCTGTGGCCAAGGGCATGGTGCACGGTCAGGGCGGCGTGGTGAAGGTCGTCGCCGCGCGCGGCGGTCAGGTTCTCGGCGTGCATCTCGTGGGTCCGAACGTCTCCGAGATGATCGCCGAGAGCCAGCTGATCGTCGGCTGGGACGCCGAGCCCTCCGACGTCGCCCGCCACATCCACGCCCACCCCACGCTCTCCGAGGCGGTCGGCGAAACCTTCCTCACCCTCGCCGGACGGGGCCTGCACCAGCGGTGACGTCCGCTCGCGGCGATTCGCGACGGACGGACGGTGGTTACGCGGCGCCCGCCTCGACGGGAAGTGCGGCCAGGCGCCACTCCAGCATCCCGTCGGTGAGCCTCACGGCCTTGCGGCCATGCTGGTGCAGCAGGCGTACGGCGTCGTGGGCGAGGACGCAGTAGGCGCCGCGGCAGTACGCGACCACCTCCACGCCGTCCGGCAGCTCGGCGATCCGTTGGGCGAGTTCGCCGACCGGGATGGAGATCGCGCCGGGGATGTGGCCGGCGGCGTACTCCTCGGCCGGGCGGACGTCGAGGACGACGACCTCGCCCGCCCGGGCACGGGCCTGCAGCTCGTCGCGGTCGACCTCTTCCGCCGCGTCCGTGCCGAGGTAGGCGGTGCGAGCCGGCTCGACGGCGGCCTGGTGGGTTCGGGCGACCTCGCGCAGCAGCGCGTACAGGCCGGCGACGTCGTCACCGGCCAGCCGGTAGTGGATCCGCACGCCGGCGCGGCGGGTGGCCACGAGTCCGGCCTGCTTGAGGATCTGCAGATGCGCCGAGGCGGTGGTCAGGTTCAGTCCTGCCGCCTTGGCGAGCGCGTCGACGGTGCGTTCGCCCTGCGCCAGCAGGTCCAGCAGCTCCAGCCGCTTTCCACTGCTCAGCGCCTTACCGGTGCGGGCGAAAGCGTCGTACAGCGCCGACTTGCGAGCGGCGTCTCCCATGGCATCCTCCATAGATCCATGGAATATTGTATCTGACACCTGGAGGACCTCATGGGCTTCGCCGACGATCACTTGACACCGCTGATCGACAAGGGGCTGGGCAACAGCGCCTACCTCGTCGACCTCGGAGACGGACGCGCCCTGGCAGTGGACGCGAGCCGGGACCTGCGCGCCCTGCGGGCGGCTGCCGACCGCCGGGGACTGACGGTCGCGTTCGCTGCGGACACCCACCTGCACGCCGACTTCCTGTCCGGTGCGCTCCAGCTGGCCGCCGACGACGGGGCGGCCGTACTCGCCTCCGCCGCCGGGAACCGGGCCTTCCCGCACACCGCGCTCGCCGACGGCGACACGACGGACCTCGGCGGGCTGACCCTGCGCGCGCTCGCCACCCCCGGGCACACCGACGAGCACCTGTCGTTCCTGCTCCTGGACGGCTCACGCGAGCTGGGCGTGTTCACCGGTGGCTCGCTGATCGTCGGCTCGGCCGCCCGCACCGACCTGCTCGGCGCCGACCGCGCCCAGGAACTGGCGCGCGCGCAGTACCGCTCGCTGCGGCGCCTGGCCGAACTGCCGGACGCGACCGCGGTGTGGCCGACGCACGGCGCCGGGTCCTTCTGTTCCGCGCCGCCCGGCTCCGAACGTACGACCACCATCGCCGCGCAGAAGCAGACGAACCCGCTGCTCGCCGCCCCGGACGAGGACACCTTCGTACGGCAGTTGCTGGACAGCCTCGGGTCCTACCCCGCGTACTTCGACCGGCTGAGCGAGGCGAACCGGCGCGGGCCCGCCGTCCTCGGCTCCGCCCCGGCTCTCGCCGCCCTTCCGGTGGACCGGGTACGTACTCTGCTCGGCCAGGGCGCGCAGCTCGTCGACGTACGACCGGTGGCGGACTTCGCCGCCGGCCACATCCCCGGCGCGATCTCCATCCCGCTGCGGGACCAGTTCGCCACCTGGCTGGGCTGGCTGCTGCCCGACACCACCCCGATCGTCTTCGTCACCGGACCGCGACAGGACCTCGCCGAAATCACCTGGCAGGTTCTGAAGATCGGCTACGAGCGGCCGGCCGGACATCTCGACGGCGGGATGGACGCCTGGTCGGCGGCCGGCGGACAGGTCCAGAGCATCGAGCTGCTCAGCGCCGACCGCATCGACGAGCGCCCGGTCCTCGACGTCCGGCAGCAGGCCGAACACTCCGCCGGACACATCGCGCACGCCGTTCACATCGAACTCGGCGATCTCACGGCCCGCTGCGGTGACGCCCCGGCCGGCGCCGTCGTCGCCTGCGGACACGGCGAGCGCGCCATGACCGCCGCCAGCCTCCTGCAACGCGCCGGCCACCAGGGGCTCGCCGTCCTCGACGGCGGACCGGGAGACTGGTCCAGGGCCACCGGCCGCCCCCTGCGCGAGGGCGCGTGAGCGCCGCCCCCAGCGCCCCGGAGTCCGGCGTACGCCTCGGCCTGCGCGCCAACCTCGCCCAGTTCAGCCTGCTCGTCGCCGTCAACGCCCTGGTCGGTGGCATGCTCGGCCAGGAACGCACCGTCCTGCCGCTGCTCGCCGACGACGTCTTCCACCTGTCCGCCTACACCGCCGCCCTCACCTACATCGTGGCGTTCGGCGCGACGAAGGCTGTCACGAACTTCTTCGCCGGCACCTGGTCGGACCGCTTCGGCCGCAAGCCGGTTCTGATCGCCGGATGGCTGATCGCCCTCCCGGTGCCCGCGATGCTCGCCTGGGGCCCGTCCTGGGGCTGGATCATCGCCGCCAACATCCTGCTCGGCATCAACCAGGGCCTGACCTGGTCCACCACCGTCATCATGAAAATCGACCTGGCCGGCCCCGAACGGCGCGGCCTGGCCATGGGCTTCAACGAGGCCGCCGGATACGTCGCCGTAGCCGCGACCGCCATGGCCACCGGCGCCATCGCCGAGCACGCCGGCCTTCGCCCCGAGCCCTTCCTGCTGGGGGCCGCGTACGTCGTGCTGGCTCTGGGCCTGTCGACGTTCGCCGTACGGGAGACCCGCGGCCACGCCCGCTTCGAAGCCGCCCGCCACACCAGCCCGGCGGGCAGCGCGCACGACGGGGAACTGACCACCGGCCGGATCGCGCGCCTGACCAGCCTTCACGACAAGGCCCTGTCCGCCGCGAGCCAGGCCGGCCTGGTCAACAACCTCAACGACGCCCTCGCCTGGGGAATCTTTCCCCTGCTGTTCGCCGCCCACGGCCTGTCCATCGCCCAGATCGGCATTCTCGCCGCCCTCTACCCCGCCGTCTGGGGCGCCGGCCAAATGCTGACGGGCTGGTGGTCCGACCACATCGGCCGCAAACACCTCATCACCGCGGGCATGCTGCTCCAGGCCGCCGCCATCGCCCTGGTGGCCGCCGGCACCACCTTCGGCGTCTGGGCCGCGGCCCAGGTCCTGCTGGGCATCGGTACCGCCCTGGTGTACCCGACCCTGCTCGCCGTCATCGGCGACGTCGCCCACCCCGCCTGGCGCGCCCGCGCCGTCGGCGTCTACCGCCTGTGGCGCGACGGCGGTTTCGCCGTCGGCGCCCTCCTCGCGGGCGTCCTCGCCGACCTCTACGGCCTGACCACCGCCGTCTACACGGTCGCCGCGCTCACCGCCGCCTCGGGCCTTCTCGTCGCCGTACGCATGTATGAAACACACCCAGCTGAAACACACCCCGCCCGGACAAAGGCTTCACCGCCGGGCTGAAGCCCGGCGCGGAGCGACCCCGGTAGCGGGGCGGGACAGCTCGTCGGGGCCGGAAGCGGCCTTCCGTGGGCGGCCCCAGCAGCGGTCGCCCAGCAGGGCCATCGCCGACGGCAGGATCAGTGCCCGGAGCACGACCGCGTCGAACAGGACCGCCACCGTGAGTCCCACGGCGATCTGCTTCATCTCGATGCGGTCGATGAAGAGGAAGGCGACGAACACCGACACCATGATGACCGCGGCGCTGGTGACGACACTCGCGGATCCCGTGATCCCGTCCACCACGGCCTCGCGGGTCGGTACACCGCGCCGCACCGCCTCCTTGATCCGGCTGACCACGAAGATCTGGTAGTCGGTGGAGAGGCCCACCAGGATGGCGAAGACCAGCAGTGGCGTACGCGATCCGACGAATCCGGTGGATTCGAAGCCGAGCAGCCCCTCGGCCCAGGTGCCCTGGAAGACCAGCGTCAGTACACCCCAGGAGACCATCACCGCCGCCAGGTTGAGCAGCACACTGAGCACGGCCATCACAACGGAGCGGAACGCCGCGTACATGAGGGCGAGTGTCGCCAGCGACACGAAGAGGATCACCCAGGGCAGCCGCTTCTCCTGGTGCGCGGCGTAGTCCGCGCCGTAGGCGATCTCGCCGCTGACGGCGGCCTCGGTGCCCGCCACCTTGCCGACGGTCTCCGGTACGAGCTCACCGCGCAGCAGCGCCAGGGAACGGTCCGCCGCCGCGGAGTTCTCGGCGTACGGGACGGGCAGTGTCAGCATCGACGAGCGCCCGTCCTGCGAGGTGCGCAGTTGCGGTGCGGTGCCGGTCCGGGCGAAGAGCTCGTTGCCCCTGGTCCGGTCGCCGAGCCGGCGCAGGGCCGCCTTCGCCTCGTCCGCGTGGGCGGCGTCGGACCGTACGAGGACAAGGTGCGCGGTCCCGTCGGCCGGGTACGCCGCCGTCAGCCGGTCGTACGTCGCCATGGCGGCCACGCTGTCGGGGAACGTGTCCTTCCCCTCGGTGCCGAGCTTCATGTTGAGGGTCGGCAGGGCGAGAACCGCCGTCGCGGCGAGTCCGACGAGCAGTGTCGCGAGCGGCCTGCGCATGACCGGCCGCAGGAGCGCGGACCACAAGCGGCTCTGGCGCGGGGCACCGGCCGGACGGCGGGCCGCGCGGCGCTTGCCCCTTCGGCCGTCCGTCCGGTGTCCCAGCTTGGCGAGCAGCGCGGGCAGTACGGTCAGCGAGCCGGCCACCGCGACAAGGGTGACCAGGATCGCCCCGGAGGCGATCGACGAGAAGATCACGTCGTCCATCAAGTACAGGCCGCCGAGCGCGAGGGCGACCGCCAGACCCGAGTCGACGATCGCGCGCCCCGAGGTGGCCGCGGCCAGTTCGACGGCGGCGGCGTGACTGATCGTGCCGCCTGTGCGCTCGCGCTCCTCCCTGGCGCGCTTCAGGTAGAAGAGCGAGTAGTCGACGCCGACCGCCATTCCCAGCATGAAGATGACGCTCAGCGCCGCCCCGCCCGCGTCGGGGGTGATCCAGGACGCGAGGCTGTAGAGGCCCACCGCTCCGCCGAAGGCGAAGAGCGCGAGCAGCACGGGGATGCCGGCCGCCAGGACGGAGCCGAAGACGACGAGCAGGATGATGAAGGTGACCGGCAGGCTGATCGCCTCGGTGCGCTGAAGGTCCTTGCCCTGCTGGTCGTTGACCCCGTTGGAGATCGACGCGTTGCCGGTCTGTTCGATCCGCAGGTCCCCGTACTCGCTCTGTACGGCCTCGGTCTGTTTCAGCAGCGCGTCGACGTCCTCCTTGGCGCTCTCCTTGTCCCCGCGCAGGGTGACGGCGACCATCAGCGCGGAGCCGTCGGCGGCGGCCTTCGGCGCGGCGACCGAGACGACGGCGGGCAGGTTCTCCATCCGCCGCCGCACGTCGTGCGCGGCGTCCGCGGCGGCAGCGGAAGCACCGGCTTCGGGCTTGCCCCCCTTTCCGGGGTCCGCCATGATCAGCACCCGCTCGATCGGCGCGGGTGTGAGCCCGCCGTCGGCGGCGATGGACTCGGCCCGGCCCGCCTCACCGATCCAGAAGTCGGAAAACTGACCCTTGTTCGTGCCGACCGCACTGCCCGCCCCGACACATACGACGAGGAATATCAGCCACCCGACGATGGCTCGCCATGGATGCGTGGCACACCATCGCGCGATGCGGACCGTGATCGGCTGACTGCTGCCGGCCATTGTGGTTCCCTCCCCAGGACGCTTCTGCTTCTTGATCAGCGTCCCGGTCCGGGTCCCTTCCGGTCACTGGTACCAGCGGCCGGACCATTCCTGCGGTTAACCCCACCTCTGCCCTGCGGAAGGCCTCAAGTTCAGCGCGCGGAGAGCCGGAAGCTCATCCGTCCGAAGCTCACCTGGTCTCCGTCCCGCACCAGGACGGCTCCCGTGACGCGGCGCCCGTTGACGGACGTGCCGTTGGTCGAACCGAGGTCGCGCAGGATCCACCTGCCGCCCTGGACGGACAGTTCGGCGTGCACGCGCGAGACCGTGTCGTGGCTGAGCCGCAGTCCGTTCGCGGGATCGCGCCCGATCCTCAGCGGGTACGGCCCCGGTTCGGGGAACAGCAGCTTCGGCAGCCGCTCCGACTGCCACGCCCTGCGCAGCCGCACCGTGAACGCCGACGCCCGTTCCACCGCGCTGAACAGTCCGCGCGCCCAGCGGCTCTCGGTCTCCAGATCGGAGGTGAGTACGGCCAGTTCGTCGGACCGGCGGGCGACCAGGGCGAGTTCCATCCGGCGCATGAAGGTGTCGTGCGACAACTTCCCCTGGGCCGCGCCTTCTCTGAGCACCCCGAGGACACGGTCGCGCTCGGCGTCGGACAGCCGAGCGGGATACGTGGGGAACTCGAAGGAGGACGTCACAGAGCTGATTGTCGGGCCGAGCGGGCTCAGGTGTCCAGAAGAAGAAGTCATCCCGTACGACCTGACCTGCGACTTGATCTGCGCAGACGAATTCCGTACCCGGATCCGGATCATGATTGTTACCGTCTGCGGACGCACACGTCACAGGGGGACGGCTTGACCGCCATACCGCAGGAGCAGGAACTGACCGTACGACCGCTCGCGGGACCGGAGGAGCTCGACCTCTTCTGCCGGCTCGCGTACGTCCTCGACCACGAACTGGAGGACGACCTCACCACCGGCCGCCGCCGTCCCGAGTGGATGTGGGTGGCGCTGCGCGGTGACCGGGTACTGGCCCGCCTCTCCTGGTGGACCTCCAGGGCCGGTGACCCGCCTGGCGCTCTCGACTTCTTCGATCTGGACGACACGCTGGCGGAGCCCGAGCGCGGCGAGATCGGCCTGCGCCTTCTGGAGACGGCGTCGGCCGCCGTTCTCCCGGCCGGCGGGCCGCGTCCCGAGTACGGCCGTTTCATTCCGGCCGACTGGCACGACGACGCGGTGGCCCGTGACGTGGTCGAGGCCCGGATGAAGGTCCTGGAGAAGACCGGGGCGCGGCTGCTCGTCGAGCGCCTGCGGCTCGAATGGCGCCCCGGCACCCCGCTCCCCGAGCCCGCCGGCCGGCTGACGTTCCGTCCGGCGGACGACCGGGAGGAGCTCGTCGCGCTGATGACGCTGGTCCTGGAGGGCACGCTCGACGCGCACAGCCAGAGCGAGCTCGCGGCGGGGCTGAGCGCGCGCGAGGCCGCCGATCTGCAGTACGAGGAGGAGTTCGCCGCCTACACGTCACCGCGCGAGTGGTGGCGGATCGCCGAACTCCCGGGCGGCGGCGGTCCGGTCGGCTTCGTCGTACCGGCGCGCAACAACTACCACCACACCATCGCCTACATCGGTGTCGTGCCCGCCCACCGCGGCCACGGCTACATCGACGACATCCTCGCCGAGGGCACGCGTGTCCTCGCCGCCCAGGACGTGCCCCGCATCCGCGCGGCGACGGACCTCGCCAATGTTCCGATGGCCAAGGCCTTCGAGCGCGCCGGGTACGTCAATTTCGAGCGCGCGATCAATATGACCTGGAGCTGACGATTTACCGGCGGATCATGCCCGGCTGACGCACCATGGGTGGCGGCATCGTCGACGAGAGGGGCCGCCAGTGCGGTTCGAGGTGTGGGCACCGAAGGCCGAGCAGGCAGAGCTTCAGCTGGCGGGCAGGACGTACGCCATGGAGCGTGATCCGGCGCGGGACGGGTGGTGGACGGCCGACGCCGAAGCGGGTGACGGCGCGCGTTACGGCTTCTCCCTGGACGGCGGCCGTGTCCTGCCCGACCCGTGCTCGCGCCGGCAGCCGGACGGGCCGGACGGTCTCAGCGCGGTCGTGGACCACAACGTCCATGTATGGCAGACCGATTGGCCCGGCGGCACGCCACTGGCGAGGGCGGTCCTCTACGAGCTGCACGTCGGTACGTACACCCCCGAGGGGACCTTCGACGCGGCCGCCCGGCGGCTCGGCCATCTGGCGGAGCTGGGGGTCACCCATGTCGAGCTGATGCCCGTCTGCCCGTTCCCGGGAACGCACGGCTGGGGGTACGAGGGTGTGTCCCTGTGGGCGGTGCACGAACCGTACGGCGGTCCCGAAGGGCTCAAGCGTTTCGTCGACACGGCGCACGGTCTCGGGCTCGGCGTCGTGCTCGACGTGGTCCACAACCACCTCGGCCCTTCGGGCAACTACCTGCCCCTCTTCGGCCCGTACTTCACCGACACGCACCACACGCCCTGGGGTTCGGCCGTCAACCTCGACGCTCCCGGGTCCGACGAGGTACGCGCGTACCTGCTCGGCAGCGCGCTCGCCTGGCTGCGCGACTACCGCATCGACGGACTGCGGCTGGACGCCGTCCACGCCCTTGCGGACACGCGCGCGCTGACCTTCCTGGAGGAGCTGTCCACTGCCGTGGACACGCTCTCCGGTGAGCTGGGCAGGGCACTCTTCCTGATCGCCGAGTCGGATCTGGGGGACCCCCGGACGACGGCTCCGCGGGAGTCGTGGGGCCTGGGTCTGCACGCTCAGTGGAACGACGACTTCCACCACGCCCTGCACACCGCCCTCACCGGCGAGTCCCAGGGCTACTACGCCGACTTCGCCCGCGCGCCCCTCGGTGCGCTCGCCAAGACCCTCACCCAGGTGTTCTTCCACGACGGTACGTATTCGACGTTCCGGGGACGCTCTCACGGGCGTTCCGTGGACCGCACGAAAACCGCCGCGCACCGCTTCCTCGGTTACGCCCAGACGCACGACCAGGTCGGCAACAGGGCCCTGGGAGACCGGCTTTCCGCCACCCTCTCCCCCGGGCTGCTCGCCTGCGGCGCCACCCTGGTGCTCACCGGCCCGTACGTCCCCATGCTCTTCATGGGTGAGGAATGGGCGGCACGCACCCCCTGGCAGTTCTTCACCGACCACACCGATCCGGAGCTCGCGCAGGCCGTGAGCGAGGGCAGGAGGCGGGAGTTCGCCGCGCACGGATGGGCGGCCGAGGCCACGCCCCGCCAGGGGCAAATCGACAACTTTCCCGACCCGCAGGACCCGCGTACCCGTGAACGCTCCTGTCTGGACTGGTCCGAGCAGGAGAACGAGCCGCACGCGCGCGTGCTGGCCTGGTACCGCGAACTGATCGCGCTGCGCCGCGAGCGGCCCGACCTCGCCGACCCGGACCTGGCGGCGGTCAAGGTCGCGTACGACGAGGGCGCGCGCTGGCTGGCGTACCGGCGCGGTGACATCCGCGTCGCGGTGAACCTGTCGAAGGAGCCCGCCACGATCGGCCTCGGCCGCAACGGCCTGAGCCGCGTGCTGGCGGCCTGGGAGCCGGTCGACGCGCCGGGGACCGACGGGCTGCTGCGCCTGCCGCCGGAGTCCTGCGTCGTACTGGGCCCCGCCAACGGCTGACGCCCGCCCCCGGACCGGGGCTCCGCCCCAGACCCCGCTCCTCAAACGCCGCAGGGGCTGGACAGTGGGACCGAATCCAGCCCGTCCGGCGCTTGAGGACACGCCCGAAGGGCGTCTGTGTGGTCTGGGGGGCTGGGGCTTGCCCCCAAGTCGGGAAGGGGCGGGTCGGGGAAGAGCCCGCCGCAGGCGGCCTGGCCGTCACCGCGAGCGCGCGGGCGGCCGCCTCAGCTGACGACGGCCATCTCGCGAGCCGTCGTGTTGAGGCGGCGCCCGCCGTCCCCCGTGACGGTCACGATGTCCTCGATGCGTACCCCGAAGCGCCCGGGCAGGTAAATGCCGGGCTCGACGGAGAAGCACATGCCCGGTACGAGCGGCTGCCGCTCGCCCTCGATCATGTACGGCGGTTCGTGCGTGGTCACGCCGATGCCGTGTCCCGTGCGGTGGATGAACCGCTCGCCGTACCCCGCCTCCGTGATGACCGCGCGCGCCACCCGGTCCACCTCCTGGCAGGCGATCCCCGGCCGCACCGCCTCGAACGCCGCCTGCTGCGCCTCGCGTACGACGTCGTGGACGCGCTGTTCCTCGGCGCTCGGCGCGCCGACATGGACCGTACGGGAGGTGTCGGAGCCGTAGCCGTGCTTGAGGCCGCCGAAGTCGAGGACGACCATGTCGCCCTCCTCGATGACGCGCTCACCGGCCTCGTGGTGCGGGTTGGCGCCGTTCGGGCCGCTGCCGACGACCGTGAAGTCCACCTGCTCGTGTCCGAACTGCGTGAGCAGATGGGCGAGTTCGGCGGCCACCTCGCTCTCTCGCCGCCCCGAGAAGCGGACCTTGACGATCTCCTCGTACGTCGCGTCCGCGGCCGCGCCCGCGGCCTCCAGGCGGGCCAGCTCGGCGGCGTCCTTGACGGCCCGCAGCATGGGCAGGGCCTCGGTCAGCGATACGTACGAGGTGGCCGGCAACGCCTGCTGGAGGCCGAGCAGGTGCATCGCCCAGGTGTTGTCGCTGACCGCGAAGCGGCCGTCGAAGTCGAGGAGCGGGGCGGTGACGGCGTACGGGTCCTTGCCGTCCGTCCAGTCGCGCAGGGTGAGGGCGGCGGCGCCGGGGGCCAGCTCGGCGTCCGGCGCCTCCAGGGTCGGCACGACGAGGACCGGGTCCTGTTCGACGGACAGGACGAGCATCGTCAGCCGTTCGCTGGTGGCGGTGGGACGGTAGCCGGTGAGGTGGACCAGGTCGGGTCCGGGCGCGACGAGTACGCCGTTCAGGCCGGCGTCGGCGGCCGACTGCGCGGCGCGGGCCATGCGGGCGCGGTAGTCGTCGGCGGTGAAGGGCGCGGGGGCGGGAGCGGATGCGGCGGACGCGGGCGCGGGCGCGGAGGACATGGCCTCATCCTGCCGGGCGCGCGGTGTCCTCGCCAGGCGATGGGGGGGTTGCGCCCAGGGCGAAAGCGACGACGAGGTCGGCGCGGTGCCGGCACCCCGCGACGAGGCGGGCGTTGGCCTCGTCCGACGCGTGGACGAAGCGTTCGGCGGCCGGGCGGGACTTGCCGAACCTCTCGTGCCGGTCGACGAGGCGACGTACCCGCTCCTCCTGGTCGGCCTCCAGGAACCACGCCTCGTCGAGCAGGTCCCGAACCGACGCCCAGGGCCCCTCGTCGAGAAGCAGGTAGTTCCCCTCGGTGACGACGAGCGGTACGTCGTGGGGACCGGGTACGGCGATGCTGCCCGCCACGGGTTCCTCGACCGCCCGGTCGAAGGCGGGCGCGTAGACGACGGTGTCCGGCGTCTCGGGGGAGCGCAGGCGCGCGAGGAGGGCGGCGTATCCGGCGGCGTCGAAGGTGTCCGGGGCGCCCTTCCTGCCCGTACGCCCGAGGCGCTCCAGCTCGGCGCCGGCAAGGTGGAAGCCGTCCATGGGGACGAGTACGGCGAGTCCGTCGAGGCGGTCGACGAGGTGCGCGGCGAGGGTGGACTTGCCGGCGCCGGGCGCGCCGGCGATACCGAGGACGCGGCGGCGTCCGGGGGCGATCAGGCGGCGGGCGCGGTCGACGAGGTGGCGCGGTTCCATGGAGCCATGGTGCCGCTCGGCGCGCGAATTCATCCCGTTCGGGAAGGGGCGGGGTGGGGAAGGAAGAAACCCATGCCGCACATCGCCCTCGTCACCCTCGTCGTCCGCGACTACGACGACGCCATCGCCTTCTACACCGGCGCCCTCGGCTTCGAGCTGGCCGAGGACACCGACCGGGGCGACGGCTCCCGCTGGGTCGTGGTCCGCCCGCCCGGGTCCACGGACGCGGGTGCGGGCCTGCTGCTGGCCCGCGCGAAGGACGACGCGCAGCTCGCGCGCGTGGGCGGGCAGACGGGCGGGCGCGTCGGCTTCTTCCTGCACACCGGGGATTTCGCGCGCGACCACGCCCGGATGACGGCCGCGGGCGTCCGCTTCCTGGAGGAGCCGCGCCATGAGCCGTACGGTTCGGTCGCCGTCTTCGAGGACCTGTACGGCAACCGCTGGGACCTGCTCCAGCCGGCCTGAGGGCACAGAGGAAGCACGCCGCCGTGCCGTCCCGCCGTGCCCCACACCATCGGAGTCACTCATGCATGACGACCGAAGCATCGTGGAACACCGCCTGCGCCGCGTCCTCACCGAGCGCATCAAGCCCGCCGTCCGCTCCCGGCCGCTGCCGATGACCATCGGGAAGTGGGAGGCCCCGGGCGAGCCGGTCCCGGTGGCGGAGGGCCTGTCCGCCGTGTACGAGCCGGCTGCGGCGGGGCAGGCATGGGGCCCGGCGTGGGGCACCACGTGGTTCAGGGTCACGGGGCGGGTGCCGGCCGATTGGCGGGGCCGTACCGTCGAGGCCGTCATCGACCTCGGCTTCGACCGGCAGATGCCGGGCTTCCAGTGCGAGGGCCTGGTCTACCGCCCCGACGGGGAGGCCGTGAAAGCCCTCAATCCGTTTAACGACTGGGTGCGGATCGGTGACCCGGCCGAGGGCGGCGAGGAGGTGCTGCTGTACGTCGAGGCCGCTTCCAATCCGGTGCTGGCGGGCCATACGCCGACGTACGAGGGAGACAGGCTGACCTCCTCCGCCGATCCGCTGTACCGCGTCGCGCGGATGGACCTGGTGGTCTTCGAGGCCGAGGTGTGGGAGCTGGTCCAGGACCTGGAGGTGCTGGGCTCGCTGATGACCGAGCTCGCGGCAGACGACGCGCGCCGCTGGGAGATCCTGCGGGCGGTCGAGCGTGCCCTGGACGCCGTCGACCTGGCCGGCATCGCCGGTACGGCCGCCCGCGCCCGCGCGGAGCTGGCCGGGGTCCTCGCCTCCCCCGCGAACGCGTCCGCGCACCGCATCAGCGCGGTCGGGCACGCGCACATCGACTCGGCGTGGCTGTGGCCGCTGCGCGAGACGGTGCGGAAGGTGGCGCGTACCTCCGCCAACATGGTCGCCCTGATGGACAGCTACCCCGACTTCGTCTTCGCGATGTCGCAGGCGCAACAGCTCGCGTGGATCAAGGAACACCGGCCGGAAGTGTTCGCGAAGGTGAAGAAGAAGATCGAGGACGGGCAGTTCGTACCCGTCGGCGGGATGTGGGTGGAGTCGGACACGAACATGGTGGGCGGGGAGGCGATGGCCCGTCAGTTCTTGTACGGGAAGAAGTTCTTCCTGGACGAATTCGGCATCGAGACGAAAGAGGTCTGGCTGCCGGACTCCTTCGGCTACACGGCGGCGATGCCGCAGCTCGTCAAGTTGTCGGGCTCGCAGTGGTTCCTGACGCAGAAGATCTCGTGGAGCCAGTCCAACAAGTTCCCGCACCACACCTTCTGGTGGGAGGGCATCGACGGCACGCGCGTCTTCACGCACTTCCCGCCGGTCGATACGTACAACTCCGACCTCGGCGGCGCCCAGCTGGCGCACGCGGCCCGCAACTACCGGGAGAAGGGGCGGGCTTCGCGCTCCCTTGCCCCCTTCGGGTGGGGCGACGGCGGTGGAGGCCCCACGCGGGAGATGCTGGCGCGGGCGGAGCGCCTGCGGGACCTGGAGGGCTCTGCGAGGGTGACGGTCGAGAAACCGTCCGCCTTTTTCGCGAAGGCGGAGGCCGAGTATCCGGACGCGCCGGTGTGGGCGGGCGAGCTGTATCTGGAGCTGCACCGCGGCACGTACACCTCGCAGGCGAAGACCAAGCAGGGCAACCGGCACAGCGAGTCGCTGCTGCGGGAGGCGGAGCTGTGGGCGGCGACGGCGGCGGTGCGCGTGGCCGGCTACTCCTACCCGTACGAGGACCTGGAGCGGATCTGGAAGACGGTCCTGCTGCACCAGTTCCACGACATCCTGCCGGGCTCGTCGATCGCGTGGGTGCACCGGGAGGCGCGGGAGACGTACGCGCGGGTGCGGGTGGAGCTGGAGGCGATCACGGCGGCGGCGCAGGGGGCGCTGGCGGGCGAGGGTTCGGCGGAGGTGACCTTCAACGCGGCGCCGCACGCCCGTCGTTCGATCCCGGCGGGCGGAGCGGCGGTGGCTCCGCCTTCCGCCGCTGCCCCCGTCACCGCCGTAAGCCACGAGTCCGGCGGCTACGAACTCGCCAACGGCCTGCTGCGGATCGTCGTCGACGGGCGCGGCCTGGTGATCTCGGCGTACGACGTCGGGGCCCGGCGGGAGGCGGTGGCGCCGGGCGGGGCGGCCAACCTCCTGCAGATCCACCCGGACTTCCCGAACATGTGGGACGCGTGGGACGTGGACGAGTTCTACCGCCACAACGTGACGGACCTGGTGGATGTCGACAGCATCGCCCTGACCGAGTCGACGGAGGACCGGGCGGTGGTGACGGTCTCGCGCTCCTTCGGCAACGGCTCAACAGCCGTGCAACGCCTCACCCTCCTCTCGGGCGCGAAGGTCCTGGACATCGAGACGGAGGTGGACTGGCACGAGACGGAGAAGTTCCTGAAGGCGGCCTTCCCGCTCGATGTGAAGGCGGACCGTTCGGCTGCCGAGACCCAGTTCGGGCATGTCTTCCGCGCCACGCACACCAACACGTCGTGGGAGGCGGCGAAGTTCGAGATCTGCGCGCACCGCTGGATCCAGGTGGAGGAGCCGGGCTGGGGTGCGGCGATCGTGAACGACTCGACGTACGGCCATGATGTGACACGCGCCGTACGCCGGCAGGACGGCGGCCAGACCACGACCGTACGCCTCTCCCTCCTCCGCGCCCCGCGCTACCCGGACCCCGCCACCGACCAGGGCACCCACCGCCTGCGTTTCGCGCTGGCGCCGGGGGCGACGGTCGTGGACGCGGTGCGCGAAGGGCACCGGATCAACCTTCCGGAGCGTACGGTCAGGGGCGCCGGCACCGCTGTCGAACCGCTGCTCACGTCGGACGACGACCGCGTCGTGGTGGAGGCGGTGAAGCTGGCGGAGGACCGCGGCGGCGATGTGATCGTGCGGCTGTACGAGGCGGCGGGAGGCCGGGCGTCGGCGACGCTCACGACCGGCTTCCCGGTCATCTCGGCGACGGAGACGGACCTGCTGGAACGGCCCCTGGCGGACTCGCCGACGTACGAACTGACCCGGCAGGGCTCCCTGGAACTGACCCTGCGCCCCTTCCAGATCCTGACGCTGCGTCTGGCGCGGGGCGTCTAGGGCGGGGTGGGCCCTGTGGAGCCTCAAACGCCGGACGGACTGGATCTGCCGCGCATCGGCCACTCTCAGCCCCTCCGGCGTTTGAGGAGCGGGGTCTGGGGCAGCGCCCCAGTTCGGGGAAGGGGCGGGTAGGGGAAAAGCTCCGCAGGACACGCCGCCCCCCACGTAGCATCCGGCCACATGCCCTCTCCCGAACTGCACCACGAGGCCGTCGTGGCCGACACCCACAACGACCTGCTCATCGCCGTCACCGCCCGCCCGCCCCGCCGCTGGGCAAGCTTCTTCCGCGAACAATGGCTTCCGCAGCTGCGCGACGGCGGCGTGAACCTCCAGGTGCTGCCGGTCTTCATCGAGGACCAGTTCCGCCCGGAAGGCGCGCTCCGCGAGACCCTGCGCATGATCGAGTGCGCGCACACGCTGGCCGAGGGCAACGCCGACGAGGTACGGCTGTGCCTGGACGGCGCCGACATCGACGCGGCGCTGGCGGCGGGGCGGATCGCCCTGGTCCTGGCCCTGGAGAGCGCCCCTGGCATAGACGCGAACGTAGAACTCGTCCCCACTCTCTTCCGCCTTGGCGTACGTATCGCCTCCATAGCCCACTGGGGCCGTACGCCGCTGGCCGACGGCAGCGGCGAGGACGCCACCGGAAGCCGCCTCACCGCAGCGGGTGTCGAGGCCCTGGCCGAGATGGAACGCCTGGGCATCCTCTTCGACGTATCGCACCTGAGTGCGTCCGGCGTCGCCCACGTACTCGAGCTGGCCACCCGCCCCCTCCTCGCCACCCACTCCTCGGCCCGCGCGCTGCGCGACCACCACCGCAACCTCACCGACGCCCAGATCCGGGGCATCGCCGCGACCGGCGGCACGGTGTGCGTGAACTTCCTCCCGGAGTTCCTGGCCGACGACCCGGCCGAGTGCACCCTGGACCGCCTGACCGAACACGTCCGGCACATCACCGAGGTCGCCGGCGCCGACCACGTGGGTCTGGGCCCGGACTTCATCCAGGAGGTGATCGGCGACATCACCCCACCCTGCTGCGAGCCCGACTACGGCTTCCCGTGGTCCCTCCCGGGCATCGAGGGCCCCCGCGGCCTGCCCTTGCTCACCGAGGCACTGCTGGCCCGGGGCCTGCCGGAGAAAACCGTCCGCAAGATCCTCGGCGACAACGTCCTCACCCTCTTCCGCGAGGAACTGGGCCGCCCGCGGAACTTTCGTCCAAGACAGGACCGCTGAAGTCGGCGACGGTAGAGGCATGCACAGCCACGAAGTGGGGGCCGCCCCCACGCCCACCACCCGCTTGGATCCCGATGCCGAGGACGGCTGGGAGGTCGCCCGTCCCCTCGGCGGCACATCCCTCGACGGCGTCCGGATGGCCGGATTCCGTGACCGCGTCGCCGCCGGGCTGGATATGCGGGTGATCCCCCAGCCTGCCGTGATCGTCGTCATCGGGTTCGGGGCCGACCCGGTCACGGTGGAGAGTGCCACGGGGCACCAGCCCATGAGCAGCCTCGTCGCCTCGTTGTCGCCCGGTCGGGCCCGCATCCGCGGCGAGCGCGTCGAGTGTGTCGAAGTGTGCTTGTCACCCCGGGCCGCCTATGCGCTGCTGGGTGTCTCGCCGCGCGAGCTGTACGGGTCCGTCACCGGTCTTGGGGACCTGTGGGGGCAGCACGAGCGACGTCTCCGCGAGCAGTTGACGGACGCCACGACGTGGCAGGAACGCCTCACGCTGGTGGACGAGTTCCTCAAGAAGCGGGCTGCGGGGGCACCGTCGATGTCGCCCGAGGTCGCCGCCGCCTGGGACACCATCGTGGCCCGTCGAGGCCGGATACGGGTCGGTGACCTCGCCGCGTCCTGCGGATGGAGCCGCAAGCGGCTGTGGTCCAGGTTCAGTGCCCAGATCGGCCTCACGCCCAAGCGTGCCGCCATGCTGGTCCGCTTCGACCACGCCGCCCGGGCACTTCGCGCGGGCGAGAGCGCCGGCGACGTCGCCCTGGCGTGCGGATACGCCGACCAGCCCCATCTCCATCGCGACGTACTGGCCCTCGCCGGGTGTACGCCGGGCGCCCTGGCCGGCAGGGCTGCGTCCGCCCGCTGACCCGTGCCCGCACCGGTTCCGCACGTACCACCACCACACGAAGGAAGGTAAGCACCTGTGGCGAACACCGATGTCCGAGAAGCAGGCATGGCCGACCGCGATCTGATCGTACGGCTCGCGTTCGGGAGCATGGCCGCGCAAACCCTGCGCGCGGCGGTCCGGTTGGGGGTGGTGGAGCTGGTCGGCGATACGCCACGCCGGGCCGCCGAGGTGGCCGCCGACGCCGGGGCCGAACACGGGCCCATGACGCGGCTGCTGCGCGCGCTGGCCGGCCTCGGCCTGCTGAAGGAAGCGGCTCCCGATTCCTTCTCGGTGACCCCCGCGGGCGCTCTCCTCGACCCCGGCCGCCCCGACTCGCTCACGTCGTTCGTGCGGATGTTCACCGAGCCGGCGATCGTACGCGCCTGGGAGCACCTGGACGACAGTGTCCGTACCGGCGAGATCGCGTTCGACGCCGTCTTCGGCACAGACTTCTTCAGCCACCTCGCCCAGCACCCCGAGCTGTCGGCGGAGTTCAACGCGGCGATGAGCCAAGCCGTCTCGGAGACCGCCGCCGCGCTGCCGTTCGCCTATGACTTCGGCCGGTTCACCACGGTCACGGACGTCGGTGGAGGCGACGGAACTCTCCTGGCCGGTGTACTCGACGCGCATCCGGGCCTCACCGGCGTGGTCTTCGACACGGCGCAGGGCCTGGCCGAGGCGCCGAAGACGCTGGAGCGGCACGGGCTGAAGGGGCGCTGCTCTCTGATTGCCGGGGATTTCTTCCGTTCGGTCCCCGAGGGCTCGGACCTCTACCTGATGAAGAGCATCCTGCACGACTGGACGGACGACCAGGCGGTCACGATCCTGAGCCACTGCCGCGAGGTGCTGCCACCCGGCGGTCTCATCCTGATCGTGGAGCCCGTGCTTCCCGAAGTCGTCGACACCGACGCCGAGGCCGACGTCACCGACGGCGGAGTCACCTATTTGAGCGACCTCAACATGCTGGTGAACATGGGCGGCAGAGAGCGCACCCGCAAGGACTTCGAGGACGTGTGCCACCGCGCGGGCCTGTCCATCACCTCGGTCACCCCGCTCACGGAGGCCGCACCGTACTCGCTCATCGAGGCGGTGGCCGGCTGACCGCCGTTCGTTTTCCGCAACGCGGTCGCTTTATCGGGGGGTCAACACACAGAACTCATGGCCATCGGGATCGGCCATCACCACCCAGCTGACCTCGCCCTGGCCGCCGATGTCGATTCGCGTCGCCCCGAGGGAGACGAGACGGTCCACCTCCGCTTGCTGATCACCGTGGGCAGGTGGAGCGAGGTCGAAATGCAGCCGGTTCTTCCCGGTCTTCGGCATCAGTGGCGGGCCGCCCCACGTGACCTTCGGACCGCCGCGCGGCGAGCGGATCGCGGTCTCCTGGTCCTGGTCCCAGACCAACGGCCAGCCCAGCGCCTGGCTCCAGAAGTACCCGACGTCCTGGGAACCGTCGCACGCGAGCGCTCCGATGAATCCGCAGTCGGCAAGGAACTTGTTGCCCGGCTCGATGACGCAGAACTCGTTGCCTTCGGGGTCGGCGAGCACCACATGACCGTCCTCCGGGCGTTGACCGATGTCGATGTGCCGGGCGCCGAGTGCGAGTGACCGCGCCACCACCTGCTGCTGGTCCTCGAGGGACGTGCTCGTCAGATCGAAGTGCATCTGGTTCTGGCCCGTCTTCTGCTCCTGGGTCGGAAGAAATCGGATCCGGAACCCGGTGTCATCGGTGGGCAGGAGCGCGATGCCGTCGTCGGAGTCGTCGGCCATCTCCCATCCCAGGACGCCGGCCCAGAAGCGCGCGAGAAGGAGCGGGTCGTTCGCATCGAAGCAGAGGGCGTGCAGGTGAGAAGTCACGTTTCGGGATCTCCGATCTGAGGGCGGTATTAACGACCACGTCACAGGCTCGTGAGGAGGTTGTCGAGCGGAGCCGGTGCCTGGTCGGGATCGAGGGCCTCGACGAGGAGGCGGCCGTAGCGGATCTTGCGGCCTTTCTTCGTACCGAGGAAACGCCGCAACTGCTGCTGCCGGGGCCGGCCGTGGTGTGCGGGCTGGTGCAGGAAGGTCTGCCAGGCACGGAAGTCGCCCTCGGCCCGGACGATCTCCTCGACCCTTGCCGTGCCCAGCGCGCGGATGAGCTCGTCCTCCAGGTCCGTCCGCACACGAAGAAGCCCCGGCGCGGCGCCCGTGCCCGCTCCAGGCCCCGGTCGTAGAAGCGCTGCTCGCCCTCGTCGCACAGCCCGGCCAGGCGCAGGCCAAGGCCGGGCGGCCCGAGGAGGCCGGCGTAGCGGCCGACGCTCATCGCCCCGCCCATCTGCACGACACACACCCCCTCGGCGGCCAGGTCCCGGCCACGCCGAGCGGCCAGCGCCTCAACGGCAGCGAGGTCGCTCGGCCCTTCCAGCAGCACCGCCGTCCGCACCCCCAGTCGCACAGCCAGATCACTCGCCGGCCCGCCTGGACCGCCGGCCGCCCAGCCACTCAGCTCGTCCCGGAACGCCCGCATGTCCGCCATGGGAGTGAGTCTGCACCTCCACCGACGGCACGGCACGGGATTATTCGACGGCCCCGCTCCCCCGGTCAGGAGCCTTGTCCAGTGCACCCGTCAAGCGACGCAGGAGTCCTTGGAGACCGAGGATTTCCTCGAGCGATAGGCCCGTCGCGGCCAGAATCCTGCGCGGCACCGGCAGCGCGCGCTCACGCATTTCCGCGCCCGCTTCTGTCAGCCGCACCGTTACGGAGCGTTCGTCGGCGGCGCTGCGCTCGCGTCGTACCAGGCCGGCCGTCTCCAGCCGCTTGAGCAGCGGAGAGAGCGTGCCGGAGTCGAGCCGCAGCTGCTCGCCGATCGCCTTGACGGGCTGCGGGCCGTGCTCCCAGAGCACGAGCATGGCCAGGTACTGGGGGTACGTGAGGCCGAGGTCCTTGAGCGCGTCGCGGTAGACGCCGCCGAAGGCGCGCGAGGCCGCGTGCAGCGAGAAGCAGACCTGGTGATCGAGGCGGAGCAGCTCCGCATCGGGGACTGCGGGGAGGACCGGGCCGGTGGTGGGGGCGGGCGTCATGGGTCCAGAGTAACCCGTCGCCCATCATTAGGTTGTGCACAATTTAATGATGTGCAACTCTTAAGCCTCCCGCTGACGAACGAGGAGAACCCATGAACGCGCTGTACACCGCTGTCGCCACCGCCAATGGCCGCGAGGGCCGCACCGTGAGCTCCGACGGTCAGATCGACCTCGCCCTCGCCATGCCCCCGGCCCTCGGCGGCAACGGCCAGGGCACCAACCCCGAGCAGCTCTTCGCCGCCGGGTACGCCGCTTGCTTCGCCAGCGCGATGGGCCAGGTGGCGCGCCAGATGAAGGTCGACACCAAGGACGTCTCAGTGACCGCCGAGGTCTCCATCGGCAAGGACGACACGGGCTTCGGGCTCGCGGTCGTGATGCGCGTGGAGCTCCCGGACGCCCTGGCGGGCGAGACGGGCCGCAAGCTGGTCGAGGCGACCCACGCCTACTGCCCGTACTCGAAGGCCACCAGCGGCAACATCGAGGTCGAGCTCGTCATCGAGTAACGCGGGCCACTGCAGAAACCGTGAAGGGCCCCCCCCTCGGGGGGGCGCCCTTCACAATTCACACGGCCACGACATGCACATCTGGTGGCTCCAGCACTGCGAGGTACGACTTCAGGTCGTCCGGATCACTGGTGAAGATCACCGCACTGCCGTTCCGGGCCACGGCCATCGCAACCCAAGCGTCCAACCCGTAGGGCTTCTTCTTCGGCGGCAGCCGATGCACTCAGGACGGCCGGCGCTCGTTTCGCGCATCGAAGGCGCCGAGCCGCGGGCCTGCGGAGCACCCGGGCCAGTGGTGTACCAGTGCTGGCTGGGCCGCCAGACCTGCGCAGGACCCGTCCCGCCCAGGAGCTGTCCTCGCTGTCACGCCATTGGCCAGCGGGTGGCACCTGCTAGTGCTTCGACCGCACAGGTTCGCGACCGCGACACGGCCGTGCAGCGCCTGCCGGAGGCGTACGCCGAAGGGCAAATCCCGCACGAGGAGCTGGACGATCGCCTCCACCAGGTGCTCACTGGCAAGACGCACAGCGAGCTCGTGTCGGCTCTGGCCTCGCTCCCGGAGAAGAATGCCGGCACCACGTCCACGATTGCCGCCGCTGGCGGACGGATCCGGCGGCGCGGCGCATGGCGGGTACCTCGGATCCTCAAGGTCGCGTCCGCATTTGGAAGGGTGCACCTGGACCTGTCCCGGGCGGTCATCGAGAATCCGGTAGTCGACATCGAGCTGCAACTCGGCACCGGCAGGGCAAAGATCACGGTGCCTCGCGACGCGATCGTCGACGTCGAGGATCTGCACACCGGGTGGAAAGACACGCTCTACAAGACCCGGCGGCGCTCCCGCCCCGGCGGGCCGAGGATCCGGATCTCCGGGACCATGGGGTTCGGACGGCTGAAGATCCGCCACGCGCGGCGTTGAGGCCCCATCGGTCGCCAGTTGGGTCAGGCTGCGATCTTGAGAGGACACTGCGAATGCGGGCGCGTTCTCGACGTTCGGCGGTTGTCCGTCGTCATTCAATCGAGGCGTTTGACAGCGAACCTAGTCGCTCCTCGGTCCGATGCCTTTGAGCCTGCTAGGTGTTCCGTCCGGATCGAAGGAGTGGTGGAAGGTGAAGGCGTACGGCGCGGAGCCGTGGTCTTGGAGCTGTTCCAGCCTGGAAACCCCGTCCTGCCAGGTGGGTATCGTGCCGTCGGTGACCCACCAAAACACGTAACCCGGGTGTTCTGTCCTCTCGAACCAGTCGTAACGCCTGTTGAGCGCCGCGCGGTGCAGACCGGTGTAGATGGAGTCGAAGGCGGCTCGCAGGTCGGTCCAGAGCGAGAGGGTCGCGGCCAGGGCGGTGGTTTCCACAGTGCGGCCTTTCCCGTACCAGGCCGGAACAGCAAACTCTCCCCACTCACCCCAGTCCGAGTCGAAATCCGTCCGTGCGCCCAGGCTGCGATCTGCCGCTTCAGCACGAGCGATATATCCGGGGTGCTGGCCGATCTCCCGGTAGACGGCCTCACCGCTCTCGTGGAACTCCCGCGTAAGACGTGCGGGATCGGTGAGGGGTGACTTCAGGACGCCGAACGTGTACAGAGCAAGATGAGGCATGCGTCTCTCCCTGGCCGAGGGGCCTGGTGTGGAAGTCCCTGACGCTTTCGCTGTCTGGGCGTGGACTCGATTCGGTGGCCTGCGCGTGGGGCGGGGAGCTGTGGGCGTGATCGACTCATCCCCTTGCGGGTGACTCAGGCTGATGGAACCCCTGTGCGACTGCGGGCGGCGCCGAATGTCAGGAGAAGATAGCCCCGACTGCAGGCCCTGTCGAAGTTGCCTTTTCCCTGTCCAAGTGGCCTCTTGCAGAGGCCCCCACGGGAGCTGAGCAAAAGCGTGACCTACGCGCGCAGAGCGAGCGGCGGATGCCCGGCGACGTGGTCCGTACTGGCTGGCCTGAACCAGCCCCTCTGTACGACGAATCACCAGTGATCCAAATGACTGCGATCGCCTGATCAAGATCAATGACCAGTTGCACACGCAGATCATCGCGCACCCAGACGTGCTGTTCCCGCTGGTGAGCCAGCTCGACGCCAGCGGCGTCGACTGAGTTGGATGGCAGCGACTGAGTTCGCCCTGTCATCCAATCGAGGCGTTTGACGGCGAACTTAGGCGTCCCCGCCCAAGGTCGCCTCGAGTGGGCTGGGATTCGCCAGACGCGTGCCTCATCGGCGGTCTACCGTGCGGAACGCCGCGCTGCCCGCCGCGGTCACATAAGGAGGAAACCTGTGCCATCACCCTGTGACCCCCAGCACGCTTCCGCCGGCGATGTGGGCGCAGCGCTCATGATGATCGACTCTCGGCTCAAACAGATGCATGATGGCAAGACCGAGACCGACCCCGACCAACAGGCGATGATCGACCAGTACATCGCGTCCCTGGGCCCCACGGGCGCCGATGACGTGCTGGACGGCGCGTGCACGCTCATTTACATGTTCATGCAATGGCTGCGGGCGGTCTACGAGGACCACGACAAGGATGTCATCGAGTACGTGGTGCCCAACCTTGTGGCCACGATGCGCATGATGCCCAAGAGTGTCCGCCCCGAGGCCATCCCCACCATGGTCGGCCTACTCGTCGCAGCGGGCACTGGTTTGAGCCCCAGCCTGTGGCGCAGACAGTACGGAGACTGGGCAGCGGAAGAGCTGACGCCCCTGGAAGCCACCACCTTCCTGCTCGCGGAGCACATCAACCGCCTCACCGACGACCCCGACTTCGCTACCCGCATGGTCGCTGAGGCTCTGTCCAGTGCGGACGAAGGCTGAGTGCCGCCATCGCCCGCCGGAGTCCCCTCGAGGAGCGGCATCGCACTGGCCAGTGACGGTCCCCGCCGCGCATCCGTGGCAACGGACAGTCAGGACGTCGCGGATAGCGCTTCAGTTGGCGATTCCCGCCGACTGAAGCGCTCAGTCACAGCGATTGAGATAGCCAGTGAGCACGAGATACGGCCGTTGAGCACCGGCTCGGAACGGGCGGGCCCCGCAGTCCCGTAACGGCCCGGTAATCAGGTCGGCGGTGATTCCGGTCGGCGGACCACCTCTGCCCAGTGCCAACCGGACAGCGCTACAGCAACCGTCAGCCACACCACACCACACCCAGCCATGGATAGGCTGCGGCGCCGGCACAGTCGTCCAGGTCAGCTTCGCCGTGGCGGCATCTGGGTGGCGTCCCGATGACGATCTGGACCGGCCACGCGAGGATCATCGCGGCGACCAGCCCGCTGACGGCCCCGAAACCTCCCGCCGCCGTGGAGCGGTCCAACCTGTTGTACGGCTCAGGGGGTGTCGGGCGATAGAAGGAAGCGATCTGCAGTGCCAGCGCCATGCCCAAGGCGAAGCTGAGCCAGTCGTATCGTCCGTCTCCGAGCGACAGAGCGATCACTGCGGCGAGAGCCGCCGACCACCACGCTGCCTGGCCGGTTGCTTCCCTGTTCTGCTGAGACACGCATCCCCCGCGGCCCCTCGGTCTGTTGGCTCCATGGCTAACCGTGCTGCTCACCGGTAGCCCCGGCGGGGCCGAGAGCTGATCCGTCGATCAGCTGACGTGCGCGGCGATGGTTCGCGCACACGCCAGGGATTCGGTACGCGTCGTGTCGACCTCCAGGTCATAGATCACCCCTTGGTGAACCACATCTGCCTGCGACGCGGCCATTCCCTGGACCCGATCTCCTCGTGCGACCTCACGACCTGCGGCGACCGCACTCTCACACCTGACGCCGACCCACAGCACCGCCAGTCCGCCAAGAGCCTTCTGCCACCGCCGCTGGGACGCCGCTCCGCCGAGGAACACGTCGTCGATGATGACCCGGGCGCCTGCACCGGCCATCGCCACGATGCCTTCAATCCAGGCCGCCTCCAGCGCCCGGAAGTCCGCCCCGACGCTCACTCGGCCGTCCGCCGCGATCTCGATCCCCGCGTCCGACGCGTGCATCTTCGCGGGCATCGCGTCGACGAACGAATCGACCCCGAACGCCAGCCAGGGATCCGGCAGTACGGCTTGCAGGCACCGCACGATCCCGGACTTCCCCGAGCTGGAACCACCATTGAGAATGATCATCTGAGTCGTCGTCACCGCGCCACAGTAGGAGGGCCTCCCCAAGACACGAAACGAATTTCGACAGGACCATCGCCGCGTACGCTGCGTCAGCGTACGGGTACGCGGGGTGGCCGGTGCCCGTAACCGGCTGTAATCATGGGCAGGTTGGGAGTGGGCGGCGGGGCGTGGGCGAGAGGTGGCCGAGCATGGTGGACGGCGTGGGCGATGACGACGGTGCGGGTGGCGGCGGTGAGCCGGAGTGCTCGGACAGCTTGAAGACCTTCGGGGCGGTGGTACAGGCGCTGCGCGAGCACGCCGGGCTCAGCCGGGAGGCGTTCGCGCCGCTGGTGCAGTTCTCCAAGCACACCGTGGAGTCGATCGAGTTGGGGCGGCGGATGGCCGACCCGGTGTTCGTGGAGCGGGCGGAGGAAGCGCTGGGGAACACCGGGGCACTGCGGAGGTCGGCGCGGCATCTGTCGCGGCAGCCGGGGCTGGCGGCTTGGTTTCGGCAGTGGGCCCGGCTGGAGGCGCAGGCGATCAGTCTCTATACGTACGAATGCCGGTTGATTCCGGGGCTGTTGCAGACCGAGGCGTACGCGCGGACGTTGTTCGTGAACCAGCTTCCGCCTCTGGGTGACCAGCAGATCGAGGCACAGCTCGCAGCACGGACGGAGCGGCAGCGGCTGCTGCGGGAGCGGCCGAACACGGCGTACAGCTTCATCCTCGAAGAGCACCTGTTCCTGCGCCGGACGGGCGGAATGGACGTCACCTTGGAGCTCATCGATCACGTGCTTGACCTCGCCCAGTTGAGGAACATCGAGGTTCAGGTCATGCCGGAGGTGCGGGAGAACCACGCGGGCTTGCACGGTCCTATGCGATTGCTGGAGACGCCGGACAACAGGTGGTTCGGTTACTCGGAGGGTCAGGAATGTGGCCAGTTCATCTCCGACTCGAAAGTGGTCAGCACTCTCAAGATGCGGTATGCCAGGATGCGTTCACAGGCTCTCCCCCTTGAAGACTCCGTGAGCCTGTTGCGGCGGATGCGAGGAGCGGCATGAGCACCACGGAACTGGCCTGGTTCAAGAGCAGCTACAGCAGCGGATCCGGCGACGATTGCGTCGAAGTAGCCCTCTCCTGGCACAAGTCCAGCTACAGCGGTGGCGACGGCGACTCCTGCGTCGAAGTCGCCGCCTGCCCCGGCACCGTCCACGTCCGGGACTCCAAGGACAAGCAGGGGCCCCAGCTCGCCCTCTCCCCCGACGCCTGGAACGGTTTCGTCTCGTACGCCGCCGACCAGGGCTGACCGGCGCGAGCGGGGGATAAGCGGTGGGGACCGTGTTTGTCGACCGGGTTGAGCACACCGAGGCGCTGGAGAGATTCCTGCGGGAGGTGGTTCAGGGCAACGGTGGAGTGTTCCTTGTCCAGGGTGAGCAGGGCATCGGCAAGTCCGCCCTGCTCAGGGAGGCCGTCCGGCGGAGCCAAGGGCGGCCGGACGCGCCGGGTTGCCGGATCGTCCAGGTGAAGTGTCTTGACCAGATCGGCGCGGACAACGCGTACGGCCCCGTGATCGATGTTCTGACGGAGCTTCAGCCACCGCGCCGGTCCCTGTTACGCCGCTTCGGCCGGTCCACCGTCCAGGCCGCCCCGGAGCTTGTGTCCCTGGTACCCGCGTTGGGACCACTGCTCAAGGCCGCCGCGCAGATCACTCAGACAGCCCTGGACTCCGGATCCGCGCAGAGCGACAGTCTGCTGCCCTACCGGCAGAGCGTGGCCCGGACCGTCGCGACGGCTCTGGCCGATGCGGGGGCGCGTGGCGGCCCGACGGCGGTCGTCATTGACGACGCCCAGTGGCTGGACCCCAGCAGCCTGCTGGTCCTGGAGCACCTGGTGGAGTTGCTTGAGCGTGGAGGAGGGCGGGGGCTGGGGCTGGTCCTCGGACACCGGAGCGATCCGGGGTCCGAGCCCGGAATCGTCGCGGACGCGCTCGCTCGCTGGGAGATCCAGGGGTGGCTCACCAGGCGCCGGCTCGGGGGCTTGCCCGAGCACGCGGTCGCCGACCTGGTCAGGCTGCATCTCGCGGGACCGGTTGCCGCCTCCCTCCCGGCCCGGCTGAGTGAACTGACGAAGGGCCACCCGGTCTTCGTCACGCAGTGCCTGCGGCTGGTCGACACGGACGGTGTGCTGCGGGGTCCGCTGCCCGAGTCGGTCGGGCCGCTGATCCGCGGCCGGCTGGCCGGGCTCGACCCCGCGACGATGGAACTGCTGGTGATCGGTGCGACCCAGGGGGAGACGTTCGAGACTGCCGTGGTGGCACAAGTGGCCGAGCAGCCGGCGAACGAGGTGGTCCGGCGCCTGCACGAGCTGAGCCGACGGCACGGGCTGATACTCCCCGTACCGGCACCCGACTGGGCCCAGGACGGCTTGTCCGACCACTACCGCTTCGAGAACGCCCTGCTGCACATGGCCGTACGCGGTGAGCAGAGCCACGCCCAGTCCCGTGAGCGGCACGGCCGGATCGCCGCCGCACTGAGCGGGACACTGGAAGGCGGGGCACCGGAAAACGGCGCCCTGCCCCTGCCCGTACGACTGGACATCGCGCGCCACTACGCCCTGGCGCAGCGGTGGGACGACGCCGCGCGGGAGCAGTTCGCACTCGCGCGGGCGCTGGCCGTCGACGGGCTCTCGTTCTCCGAGGCCGAGGCTCTGTGCCGGCAGGCGGTGGAAAGCGCCCGCAGACTGCCCGCCACGGCCGCCGACCGGGATGGCCGGCTGGCGCGGGCGATCGAGCTCCTGCTCTCTCTCACCGAGGTCCGCTGGCAGGGCCGCCCGGGTACGGCCGAGGGCCAGGATCTCGAGGAACGGGCCCGCGAGGCCGAGGAGGCCGGCCGACGCAGCGGCGACCGTCCGTTGATCGCCCGGACCGCGTTGCTGCACGGCAAATGCCTGCTGCGCACCCGAGGCCTTCAGCCCGCTCTCGACAAGCTTGAGGAGGCTGTCGGGCTGGCCCGGGACTGCGACGACCCGGCCGCCTTGTTCGTGGCCCTGGCCGAGTACGGGAGCCAGCTGCCCAAGCGCGACCTCGCCGCGGGGTTGCGGGTGCTGCGCCAGGCGGAGGAGTTGTACGAGCGTGCGGGCCTGCGCGACAGCGGGGACCCGGTGGTGGACCACGTCCGCAACCTCGCCGAGATGCAGCACGGCGTCAGCCTCTTCGACGCGGGGTACCTCGACCGGGCCAGGGACCGGTTGACCGGCTGCGTACAGCGGCTGCGCACTGAGCCCGTGCACGCCGAACTACCCATCGTGCTCAACTACCTGGGGCAGCTGCACCGGGCCATGGGGTCCTGGGGCGAGGCCTGCGACGCCCTGAGGGAAGCCATGGCGTTCGAGGAGGCGCGCGGCGGAGCGAGTGGCTGGCACGCCAACAACATGGCCTTGCTCGCCCTGCTGCTCAGCCACGACCCCGGCGAGCGTGTCCGCTGCAGGGCCATGGCCGAGGCGGCCTGGCGCGAGACCGAACAGACCTGGCTGCTGGACCTGGCTCCCATCGTCAGAAACCTCTACGCCGAAGTCCTGCTGAACCTGGCCGGCGCTGACCGCGCGGAACTGGCCCTGGCGGACCGGCTGGCCGAGGAGACCGTACTGGAGACCCCTCGGACGGGGATGGTACGAAGCCAAGTCGCGGCGCTGACCCTGCGCGGCCGGATCCACCTGCGGCTGGCGGATGCCGCCACCGCGGCCCGGTTCGCACGCGAGGCCGTGGCCATCCTGGACCGGGTCGGTGACATGCCGGCGCTGCGCACCGAGGAGGTGCTGCATCACGCGGCGCTCGCCGTCCGGGCGGCCGGGAGTCCGGAGGAAGCGGATGCCCTCGCCCGACGGGCCCGCACTGAGGTGATCCGCAAGGCGGAGCTGATCGGCAGCGCGGTGGACCGCGACCGGTTCCTGCGGGAAGTCCAGCTCAACCGGTCGATTCTCGGACTGGCTGGAGGGGCCTGAGCCTGCTGGTCCTTCGGTGTCCGGCGAACGGGCACCTGCCGACCGTGGAACGACGTGAGACCCTGAACACTCGGGCAGAGCTGTTGAGTTGTGTGCCGGAGGGGGTCTTTTTCATGTTCGGGGCAGAGCTCTTGGCGCAGACCACCGCCGCCGCCGCGGGGACCATGGTGGCGCTGATGACCACGGACGCGTGGGCATCCGCGCGCCGTCAGCTCGGGCGGGTCTTCGGGCGGCGGAGCGCCGAGGTCGAGGAGGAGCTGGAGCGTACGCGTCAGCTGATCGAGGCTACGCCCGCCGAGCGGCAGGCAGTTGTCGTACGTGAGCAGCAGGAGCAGTGGCATGCCCACCTGCGCGCGCTCCTCACCGAAGATCCCGCGCTGACCGCCCGGCTCGGTGCCTTCGTGGAGGAGTTCTCGGGGGCGTTACCGGTGCGGGCGGGGCTGACCGTCGTACACCAGACCGTCCACGCCACCGGGCCCGGCGCCCATTTCGAGCTCGGGTCACCGTCCGGTGCGCCACGCTCGCCCTCCGACACTTCGCCGCCCGGCGCCCTCACCATCGCACCGCCCCTCGGACGGCTCGACCGGCGGGTGCGCGGCCGTGAGCGGCTGCTCGACACGCTCAAGCAGCTGGTCGGCAAGCCCACTTCGGGCGTCCAGGTGCTGCACGGCATGGGTGGCAGCGGAAAAACCACCGTGGCGCTGGAAATCGCCGCGTACTCAGGAGCGCTCGGCGTCGACACGTGGTGGGTGACCGCGGCGGACCAGGCCTCGCTGAGCGCCGGCATGCGCGAGGTGGTCGCCGCCCTCGGTACGCCCGCGGACCTCATCGACCGCGCCTGGTCGGGCCGGTCCAGCGCCACCGACCTGTTGTGGCGGCGGCTGTGCGACACGACGTACCCCTGGCTGCTGGTCGTCGACAACGCGGACGAGCCCGAATACCTCGCCCCGCACGGCCGCCTGGCCGAGGGCACCGGCTGGATCCGTCCGGCCGCCGAGCTGCCCGGCCTGGTCCTGCTCACCAGTCGCGACAGCAGCCCGGCGACCTGGGGCCCCTGGGCGACGCTGCACCCGGTGGACGCCCTGGACGAGACCGACGCCACCCACGTCCTGCGGGACCTCGCCGGCGACCGGGCGGGTCCGCGCGCGGACGCGCTGCTGCTGGCCCGCAGACTCGGCGGCCTGCCGCTGGCGCTGCGCATCGCGGGCGCGCACCTCGCCGCCGCCTCCGCCTTCCCCGCGTGGCCGGGGACGAGCGCGATCCGTACGTACGCCGAGTACCGGTCGGCACTCGACGAGCGTTTCACCGAGCTCCTCGACGAGGAACCTCCCGGCGGCCACGCTCCGCCCGCCGGGGCCGTGCCGGTGAGCCGCACCTGGGAGCTCTCCCTCGACCTGCTGGAGCGCCGTGGCATCACGCAGGCCCGCCCGCTGATGCGGCTGCTGTGCTGCCTGGGCGAGGCGCCCGTACCCCTCGTCGGCCTGCTCAACCCGGACCGTCTGGCGGCCTGCGGCCTCCTCCCCGGTGTCACGCCCCACCAGCTGTTCACCGCGCTCACCTCCCTCGCCGACTTCGGCCTGATCGGACTGCACACCCCGCGCACCGCCGCCGACGGCGAGGCCGCCCGCAGCCTGCTCCTGCACCCGCTCGTACGCGACGCGGGCCGCCGCCAGCAGGATCTGGCCGAGCACCAGGAGGAGTACGCGCTGGCCGTCGCCGATCTGGTCGCGGCGGCCGCCGCCGAACTGAACGTGGACGACCCCCGTGACTGGCCGCGCTGGCGGCTGCTGCTGCCGCACTGCGACGCCCCGCTGGCCCTGATCGGCGATCCGTACGCGGCCGACGCCGGGCTCGTGTCGACGGCGCTGCGCGCCGCGGCGGCCGGGGCGCGCCACTTGATCAAGGTGGGCTGGCTCGACCGCGCCGAGGCGGTGCTCGACGCCTGCGAGCGCGTCGCCGCCGCTTGCGACGCCCTCGACCCGGACGCCCTGGACGTACGCTCCGCCGCGGCCCACCTGCTCCAGCTCCGGGGGCGTCTCGCGCCCGCCGAGGCTCTTCTGCGTACGATCCTCGACGACACCCGCGCCCTCTACGGCGACGGAGCCGGCGAGACCGCCGACGCCCGGCACGCGCTCGCCGTGCTGCTGGACGACCGGGGCCGTACCGCCGAGGCGGAGACCGAGTACCGGACGGTGTACGCCACGCGCCGCACCCTGCTGGGCGAAGGCGACCCGCAGACCCTCGCGGCCCGCAAGGGGGTGGCGCGCATGTCGCAGCAGCGCGGGCTGCTGGCACAGGCCGAGGAGGAGTACCGGCTGGTGCTCGCCGCCTACCGCGAGGCCCTCGGTGAGCGTCACCCCGACACGCTGACGACCCGCCACGACGTGGCCAAGGTGCTGCACGAGCGCGGCATGTTCGGGCACGCCGAGCAGGAGCTGAGGGAGACCCTGGAGCTGTGCCTGGACGTGCTGGGCGCCGGGCATCCCAGCACGCTGGGGGTCCGCCACGACCTCGCGGACGTGCTGCGCGACCGGGGCCTGCTGACAGAGGCGGAAGGGGAGTTCCGGGCGGTTCTGGGGGTGCTCCGCGAGCTGCACGGCGAGGACCACCCGGACACGGTGGCAGCGCGGTACGGACTGGCGACGGTGTTACGTGACCGTGGCTGGCCCGGCGACGCGGAGCAGGAGTTCCGCGAGGTGTTCGAGGTCCGCCGCAGGCTGCTGGGCGACATGCACCCGCACACGCTGGTCGTCCGCCACAACCTCGCCGACCTGCTCAAGGAGCGCGGACAGCTGGAGGACGCGGAGGCGGAGTTCCGGGAGGTGTACGCCGCCCGCCGGACCCTCCTCGGCGAGCATCATCTGCTCACGCTGTCCGTACGCCACGGAGCCGCCCACGTCCTGCACCTGCGCGGCCGCACCGGACAAGCGGAAGACGAATACCGCGCCGTCCTCACCGACTGCACCGACACCCTCGGCGCCCGCCACCCCGGCACCCTCGCCGTCCGCCACAACCTCGCCGACCTCCTGAAGGACCAAGGCTAACTGCTCCAGGCCGAGGGGGAGTTCCGGGAGGTGTACGAGGCCCGCCGTACTGTCCTCGGCGAGCATCACCTGCTCACGCTGTCCGTACGCCACGGAGCCGCCCACGTCCTGCACCTGCGCGGCCGCACCGGACAAGCGGAAGACGAATACCGCGCCGTCCTCACCGACTGCACCGACACCCTCGGCGCCCGCCACCCCGGAACCCTCGCCGTCCGCCACAACCTCGCCGACCTCCTCAAGGACCAAGGCCGGCTCGGGGCAGCGGAGGAGGAGTTCGGGGCTGTGCACGAAACGTGTCAGGAGGTCTTCGGGGAGCGCCATCCGCGCACGCGCGCGGCAGCGGACGCGCTGCTCGTGGTCGCCCGGTTACGGGCGAGCGAAGACCCCTCAGGCTCCTGACCGGACCGCTCCGGCGGGCTCGTACGCGAACTCCGACGGGATCTGCCGCAGGTCCCACAACGCCAGCGTCTTGTCGTCGTAGAAGTCGTCGGAATCCTCGTCGCTCAGCACGCGCAGCGGCTCCGGCAGCCCGAACGGGGCGAGCCGCAGATTGATGGGCCGCCACCAGCCGGTGAGTATGTCGGTGTTGGTGCGCGTCTGTGTGAAGGTCGTGGTCAGCAGGAACCGCGACCCGCTCTCCCTGAACCGGGTCAGTGCCTCGATCACATGCTGGTACGAGAAGTGCACCAGCGCGTCCCGGCACAGGATGAGATCGACCCGGGGCACCCGCTCGGCGGTGAAGTCGAGCAACTGGAACGTCCGCCCGGGCGCCTCGTGGCGCACCGCGTTGTCCGCGATCAGTTCCTCGACGATGTCGCCGCCCGTGTAGCCGGCGCCGCCCAGGTCGACGTACTGCATCCAGTTGAAGTCCCCGCACGGCGCGTCGAGTACCGACCGGATCCCCAACTCCCTGATCAGGTCGCCCAATTGGATGATGACGCGCTTCATCCGCTGGACCTCGGACCCCGGCCCCGACCGCGTCTCGCCGGAACCCCAGCGGTTGGTGCGGTAGATGGCGGTGAACAGATCGGGAAGGTCGGTCTCGTCGTGCGCCTGCGCGACGTCGACGTGTCTGCGTTCCATCACGTCGTAGACAGGCTCCCCTGGATTACTGAGGTACCGCGGCCGCGGGGTCAATGACGTCCTCTTTTTCCGGGCTCAGGAGCTCAGGCCTCGTCGGGGGTCAGCCGCAGAGAGATCGAGTTGATGCAGTAGCGCTGGTCGGTCGGGGTCGGGTAGCCCTCGCCCTCGAAGACGTGGCCGAGGTGCGAGCCGCACCTCGCGCAGCGGACCTCGGTGCGGGTCATGCCGTGGGACGTGTCCGCGATCAGTTCGACCGCGTCCGTGTCCTTCGGGTCGTAGAACGACGGCCAGCCGCAGTGCGACTCGAACTTCGTGTCGGAGCGGAACAGCTCGGCGCCGCACGCCCGGCAGGAGTAGACGCCGGTCGTCTTGGTGTCCGTGTACTCCCCGACGAAGGCGGGCTCCGTGCCGGCCTGGCGCAGGACGGCGTACTCGGCGGGGGTCAGTTCCGCGCGCCACTGCTCGTCGGGCTTCTCGACGTCGTACGACATGGTGGCTCCCTCAGTTCGACAGGCGGGCGAGGCTGAGCTTGTCCAGGATGGCGGGACCCAGGTCCGTCACGTCGCCCGCGCCCATCGTGAGAACAAGATCGCCCTGCTTCGCCATTCCCGCGATCACGTCCGGGACCTTCGCCTTGTCGGCGACCGCGGTCACGTCGGCGCCGGCCCGGCGGGCCGCGTCGATGATCAGCGAGCTGGTGACGCCGGGGATCGGGTCCTCGCGGGCCGGGTAGATGTCGAGGACCACCGAGGCGTCCGCGAGCGCCAGGGCCTGGCCCATCTCGGTGGCCAGCTCCTGGGTACGGGAGAAGAGGTGGGGCTGGAAGACGACCAGGAGGCGGGCGTCGGCCGCCGCGCCTCGCATCGCTTCCAGGTCGGCGGTCATCTCGGTGGGGTGGTGGGCGTACGAGTCGATGACCTGGACGCCGTTCACCTCGCCCTTGAGCTGGAGGCGGCGCTTGACGCCGGTGTACTTGCCGAGGGCCGACGCGAGGTTGTGCGCCGGGATGCCGAGGGCCACGCCCGCCGCCAGGGCGGCCACCGCGTTGTGGGCGTAGTGGCTGCCGGGGACGGAGACCGTGAAGGTGAGGTAGCGGCCGCCGAGGACGACCGTGACCTCGCTGGTCAGACCGCGCGGGGTGACCTTGTGGACGCGTACGTCGGCCGACGGGGAGTCGCCGTACGTGACGATCTTCAGGGTGGACAGGTCGCGGAGGCGGGACGTCAGTTCTACGGCGCCGGGCTGGTCCGCGGAGATGACGAGCGTGCCGCCGGGTACGACCTTGCCGACGAAGGTCTCGAAGGAGTCGTAGATCTCGTCCATCGAGGCGTAGTTCGCGTGGTGGTCCAGCTCGACGTTGAGGACGATCGCGACCTCGGGGTCGTACTTCTGGAAGCTGCGGTCGCTCTCGTCCGCCTCGGCGACGAAGATGTCGCCGGCGCCGTGCCGGGCGTTCGTGCCGGGGCCCTCCAGGTCGCCGCCGATGGCGTACGACGGGTCCAGGCCCAGCTCGGTCAGCGCGACGGCCAGCATCGAGGTCGTCGTCGTCTTGCCGTGCGTGCCCGCGACGGCGATGGCCCGCAGGCCGTCCATCAGCGAGGCCAGCGCGTCGGAGCGGTGCACGACGGGGATGCCGAGCTCGGCGGCGCGGACCAGCTCCGGGTTGTCCGGGCGGATCGCGCTGGAGACGACGACGCAGGTCGAGTCGTCCGCCAGGTGCTCGGCGGCGTGGCCGATGTGGACCGTGGCGCCCAGCGCGCGCAGGGACTCGGCGGTGGCGGACTCGCGCGAGTCGCTGCCCGCGACCCGTGCGCCGCGCTGGGCGAGGATCTTCGCGATCCCCGACATTCCGGCGCCGCCGATGCCGATGAAGTGCGGTCGGTCCATGGCGGTGGGAAGGCCGGGTGCCATACGTGTGTCTCCCAAGGTGTGACGTGTGAGCGGTGGCCCAGTGGAGCGGTTCCCCAGCGGGTGCCCCAGTGTGAGCGGTGCCCCAGCCTATTCGTTGTGGGAGAAGAGCTTGAGCACCGGTACGCCGACCTTGTGACGGGCGCGCGAGGCCCAGTCCCGGTGGAAGAACTCCTCGACGTAGTGCGGCGCGGTCAGAACGATCACCTCGTCGGCGCCCGTCTCGGCGACGACCGCCTTGAGCAGGTCCAGCGGGTGCTCCTCGACGACCTGGCCCACGGCCTCGTTGCCACGCGCCCGCAGCGCCTCCAGGGTCGCCTCCAGGCCGCGCTGCGCGAGGGGCTTCGCCTTCTCGCCCCGGGGCGTCTCGGGCTCCCGGACGGCTTCGTCGACCCGGCCCAGCGCTACGTCGTCGATGGCGCGCAGGAGGACGTCCGCCTGGTCGCCGCGGGGCTGCATCAGGACGATGAAGGAGACACCTTCGTCGCCGTGAAGGGTGCTGACGAACTCCACGTCGACGGACGACAGGGGCTTCTCGATCATCAATACGCTCGTGAACACGACGGGCGCCCTTCTCTTCTTCTTGGGCCGGCGCTTCTGGGTGGCGCCGCCGGCCCCCTGCGGAAACCATCCTTCCCCGTGCCCGCACGAGGTCTGCGTGAGATAAGTGTGCCCAGCGAAAGCAAAGCGGAACGGTGAATTCCGCCAAGAGTCAGATCCGACGGTACTGGGTGAAAAGGAACCCGGCCTCCTCCAGTACGGACGCCAGTGCGAACCGTTCCGGAACCGCCACGCCCGGCCCGTCGGCGATCCGCTGGGCGCGGCCCGCCGTGAGCATGGGCGACACCGTGAGGCACAGCTCGTCCAGCACCCCGGCCGCGATGAACTGCGCCAGCAGCCGCGGCCCGCCCTCGGTCAGCAACCGGGTGAGCCCGCGCTCCGCCAGCGCCTCCACCGCGCGCGGCGGCTCCACCACGGCGCCGTCCCCGACGATCAGGACCTCGGCCCCGGCCTCCCTGGCGGCGCGGATCCCGTCGAGGGGAGCCGTGGCGCCGGTCAGTACGAGGGTCGGGACCAGGGGGGACGTAAAGAGCGGAAGGGAGAAGTCCAGGTTCAGGCTGGCGCTCACCACCGCGATGGCGGGCGCCGGGCCCTGCCCCGCCGCCGCTCTGCGCTCCGCGAAGGCCTCGCGGGCGCGGGCCGGACGGTAACCCTCCAGGCGTACCGTTTCCGCACCGACGATCACCACGTCGGCGAGCGCGCGCAGCGTGCCGAAGATCCGCATGTCGGTGTCGGAGGAGATCGGCTGCGAGCGGCCTTCGTGCTGGGCGGCCCCGTCGAGCGAGGAGACCATGTTGGCCCGCAGCCAGGCCCCCGCCGGCCCGCGCTCCTTCGGATACGCGTAGGCATCGGCCAGCTCGTCGAGCCCCCACTCGCCCTCGGCGGCGGAGAGTGTTTCATCGGTCACAGGGAACAGGCGTCGCATGTCCAGCAGTCTGGCACGGAGCCTAGACTTGAGCCCCGTGTCGTCCTCCCCCGCCGCTCATGGGTCCGCCCCCATAGCCGAAGCGGCCCCCTTGTCCCTGTGCGCACGCGAGCCGCACGTCCCCGCCGACCGCCTGGTCGCCGAGATGGTGCCGCCGCCGCGCTTCGACTCGGTGCGCTTCGATACGTACGTACCGGACCCGAACCAGCCCAGCCAGACCCAGGCGGTCCAGGTCCTGAGCACCTTCGCGGCCGGTCTCGGCGGCGCCACGGCGATCGGCGGGGGCAAACGGCGCTGGTTCGAGTTCGGGAAGAAGCCCGCCGCGCCCGCCGCGCCGCGTGGCGTCTACCTCGACGGCGGGTACGGCGTCGGCAAGACGCACCTCCTCGCCTCCCTCTGGCACGCCACCCCCGCGCCCCGCGAGCTCAAGGCCTTCGGCACCTTCGTGGAGCTGACGAACCTCGTCGGCGCCCTCGGCTTCCAGCAGACCGTGCGGACGCTGAGCGAGCACCGCCTGCTCTGCATCGACGAATTCGAGCTCGACGACCCCGGCGACACGGTGCTGGTGTCGTCGCTGCTGCGCAGGCTCGTCGAAGCGGGCGTCGCCCTGGCCGCCACCTCCAACACCCTGCCCGGCAAGCTCGGCGAGGGCCGCTTCGCCGCCGTCGACTTCCTGCGCGAGATACAGGGCCTGTCGGCGCACTTCCGGCCGCTGCGCATCGACGGCGAGGACTACCGCCACCGCGGGCTGCCCGAGGCCCCTCCCCCGTACTCCGACGAGCAGGTCACCAAGGCGGCGTACGCGACCGAGGGCGCCAGCCTGGACGACTTCCCCGGCCTGCTCGACCACCTCGCCAAGGTCCACCCGAGCCGCTACGGAGCGCTAACGGACGACGTACGGGCCGTGTGTCTCACCGACGTGGCCCCGGTGCCCGACCAGTCGACGGCGCTGCGGCTCGTCGTACTCGCCGACCGGCTGTACGACCGCGAGGTCCCGGTGCTGGCCTCCGGGCTGCCGTTCGACCGGCTGTTCAGTGAAGAGATGCTGAACGGCGGCTACCGGAAGAAGTACTTCCGGGCGATCTCCCGGCTGACCGCGCTGGCGCGGGACGCGAAGGGCCTGGTCGCCCAGTAAGTTGGGCCTGGATCTGGATCACCATCCGCGAGAAGGGCTTATCGATATGGCTGCAACGCGTCAGGCACACAGCGTCTGGGAAGGCGACCTGTTCAAGGGCAAGGGCACCGTGACCCTCGACTCGTCCGGCATCGGCGAGCACCCCGTCTCCTGGCCCGCCCGGACCGAGGAGCCGAACGGCATGACCAGCCCCGAGGAGCTGATCGCCGCCGCCCAGTCCAGCTGCTACAACATGGCGTTCTCCAACGTGCTCGCGAAGGCGGGCACCCCGCCGACCCGCCTCAACACCAAGGCCGAGGTCACCTTCGTGCCGGGCGAGGGCATCACCCGCGTCCACCTCACCGTGCAGGGCGAGGTCCCGGGCATGGACGAGGCCGCCTTCGCCAAGGCGGCCGAGGAAGGCAAGGCGAACTGCCCGGTCAGCCAGGCACTCGCGGGTACGACCATCACGCTGAGCGCGTCACTCGTCTGATCCGGGGCAGACGCGTCGGTAGGCGACGCTGTTGAGGTGTTGTGGCCCGCATGGTTCACGTGAGATCGCTTGCGTGCTACACACGTGCGGGTCACACGTTCCTGTCCGCCAGCAGGGAGTTACCTCATGACTGAAACAGGCCCCTCGTACGCATCACGGCGCGAAGTACTGGCCCGCGCGGGCGCCGTCGGCGCCGGTATCGCGTTCGCCGGATCGCTGTCCGAGATCTTCGCCGGCACCGCCGCCGCCCAGGGACTGGGCCGCAGCGACTACGGACCGCTCGTGCCCGACCCGGCCGGCCTCCTGGACCTGCCGGAAGGTTTCCGCTACAAGGTCCTCTCCCGCGAGGGCAGGCCGCTGAGCTCGCGCGAGGGCAAGGTCCCCGGCAACCACGACGGGATGGCCGCCTTCAGAGGCCACCACGGCCGCGTCCACCTCGTCCGTAACCACGAGAACCGTCACAACGCCGAGCTCGGCGTCCCGACGGTCAAGGGCCTGACGTACGACCCGGCCGCCAAGGGCGGCTGTACGGCCATCACCGTGGACGGCCGCAACAACGTCCTCGGCGAGCGCGTCGCCATAGCCGGTACGGCCGTCAACTGCGCCGGCGGCCCCACCCCCTGGAACACCTGGCTCACCTGCGAGGAGAACGAGGACAAAGCCGGCACCAACGGCTACACCAAGGACCACGGCTTCATCTTCGAGGTCGACCCGGTCGACGGCCGCCGCACCGGCGCCGTCCCGCTCACCGCGATGGGCCGCTTCCAGCACGAGGCGATCGCCGTCGACCCCAGGAGCGGCATCGTCTACGAGACGGAGGACGCGTTCCAGCGGCCGTTCGGCCTCTTCTACCGCTTCCTGCCCGACAGACCGCTGGGGGGCCACGGATCGCTGCGCGCGGGCGGCGCCCTGGAGGCGATGCGCGTTCCGGGCCTGCCGGACCTGTCGGCGGTCCAGGAGACCGGCGCCAGCTTCCGCGGCGTCGAGTGGGTGCCCGTACCGGACCCGCTGGCGAAGGAGACGCCGATCCGGCTCCAGGACTTCGGCAGCAAGGGCATCACGCACGCCCAGAAGCTGGAGGGCTGCTACTGGGGCGAAAGGGAGGTCTACTTCGTCTCCAGCTTCGCGCGCAGCGCCGACGGCTCGGCGGCCGACCACTACGGGCAGGTGTGGAAGTACGAGCCGGACAGGCGGCGCCTCACGCTGGTCGTGGTCTTCGGCCCGAGCTCGGACATCCAGCTCCCCGGCGAGTCCCCGGACAACATCTGCCTGGCGCCCAGCGGCGGCCTGATGGTGTGCGAGGACGGCAACGGCACGCAGCACGTGTACGGGCTGACCAGGCGCGGTGAGGTGTACGAGATGGCGCGCAACCGGCAGAACATCGGGACGCCCGAGGAACCGGAGTGGGGCGAGTTCGCCGGTGTCACCTTCTCGCCCGACTTCGGGACGATGTACGTCAACTGCTACAAGCCCGGTACGACATTCGCCGTAACGGGCCCGTTCCACGACTGAGTCGATGGGGAACTGACGGACCGGCGAGGGGTGCGCAGTGGCCACGAAGAAGCCCGCGAAGGAGCAGCTGAAGCCCGCGAGCCTGCGTGAGCTGCTGCGCGTCCCCGAGGGCGAACGCGTCCTCCTTTCCTCGTACGACGCCGAGGGCGTCCCGGGCTTCCCCGAGGGCCCGCCGCCGCTGAAGGCCGCCGGGCTGGCGGCGACCGCCCTCATGGGTGAACGTCTCGCCGGTCTCCAGGAGCGCCTGTACGCGGCGAGTACGGCGGGCGACCGGCGGCGCCTGCTGCTCGTACTCCAGGGCATGGACACCAGCGGCAAGGGCGGCACCGTCAAGCATGTGATCGGCCTCTTCAATCCGTCCGGCTGCCGGATCAAGGCCTTCAAGGCGCCGACGGCCGAAGAACGGAAGCACTCCTTCCTCTGGCGGATCAAGAAGGCGCTGCCGCAGCCGGGCGAGATCGGCATCTTCGACCGGTCGCAGTACGAGGACGTGCTGATCGCCCGGGTGCGGGAGCTGGTGCCGCGCGAGGAGATCGGCCGCCGCTACGGCCGGATCAACCGCTTCGAGAAGTCCCTCGCCGACGACGGCGTCACCGTCGTCAAGGTCTTCCTGCACATCAGCTACGAAGAGCAGCGCCGCCGCCTCCTCAACCGGCTCGACAACCCGGACAAGCACTGGAAGTTCAACCCGGGCGACATCGACGAGCGCGCGCTGTGGCCCGCCTACCAGGAGGCGTACGAGCTGGCGCTGGAGCGCTGCTCGACGCGGACCGCGCCCTGGTTCGTGGTCCCGGCGGACCGGAAGTGGTACCGGAACTGGGCCATCAGCACACTGCTGCTCGAACACCTGGAAGCGCTGGATCCGCAGTACCCGCGGGCGGACTTCGACGTGGAGGAGTGCCGCAGGCGACTACGGGGCGGTGACTCCTGAGTTTGCGACACCCGTTCGGCAGTGCTGCCCGCGTAGCAGACGGAAGTTGCGCGAATGATCAGATAGTTTCCGTCAGTGACCACTCTTGTACGAAGATTTGCGACGGCGGCGGTTCTTGGCGCGGCTCTCGCGGGATGCGGCACGGGCAGCGGCGGCGGTGAGTCCCAGGGCTCACTCGCCACCTCGCCGCCCACCTCGCCGCCCACCCCGCCAGCCGTCTCCGCTTCCGTCTCCGGGCGTCCGGCTCCCGCCCCGTCGCCGCCCCGGACAGCGCGGCCCGAGCAGACCGCGCCGCCGACCCTAGCGGCGGGCCCCGGCGGCCTCACCCCCGTCTTCGAACGCGCCCCCGACACCCGTACCAAGACCGTCGCGCTGACCTTCGACGCCGACATGACGGCGGACCAGGGCGCACGCGCGGCACGCGGCGAGCACTTCGACAACCCCGCCCTGATCGCGTCCCTGCGCAGCCTGAAGGTCCCGGCGACGGTCTTCATGACGGGTCGTTGGGCCGAGGAGTACCCGGACCAGGCCCGCTCGATCGGGCGGGACCCGCTCTTCGAGATCGCCAACCACTCGTACAGCCACCACGCCTTCAAGTCCCCCTGCTACGGCCTGCCGACCGTCTCCGCGCAGCAGATGCGCGCCGACGTGGAGCGCGCCTTCGCCGCCTTCCGCAAGGCGGGGGCACGGAACGTCGTCCCGTACTTCCGCTTTCCCGGCGGCTGTTACGACGACGAGGCCCTGCGCGCACTGGCCCCGGCGAAGGTGACGGCGGTCCAGTGGGACGTGGTCAGCGGCGACGCCTTCGCGAACGACGGCAACGCCGTGGCCGAGCAGGTGCTGGCCCAAGTGCGCCCGGGTTCCCTGGTCGTCATGCACTGCACGCGCAGCGCGGCGCCCGTGACCGAGCAGGCGATCCGGCGGATCGTGCCGGAGCTGCGCGAGCGCGGCTACCGCTTCGTGAAGGTCTCCGACCTCATGAAGCGCTGAGGAAGCGGGCGGCCGGTACTTCGTACAGCGTCTCCATCCCGTCCTCCTCGTCCCACAGTTCGCCGGCCTCCGTGAAGCCGAAGCCGGCGACGGTGGCCAGGGAGGCCACGTTGTCGGGCCGGATCGACGCCCGCACCGTGGTCACGCCCGGCGCGGCGGCGGCCCGGCGCAGGAGCTCGGTGAGGGTGGCCCTGGCGTATCCCCGGCGGCGGAAGGCGGGGTCGACGGCGTAACCGACCTCGACCATGCCCCGGTCGTCGGGCGGCCCGTGGAACCCGCCATGCCCGACGACGACAGCGCCGACAGCGCCGTCGGCGCCGGCGCCGCCGGGACCGCACACCGCGAGCCGGCCGCACCAGTTCGCCCGCGCGGGGTCGTCGGCCATCTGCCCGAGGCGGTAGCGCCACAGCCACAGGGCACTGTCGGTCAGGAAGAAGTCGGTCAGGGGGACCCCGGCCCGGGCACTGGCGCGGGCCAGGTCCCGGTCCAGCAGGGCGGTCATGACCGCGCCGTCCAGCTCCACGAAGTTCAGTTCGCTCACGCTGCGGATGATCGTCCGGCGCGCGGGAGCCTGTCCACCGGGTTTCAGCCGGAGCAAGCCGTGCGCTGCGCCTCCTGCCACTCGCAGACGGGGCAGTACACGACGCCCTTGACCGACTCCGGGTACTCGGTCGGCTTCCGGCACAGCACGCATTCGGCGTACGGCGGGCTCTTCTCATCCATGCGTACGACCCTACTCAGGCCCGCCCGGGCCCGAGCAGTCGCGCCTCGTCCCTCCAGGTCAGCTGCTCGCCGCCTTCTCGGGCTTGAGCTCGCTCGGCCGGACGATGACGAAGCCGTCTCCCTGCAGCATCAGCTGGACCGCCTCGCCCGAACCGCCGCGGATCATGGAGCCGACCGACTGCGAGCGGTGCAGTGAGGTGTTGAGCTGGGCGCTCCAGCCCACCACCGCGTCGGTGTCGACGTACACCGGCTGCTGCTGCGTCACGGGGATCACGATCGGGCTGCCCTCACAGATCACGGCAAGCTTGCCGTAGCCGGTGAAGAGGCTGTTGAAGAGGCCGCCGCCGGTCATGCCGGCGCCCTTCACCGTCTTGATCTCGTACGAGAGGGTCGCGTCGAAGCACAGCACGTTGCGGCCGTTGACGGTGAGCGCGTCGCCCTGGTCTATGTCGACGATGAAGCAGTTCTGCGCCTCGTGCGCGAACCACGCCTCGCCCTGACCGCGCACGGCCATCAGCGCCAGGCCCTCGCCGGTCACGGCGCGCTTGAGCATGCCGCCGATGCCCTGGCCCTTGCGTTCGAACTGGAGGTTGCCGCGGAAGGCGATCATCGAGCCCTGCCGCGCGTGCATCTCGCCATTGACGGCGTACTTCACCGACTTGGCGTTCTGGAGGGTCATCCCCGGGACAGTGGCCTGCTGCGCCATGTTCTCTGTGGCAAAAAGATCGCTCTTCATGCGGATCATCCTCACCCGGAGGCATACGCTCCGCCAAGATGCCAGGGGCTGAGATACCGAAGAACCTCGGCTGGCAGACTGGCCCGCGTGAGCACCGACGACATCCCCGGCACCCCGAGCGGCCCCTCCGACAGCCCCTTCCGGCACGAGCAGACGGCGCGCGACGAAGCCCCGCAGTTCGTGCTGCCCCTCGTCGTCCACATCGAGAAGGACGAGCCGCCGGCCCGTACGGACGCCCTGGAGACGGCGGCCCGCGCGGTGCTGGTGATGCTCAGCGACGAGCGGTCGCTGGGCGACGGCGAGTGGGCCGAGACGATGCGGCTCTGGCAGGACGCGCGGATCCGCAAGGTGGTGCGGCGGGCGCGCGGCGCGGAGTGGCGCAAGGCGTCGGCGCTGCCGGGCATCACCGTCACCGGTGATGCCGCCGAGGTGCGCGTCTTCCCGCCCGTACCCCTGGACGGCTGGCCCAAGGAGCTGGCGAAGCTCCAGGTCTCGGGTACGGACCTGGACGATCCGCAGCCACCGGCCCCGGCCGTTCCCGAGGGCGCGGTGCTGTGGCTGAGTCCGGACGTCGGCATGTCGGCGGGCAAGGCGATGGCGCAGGCCGGTCACGGGGCCCAACTGGCCTGGTGGGAGCTGTCGGAGGTACAGCAAAAAGCGTGGCAGGCCGCCGGCTTCCCGCTTTCGGTACGTACGCCCGAGGCCGGGCGGTGGCGCGAACTCGCCGCGAGCGGGCTGCCGATAGTGCGGGACGCGGGCTTCACCGAGATCGCCCCCGGCTCCTGCACAGTGGTCGCGGACCATCCGGCACTGCGCTCGCGTCCTCTCCCGGGCCCAGGGCGACCGTAGGCGGGCTACTCTGCGCCGGCATCTCCGACTGCCCGCTGCGAAGGGCCGTCTGCGCGAAGGAACTCGTATGCTCCGCGGAGGCGGGTCCGCAGCCGCTCCTGAGTTGCGCGGCCGTCGAGGCGTACGTCGAGGGCTCCAGGCAGGGCGATGTCGGCTCGTCGCCCAGCAGGCAGCCGGGAGCCTTCCAGGCCATCACGCTCGGCGATGAGCACACCAAGGTCGTAACGGGTCAGGGCGTCCGGCCCGGCGAGGTGGAACACCCCGGATGCGTCGGACAGGGCGATTTCCCACAGGGCTGCGGCCAGGTCTTCGAGATGGACCGGGCAGCGGATGTCGTCGGTGAACAAGACCCCGTCACGGGTGCCGGCCACCAGGGCGTGCACCATGCGCTCGTGCACGGATCGGCCGTGTCCGACGATCAGCGAGGTGCGGGCGACCACGGCGTCCGGCACCAGGAGCCGCACCGCCGTCTCGGCAGCGGCTTTCGCAGCGCCGTACGGGGTGATCGGATCGGGCAACCAGCTCTCGTCGTAGCGGACGTGCGCCCCGGAGAACACGGCGTCGCTGGAAACATGCACGAGGCGGCAGCCCCGTTCGACGGCGGCCAGCGCCACCCGAATCGCACCGTCGGCGGTGACCGCCCAGTCGGACTCTCCACTGGATGCGTTGACCACGACCGAGGGGGCTACTTCATCGAACACTCTGGCAACACCCGCGGGGTCCTGGACATCGAGTGGATGCCAGGCGACACCCGAGGCGCTGCCAGGCCCCGAAGCAAACGTCGCGGCTGCCGCAACGCCCGCCTCGGTGGCCTGGCGGACCAGTTCAGTGCCCAGGAAACCGCTGCCGCCGATGATCAGCACCGTCATGGACCGCCACGGTAGCTAACGCGGGATCGGTGTCGGGCTGATCCTCGGCCGATTCCCTAAGAAGGTCGTGTGGCAGCGAGAATGTCGAAGGTTCCGAAGAAAGGCGAGCAGAAGTGAAGATCGTGGTTGATGACCTCTCCGGCCGCCAGATCGCCGAGTTCCTCGACGAGCACGTTCAGGAGATGCGGTCCATCACTCCGCCGGACAGCAAACACGCCCTCGATCTCGACAGCCTTCGCAGCCCTGAGGTCACGTTCTGGTCGGTCATGGACGGTGACACCCTGGTCGGCTGCGGCGCGATCAAGAGGCTGGACGCCGGCCACGCTGAGTTGAAGTCAATGCGCGCAGCGCCGGCACGGAAGCGGAGCGGGATCGCGTCCCTTCTGCTGAACCACATCGTCACCGAGGCCCAGCGCATGGGCTTCACCCGGCTGAGCCTCGAAACCGGCTCGGACGAGTTCTTCCTGCCTGCCAGGAAGCTTTATGGAAAGTTCGGGTTCGAGTACTGCGAACCGTTCGCGGGCTATCGACCCGACCCGAACAGTGTGTTCATGACGAAGAAGCTCTAGAAGAACTTGCAAGATCGCCCCCGGCTCCTGCACGGTGGTCGCGGAGCATCCGGCGCTGCGCTCCTGAACGAGATTTCTCCCGTACGCCGTTGAACGCGTCGGCCGCACCGCACGTACCTATGAATACTTGCAAGTAGGTTCGACGGTGTAACGCATCGGCCCGGGAGACATCTTGTTGCGACGCATCAACGGAACAGCGCTCATCATCGCGGCACTTGTCGCCACCATCGGCGCGCTCGCCTTCCCCGTGTGGTCCTACGCGGACCGCTCGGGCACCGGCCAGGCCAACCTCAACGCGTCCACGGTCGCGACCCAGTGGGGCCCGTTGTCCGCCACCGACCGGGATTTTCTGGTGAAGGTGCGGCTGGCGGGCCTGTGGGAGCTGCCCGCCGGACAGCAGGCGATCGAACGCGCCCCCAGCGAGGCGATCAAGGAGGCCGGCGACCACCTGGTCGTCGGCCACGCGGACCTCGACAAGCGGGCCCGTACGGTGGCCGCACAGCTGAACGTACCGCTGCCGAATCAGCCCAACGAGCAGCAGCAGGGCTGGCTCAGGGAGCTGTCGGCGGCGACCGGTCCGGAGTACGACCGCAAGTTCGCCAATCTGCTGCGCAACGCGCACGGCAAGGTCTTCGCCCTCGTAGCCCAGGTGCGGCACACCACCCGCAACGCGCTGATCCGGCAGCTGGCGAGCGACGCGAACCAGACCGTGCTCGACCACATCACCATGCTGGAGGCCACCGGGCTGGTCGACTTCGACGCCATCGCGAACGAGGCGGCGGGCGCGGCCACGGCGAGCCCCAGCGGGCCGCCGGCGCCTGACAACTCGCTCACGGTCCCGTCGCCGCCGCCCGCCCTGCCCACCGGCGACCAGACCTTCACCTCGCGGCCGTCCGCGCAGCCGGAGGGCGAGATCGGCAGCCCGGCGGTCAACACGAACCGCCCGGAACCGTCGCCGTAACCTCAAATCAACCTCTGAACGTCCCCTCCTCTGGATTCGGCGCCGCGCGCCGGGGCCATTACCCCTGCACGAAGCAGAGGAGGGGGACTCATGGAGCGTCTTGGACGTCTCGGTACGGGGATCGGCTGGCGGCCGGAGACTGCCGACGCGGTGGAGGGGCTGCCGGGGATCGACTGGGTGGAGGCGGTGGCGGAAAACCTCTGCCCCGGCCACCTCCCCGGCTCCATCCTCCGGCTGCGCGCCCGCGGTACGACGGTGATCCCGCACGGCGTCTCGCTGGGCCTGGGCGGCGCGGACCGCCCGGACGCGGCCCGCCTGGCGGACCTGGCGGCGACGGCCGAGGCGCTGGGCGCCCCACTCGTCACGGAGCACATCGCGTTCGTACGGGCGGGAGGCCTCCTCACGGCAAGCCCGCGTCTGGAGGCCGGCCACCTCCTCCCGGTCCCCCGCACCTGGGACGCGCTCGACGTCCTCTGCGAGAACGTCCGCATCGCGCAGGACTCCCTGCCGGTGCCGCTGGCGCTGGAGAACATCGCGGCGCTGATCAACTGGCCGGACGAGGACATGACGGAAGGCCAGTTCCTGGCCGAGCTGGTGGACCGCACCGGCGTCCGCCTCCTGATAGACGTGGCCAACCTCCACACCAACCACGTGAACCGGGGCGAGGACCCTTCGGCGGCCCTCGACGAGCTTCCGGTGGAGGCGATCGCGTACGTCCACGTGGCGGGCGGCGTCGAGAAGGACGGCGTGTGGCACGACACGCACGCCCACCCGGTGACCCGGCCGATCCTCGACATCCTGGCGGACCTCCGCTCCCGCACGGACCCTCCGGGCGTCCTGCTGGAACGCGACGACAACTTCCCCTCCACGGAGGCCTTGGCGGCCGAACTCACCCAAATACGCGAAGCCCTGACACCCCCGGCACCGCCCGTCGGCGAACACGCCAAAGCACGCCCCCTCGCGGGGCCGAAAGCTCCCTCCACTTCGCTCCGCGACGCAGCCAACGCCACGGCGGGGCCGAAGGCGCGCGCCGCTACCCTGCGCGGCGAAGCCGACGTCACCGCGCAACCCGAGGCCAACACCACTCCGCTGCGCGGCGAAGCCCGCCTCACGGCGGGGCCGAAGGCTCCCGCCGCCCCCCTGCACGGCGAAGCCCGTGCCACTGCGGGGCCGAAGGCGCCCGCCGCTTCCCTGCGCGGCGGAGCCGGCGCCGCTACAGGGCCGGACACTCCCCCCACTTCGCCCCGCGACGCAGCCAACGCCACGGCACGGCCGAAAGCGCCCGCCACCTCCCTGCACGACGCAGCCAGCCGCGGTGGAGGGCTGAGGACCAGCACCCCCACATCCCTGCACAGCCAAGCCCGCCCCACGGCGGGACCGAAGGCGCCCGCCGCCCCCCTGCACGACGAAGCCGGCGCCGCTACAGGGCCGGATACTCCCCCCACTTCGCCCCGCGACGCAGCCAACGCCACGGCACGGCCGAAGGCTCCCGCCACCTCCCTGCACGACGCAGCCAGCCGCGGTGGAGGGCTGAGGACCAGCACCCCCACATCCCTGCACAGCCAAGCCCGCCCCACGGCGGGACCGAAGGCGCCCGCCGCCCCCCTGCACGACGAAGCCCGTGCCGCTGCGCGGCCGAAGGCTCCCGCCGCTTCCCTGCGCGGCGGAGCCGGCGTCGTCGCGCAAGCTGAGGCCAACGCCACTCCGCTGCGTGGCGACGCTTGCGGGGGCAGGGGGCTGGGGGGCAGCCCCCAGTTTGGGGAAGGGGCGGGGTGGGGGAACGGCTCGCTTACCGAAGCGCCGCCGCGTCGGGATCCGGAGCTCACCGGGGCCCGTACGCGCCTCGCGCTCGCGCAGGCCTCGCTTCTTTCCGCTCTCGTCGCCGGGACCCCCGTCCCCGCCGGTTTCGACTCCGCGCGTCTGCGCGTCCAGAGCCGTGCGCTCGCCGGGAAGCGGGCCGACGTCGTGGCCAAGGTCGCCCCGGAGCTCCCGGACATCCTTGGGGCCGCCTACCGCGCCGCATTCCTCGCGTACGCCAAATCCCGCCCCATGGCCGCGGGTTACCGCCGCGACGCGCTCGACTTCGCCGAGCATCTGCTGGCCACCGGCCGGCCCGGGGACGAGGCCGCCCGCAAGCAGCTGACCCACTGGTGGCAGGACCGCGCGGCCCCGCGCCCTCCCAGCCGTACGACCCGATTCGTCCGTGCGGCGCGTGCCGCACTCGTCCGGAAGTGACGCGCCGATGACCATAACCGTCCTCGCCCTGCTGATCACGCTCGCCGTGGTCGCGGCATCCATCGCCCTGACCCGGGGCGTCTCCGCCCTCCGCCGCGGCTCCGGCAACGGATCCTCCCAGGCCCACGACCTCATGGAGATCGCGTTCCTGAACGGCGGCCCCTCCAGGACCGTGGACACCGCACTCGCCACGATGTACTCCGACGGCCGCCTCGCGATCGGCGGCCCCGGCGTCGTCTCGGCGCAGAGCACCGTCGCCCACGACCCGGTGGAGCGCGCCGTGTACGCCGAACTCGCCGCCGCCCCCAACGGCGCGCTGCACACCCTGCGGCACGCCGTGATGCGCAGCGCGGCGGTTCAGGAGATCGGTGACCACCTCGCGTTCCGCGGCCTGATGGTGCCGCCCCAGGCCGGCCGCAAGCTGCGCACCGGCAGCACCGTCCTCCTGCTGGTCTGCGTCCTCGGGCTGCCCGCTTCCATCGCGGCGTCGGTCGCGATGACCTTCGCGGGGCACTCCGCCGTCCCGTTCATCAGCATGGTGCTGCCCGCCATGATCCTCGGGATCGTGTGCGGCGCCGTCAACGCGAGCAGGGCGGCCGCCCGGGTCACCCCGGCGGGCCGGGCGGCAGCCGCGGCGTACGCCTTCTCGCACGTGGACCGGCCCGGCCCGGGCCACCTCGTCGCGGTGCACGGCCTGCGGGCGCTGCCCGACCCCGTGCTCCAGGACCAGCTGCGCACGGCGGCGCGGCTGACACCGGGTCGCAACCGCACGGCTTCCCGTACGCCGTCGCCGGACAGCGGCAACAACAACACCACCTACGCGGCCGCCGCGATGGTCTGGTGCGCCGGCTCCGCCTCCGGCCATTCGAGCTGCGGCAGCAGCTCGGGCGACGCGGGCTCCGGGTCGGGCGGTTCGGGCGGTTCGAGCTGCTCCGGCGGCAGCGGCGGCGGTGGTGGTGGTTCCAGCTGCAGTTCGAGCTCCGGATCGAGTTGCAGCTCCGGCTCCAGCTGCGGCAGCAGCTCCTGACCGGCGCACCCCCGCACATGCCCCGCCGTACACCCCAACGTACCGAATGCCAACCGCAGTTGGCGGACGAAGCGACCCACTTCTTCCAACAGTCCACAGGATCACGGAGAAGCGCACTAACGTGCGGCGGGGCACCAGGAGGGGCTCGCCACCCGGTGGGGGCCCGCTCTCGGCCGCCGACCGCGATCTCGTCGTACGCGTAAGACTCGCCGGTGGGAACTCCCCGCAGCCAACAGGCCATGGAGCGGGCGCCCACCCGCGCCGTCGAGGAGGCCGGCGCGCATCTCGTGGAGGGCCATGCGTTCCTCGACGCGCGCGTACGCGAGGTCGCGGCCGGACCGGCGTACGAGACCACATTCGCGAACATCCTGCGCGCCGCCCACGGCAAGGTCCTCGCCCGCATCGCCGAGGTGCGCCACACCACCCGCAACACTCATCGGGGTCATTGACCCCGACACGCCCACCGGTGCTTTACTTCGCCAACTCCCCCACCAAGTATCCCTTTTGTCATGCATCAGTACGAAGGGAACGCGATGAGAGCACTGGCGATGTACGGGACCCTGGCATCCCTCGGCTCCCTGGTCCTGACCGCCCTCGTCGCCGCCCCCGCCGGCAGCGCCGAATCCACCGCCTCCCCCGAGGCCCGCGGGACCGCCTCGGCCGCCCACCGTGCGGCCGCCGCCGGCATCACCTTCACCGCCTGCCCCACGTCCGAGGGCCTGCCCGGACACGTCAAGTGCGGCACCGTCAAGGTCCCCCTCGACTACGCCGACCCCGACGGCCGCCAGATCTCACTGACCGTCAGCCGCGCCCGGGCGACCGGAAAGCCCGCCGCACGCCAGGGCGCGCTCGTCTACAACCCCGGCGGCCCCGGCGCCTCCAGCATGTTCTTCCCGATGGCGGGCGTACTGCCCGAGTGGAAGCGGCTCGGCTCGGCGTACGACCTCGTCGGCTACGCCCCGCGCGGCGTCGGCCGCTCGGCCCGGCTGTCCTGCCAGAAGCCGGAGGAGTACGTCAAGGCTCCCAGCGATGCCCCGACGCACCCTTCCTACGCGTACAAGCAGGAGCGGATCGCCCAGGCCCGGGCGTACGCCGACGGCTGTGCCCGCAAGGCGGGCAGCGCGCTGCGCCACTACACGTCGCTCAACAACGCCCGCGACCTGGACGTGCTGCGGGCGGCGCTGGGCGAGAAGAGGCTGACCTTCATGGGCGCGTCGTACGGCACCTACTTCGGCGCGCTGTACGCGACGCTCTTCCCGTCCCACGTACGCCGCATGGTCTTCGACTCGGCGGTCAATCCCGACCCCGAGCAGATCTGGTACCGCAACAACCTCGACCAGTCGCTCGCCTTCGAGGGGCGCTGGCACGACTTCCGTACCTGGATCGCCAAGCACGACAAGACGTACCACCTGGGCACCACGCCCGACGAGGTCCTCGCCAGCTACGAGAAGGTCCGCGCCGGGCTCTCCCGGAAGCCGGCCGGCGGCAAGGTGGGCCCAGGACAGCTTCAGTCGGCGCTGCTGAGCGCCGGCTACTACGACGACTACTGGGCGATGCGCGCGACGGCGCTCTCGGAGTACCTGAAGGGCAACCCGAAGCCGCTCATCGACCAGGCCTCGCCGAAGCCCGAGGCGATGCGCGACGACGAGAACAGCAAGGCCGTCTACACCGCCGTCGAGTGCAACGACGCTCCCTGGCCGACCGAGTGGTGGGTGTGGGACCGCGACAACAGCCTGCTCGCGGCGCGCGCGCCCTTCGAGACGTGGGACAACGCGTGGATGAACCTGCCGTGCGCGTACTGGAGCGCGCCGCGCCAGCAGCCGCTCGACGTCGGTACCGAGCCGGGTGAGCTGCCCCCGACGCTGATCCTGGCCGCCGAGCGGGACGCGGCGACGCCGTACCCGGGTGCGCTGGAGCTTCAGCGGCGGCTGGCTGGCTCCGTGCTGGTGACGGAGCGGGACGCGGGCACGCACGGCATCGGCGGCGGCGCGAACAAGTGCGTCAACGGTCACCTGGAGACGTATCTCCTGACCGGCCGGACGCCGGTGCGGCGCGCACAATGCGCGCCGCACCGGGAGCCGAACCCGGTGTCGCTGGACGAGCGGGCAGTGGCGAAGGAGCCGGCGCCCGCCGTCTGATCTTCCGGGTCGGGGGTGGTGGGCCGCCGCTCAGGCGAGGCCCGCCACCAGGTCTGCGACCGACTTGCGCCGGCCAGTGTAGAAAGGCACCTCTTCGCGTACGTACATGCGGGCCTCGGAAGCGCGCAGGTGACGCATCAGGTCGACGATGCGGTAGAGCTCGTCGGCCTCGAAGGCCAGCAGCCACTCGTAGTCGCCGAGCGAGAACGACGCGACCGTGTTGGCGCGTACGTCCGGGTAGCCGCGCGCCATCTTGCCGTGGTCGGCGAGCATGCGGCGACGGTCCTCGTCGGGCAGCAGGTACCAGTCGTACGAGCGCACGAAGGGGTACACGGAGACGTAGTCGCGCGGCGTCTCGTCGGCCAGGAAGGCCGGGATGTGCGACTTGTTGAACTCGGCGGGGCGGTGCAGCGCCATGTTCGACCACACCGGCTCCAGCGCGCGGCCCAGCTTCGTGCGGCGGAAGAGGTTGTACGCCTCCTGGAGCTGGTCCGCGGTCTCCGCGTGCCACCAGATCATGACGTCGGCGTCGGCGCGCAGCCCCGACACGTCGTACGTGCCGCGCACGGTGACGTCCTTCGCGGCGAGCTGGTCGAACAGCTCCTGCACCTCGTCCGCGAAGCCGGCGCGGTCCTCAGGGAGGACATCGCGCAGCTTGAAGACGGACCACAGGGTGTAGCGGATGACGTCGTTGAGGTCCTTGGCCTTCTTGCCGGCGTTCGGGCCTCGGGGGGATGTCACAGTCTCCGGAGCATCAGTCATGTCCCTATTCTCCCGCCTCGTGATCCGTGCCCCGCGCCGGGTCCGGGGTGAGCATGATCTCGTCGGCGGCGCGCCATCCGCTCGCGACGCACGCGGGGATGCCGACACCGTCGTACGCCGCCCCGCAGACCCGCAGTCCGGGCAGCTTGGCGACCTCGCCGCGCACGCGCGCGACCCGGTCCGGGTGGCCGACGGGGTACTGCGGCAGGCCGCCGATCCAGCGGGTGACCTCGGTGGCCACGGGCCGGGCGGCGAGCCCGGTGGCCGCCCGGAGATCCCGCAGGGACACCTCCACCAGCTCGTCGTCCTCGCGGTGCAGGTGCTCTTCCTCGCCGTACCGCCCGATGGAGGTACGCAGCAGGAAAAGATCCGGAGCGGCGGCGTCCACCCACCCCCACTTGCGCGTCGAGAAGGTCGACGCCTTGATGGTCCGCCCGTCCACGGGCGGCACCAGGAACCCCGAGCCTTCAGGCAGCGACTGGGCGTCCCGGCGGCGGAAGGCCATGGTCACGAGCGCCATCGACGCGTACTCGACGGCGGCCAGCTCGGCGGCCGCGGCCGGCGACTCGGCGGCGAGCAGCGCCGAGGCGGCCCAGGCGGGGGCCGCGAGGACGACGGAGTCGGCCGCGATCACCCGCTCGTCGGTACGCACCTGCCAGCCGCCGGCGCCGCGCGTCAGCCCGATCACCGGGGTGCGGAGCAGGACCTCACCGCCCTTGACCCGCACGGCGTCGGCGACGGCGTCCGGCAGGGTGCCGATGCCCCCCTCGATCCCCATGAAGACGGGACCGGTCTGCTGCTTCTCGGCGGCCCTGCGCTGGATTTCCCTCACTCCGTCGAGGAGCGAGTCGTACGTCCGAGCCGCCTCGAAGAGCTGCGGTACGGCGGCCCGCATCGACGTCCGGTACACATCACCGGCGTACACGCCGCCCAGCAGCGGTTCCACCAGCCGGTCGACGACCTCGCGGCCGAGGCGGGCCGCGACGTACTCACCGATCGCGATGTCGTCGCCGACCTCGGTACGCGCCAGCTCGTGGTCCTGCCGCATGCGCGCGAGGCCGTCGGCGGAGAGGACGCCGCCGAGCACCGCCGGGTCGCTGGGTACGCCCATCACGTGGCCCATGGGCATCGGCGTCAGCACGCCCCGGTTCCACAGCGACGCGGTGGCGGTGGCGGGCGGCTGGAGCCGGTCGCCGAGCCCCACCTCGCGCGCCAGGGCGACGGCCTCGGGCCGCCGGGCGAGCATCGATTCGGCGCCCAGATCGACGGGCGCGCCCGCGATCTCGCCCACCAGGAGCTTGCCGCCGAGCTTGTCCGTCGCCTCCAGCAGGGTGACGCGCGCACCGGCGCGGACGAGCCGGTGCGCGGCGGCGAGTCCGGAGATGCCGCCGCCGATGACGACGACATGACCCGTACGAGATTCCACGTTCATGGGTCCACTCTCTCAAATCCGGAAAGAGTCCTGACCGTGACCGCTTCGGGACCGTAAAACGGCAACCCTCTCCCCCGCCCCGCACGTCGAACCGGCAACACTCACCACGACGTTCGGGGGAGCCGACATGCGTGCAGCACGTAAGTCCGGGCACCGTTCCACCAAGGTCCTCGCGGCCGCTCTGCTCACCGCCTCGCTCGCGATCGGCGGATGCGGCGCGAGCGACACCGGGGCCACCAGCGACAGCGCCCAGGGCGCGGCGGCCGACTCCAAAGGCGGAGGGCAGGCGGAGAGGGCGCCCGGCAGCGTCGCCGACGCCGATTCGGGGAGCGGGGCGCGGAAACCCGCCGATTCGGCCGGGGCGAAGAAGCCACCGCTCACCAAGACCCACGTCATCCGTACCGCGACGCTCAGCGTCGAGGTCGACAACGCCACGAAGGCGCTCGCCACGGCCCGCACGGTGGCTGAGAACGCCGGGGGCATCGTCGGTAACGAGACCACCGAGCTGATCGACGACAGCCATGTCTACTCCCGCATCGTGCTGCGCGTCCCGCAGGAGGAGTACGACGCCGTGCTGAAGGAGCTCGCCGGCACCGGCAAGCTCCTGGACCGCAAGGCCGACGCCAAGGACGTCACCGACCAGGTGGTGGACGTCGACAGCCGCATCAAGTCGCAGCGGACCAGCGTCGCGCGGGTGCGGGACATGATGGACCGGGCCACCAAGATCAGCGATGTGGTCATGCTGGAAGGCGAGCTGAGTACCCGTCAGACGGAGCTGGAAGCCCTTCTCGCGCGGCAGGCGTCGCTGAAGGACCGTACGACCATGGCGACCATCACCCTCGCACTCTCCGAGCCCGAGGCGAGGGAGAGCGCCAAGGAGGACGACGAACCCGGTTTCCTGGACGCGCTTGGGGGCGGCTGGGACGCGTTCGTCACCACGCTGAAGTGGGTCGCGATGGCGCTCGGCGCGGTCGCGCCGTTCGCTGCGGCGATCGCGCTGCTGTACGTCCTGTGGCGGCTGCTGCGCGGCCGCCTGCCGCAGCGCCCGGCACAGGCGCTCGCGGCGCCGGCTGTCCCGCACCCGGCGGAGCAGCCGGAAGAAGCGAAGTAACCGACGTAGCGTGTCCTTCAGTTGTACGGACGTACGGATGTACGGATGCACGGGCTGAGAGGACACGCCATGGCAGCGGCGGAACGACTGGTGGTCATCGGCGGCGATGCGGCGGGCATGTCCGCCGCATCGCAGGCCCGGCGGCACAAGGGCCCGGACGAGCTGGAAATCGTCGCGTTCGAGCGCGGTCACTTCACGTCGTACTCGGCCTGCGGCATCCCGTACTGGGTCGGCGGAGCCGTCTCGGAGCGGGACGAACTCATCGCCCGTACGCCCGAGGAGCACCGCGCTCGCGACATCGGCCTGCGGGTCCGCACCGAGGTCACCGAGATCGACGTGGCGGGCGGCCGGGTCCGCGCCCGCGACCTCGAATCGGGCGCCGAGTCGTGGACCGGCTTCGACAAACTGGTCGTGGCGACCGGCGCCCGGCCGGTACGCCCGGCGCTGCCGGGGATGGACGCGCCGGGGGTGCACGGCGTACAGACCCTCGACGACGGCCAGGCGCTGATCGACACGCTGGAGCGGACGAAGGGGCGGCGGGCGGTCGTCGTCGGGGCGGGCTACATCGGCGTGGAGATGGCGGAGGCGCTGGTCGGTCGCGGGTACGAGGTGACCGTCCTGAACCGGGGCGAGCAGCCGATGGCGACGCTGGACCCGGACATGGGCCGCCTGGTGCACGAGGCGATGAACGGCATGGGCATCAGGACCGTCTCCGGAGCCGAGGTCACCAAGATCCTCACGGGCGACGACGGCCGTGTCCGGGCGGTGACCACGGACGACGACACCTACCCGGCGGACGTGGTCGTCCTCGGCATCGGCGTCGAACCGGAGACGACCCTCGCACGGGCCGCGGGCCTGCCGGTCGGGTCGTACGGCGGCCTGGTCACCGACCTGTCGATGCGCGTCGTCGGCCACGACAACATCTGGGCGGGCGGCGACTGCGTCGAGGTGCTCGACCTCGTCTCGGGCCGCCGGCGCCACATCGCGCTGGGCACGCACGCGAACAAGCACGGGCAGGTGATCGGTTCGAACGTCGGAGGCGGCTACGCGACGTTCCCGGGTGTCGTCGGTACGGCGGTCAGCAAGGTGTGCGACCTGGAGATCGCGCGGACGGGGCTGCGGGAGAAGGACGCGCGGGCGGAGGGCCTGCAGTTCGTGACGGCGACGATCGAGTCGACGAGCCGGGCGGGCTACTACCCCGGGGCGTCGCCGATGACGGTGAAGATGACGGCGGAGCGTCGTACGGGCCGGCTGCTCGGCGTCCAGATCGTGGGCCGGGAGGGGGCGGGCAAGCGGGTCGACATCGCGGCGGTGGCTCTCCACGCCCGCATGACGGTGGAACAGATGACGGCGCTGGACCTGGGCTACGCGCCGCCGTTCTCCCCGGTGTGGGATCCGGTGCTGGTGGCGGCGCGCAAGGCGGTGGCGGCGGTGCGGGCGGGGGGTGCGTAGGGCTGAGCCCCTGCGGGGTGCTTGTTCCCCACCCCGCCCCTTCCCGAACCGGGGGCAAGCCCCCGGGCCCCGGACGCCCTTCGGGCGTGTCCTCAAACGCCGGACGGGCTGAATGTGCCCGCTCAGGGGCAACTTTCAGCCCCTCCGGCGTTTGAGGAGCAGGGTCTGCGGCAGAGCCCCATGGCGCCAGCGGCTAGCGCGCCGCCGTGCGTGTGTGGACGTACTCCGTCAGGCGGGTCAGTGCGTCCGGGTCGGTCGTCGGCAGGACACCATGACCCAGGTTGAAGATGTGGCCCTCAAGCCCCGCCGCCGCATCCAGCACCTCATCCGTCTTCGCCATGACCGCGTCCGGCGTCGAGAAGAGAACGGCAGGGTCGAGGTTGCCCTGAAGCGCCTTGCCGGGACCGACCCGCCGCGCCGCCTCGTCCATCGGCACGCGCCAGTCGACACCGACGACATCCGCGCCGGCCTCGCCCATCAGCCCGAGCAGCTCGCCCGTACCCACACCGAAGTGGATGCGCGGTACGCCGTACGACGCCACCGCGTCGAAGACCTTCGCGGAAGCCGGCATCACGGAGCGCGTGTAATCGGCGGGCGCGATCGCGCCGACCCAGGAGTCGAAGAGCTGCACGGCGGACACGCCGGCCTCGATCTGCACCTTCAGGAAGGCTCCGGTGATCTCCGCGAGCCGGTCCAGGAGATCCGCCCACAGCTGCGGGTCGCCGTACATCAGCGCCTTGGTGTGCTCGTGATTGCGCGAAGGACCGCCCTCTACGAGGTAACTCGCGAGAGTGAAAGGCGCGCCCGCGAATCCGATGAGCGGAGTGGACCCGAGCTCACCCGTGAGCATCCCGATCGCCTCGGTGACGTACGTGACGTCCTCCGGCGTGAGGTCCCGCAGCCGGGCCAGATCGGCCCGCGTGCGGATCGGCTCCGCGATGACCGGACCGACCCCGGGCTTGATGTCCAGGTCGATGCCGATCGCCTTCAGCGGCACCACGATGTCGCTGAAGAAGATCGCCGCGTCGACGCCGTGGCGGCGCACGGGCTGCAGCGTGATCTCGGTGACCAGCTCCGGCCGCATGCACGACTCGAGCATCGGGATGCCCTCGCGCACCTTCAGGTACTCGGGCAGGGAGCGTCCCGCCTGCCGCATGAACCAGACCGGCGTGTGCGGCACCGGCTCACGCCTGCACGCCTTGAGGAAGGCCGAATCGTACGTCTGGCTCTGCGGGCTGCCCTCGGGGCGGCGGTCATTGGCACTCACGCCCAAATCTTCGCACGCGGGCCGAAGCGGTTGTCGCGGGGCGGGTGTCCTTCCCTGCGCGAGGCTCACGTTCCGCCTACTCTTCCCCGCATGGCTCCGGCGCAGGGACGACTTTCGGATGATGCTGACGACAGGAGCGGCGCGGAGAACAACTCCGCCCCGCCCGCCTTCCGCCAGGCGGTCGAAGCCCTGTGCTCGGCGCGCCTGCGCCCCGAGGTGGAGGTGGACCCGACCCGCCCGCCACAGCGCCTCGCGCCGTACGCGTACGCGCTGGAGGCGGCGGTCGTACAGGGCGACGAGGATCTCGCGGACGGGCGGCTGGTGCTGCTGCACGACCCGGCGGGCCACGACGCCTGGCACGGCACCTTCCGGCTGGTGACGCTCGTACGGGCGGAACTGGAGCCGGAGATGGCGGCCGACCCGCTGCTTCCCGACGTGAGCTGGTCCTGGCTGACGGGCGCGCTGGAGGCGCGCGGTCTGTCGTACGCCGAGGCGAGCGGCACCGTGACCCGGGCCGGCTCGCACTACTTCGGCGGTCTGGCCGATCGCAGGCCCGCCACGCAGATCGAGATCAGGGCGTCGTGGACGCCCCGCGAGGGGCGCGGCGGGGTGCCGGACACGGCGGCGCATCTGGCGGCCTGGTGCGATCTGCTGGCGCAGATCGCCGGGCTGCCTCCGGCGGCCGGCCACGGGCCGGGTTCCGTCGACGCCGGCGCGGGTGCCGGCGCGGGTGCAGGTGTGGTGTCGCTGCCGCAGCGGCGGGGCCCGCAGGCGCCTTAGCAGGCGACGCGGGGGGCGCGCCGAGGAGGCGCGCCCTCTTTCGTGTGCCCGGCCCGGCAATTCTTCACATGATCGATCACGCGTCCGAATTGCCCGAATTGTTACTCACCAAATCGTGATCTTTCCCTAAAGGAGAGCGGCACTGCTGCCGAAGAGGTCAATGACCCTTCAGCACGGTTCCCCGGCTACTTCCCCGAGCCGGCGGATTCCGCCACTCCCCCAGGAGGCCTGGTGTCCGTTCTCCTCGAGCAGCCCGCAAGCCTGGTCGCCTACCGCCCAAACAAGCCGACGGCCATGGTCGTCGTGGCCGACCCACGCGTCCGCTCCACCGTCACCCGCCATCTGTGGGCCCTTGGAGTACGTGACGTCATCGAGGCGTCGTCCATCGCGGAGGCACGCCCCCGCGTCGGCAGCCCGCGCGACATCTGCGTTGCCGACGTCCACCTGCCCGACGGTTCCGGGCTGACCCTGCTGTCCGAAACCCGCGCCGCGGGCTGGCCCAACGGGCTCGCCCTCTCCGCCGCCGACGACATCGGCGCCGTACGCAATGCCCTCGCGGGCGGCGTCAAGGGATACGTCGTCACCGGTACGCGCAACAACATCGGGCACCCCACCCGCCCCGGCGCCGCCCCCATCGGCGCCGCGGCCGCACGAATGCACCGCCGCCCCCCGGGCGCCCCGAGCCACCCGGGCGGTTACCGCGAGCTCTCCGGCCGCGAGGTCGAGGTACTCAGGCTGGTCGCCGAAGGCCAGTCGAACAAGGCGATCGGCGTCTCCATGGGCCTCTCCGCCCTGACGGTCAAGAGCCACCTCGCCCGCATCGCGCGCAAGCTCGGAACGGGCGACCGTGCCGGGATGGTCGCGGTGGCCCTGCGCACCGGAATCATCCACTGACCGGTTTACACCCCTCCTGCGCCCGTCGACGGAACGTTCCGTCGACGGGCGCTGTCCATGCGCTCACCGGCTCGATGTCAGGCCCCGGGCTCACTGCCCTCGAAGCTCGGCTCGGGTCGCGCGGCGCCGCCCCACGTCGGCGGGGCGAGGCAGGCGCCGACCTCCAGCAGCCCGTCGACCAGGAACTCCGGTGGATGCTCACGCCTGATCTGGTCGACGGTCTGCTCATCGCCCGAGATCCTCGCGTTGAGCAGGAGCAAGGCCGTGTAGATGTGGTCTTCCCGGCGGCTCAGACCCGTGGGATGCATGCGCTTCATGACGATCATCCTCGTTGGCGGATACAGCTCCATTGTGGAACCGGGCGCCGGGAACGGCACATTCGGGCCACCCCCCGGCCGAGCCCGCCGAGGCTGGTTTCAGCAGGTCACCCGCAGTTTCGAGCACGAGTGCAGGTCAGGCGTTCGCTCGTACAGATACCCTTTACACGTGACCGACGCCCAAGAGACCGCAGCAGAGCCAGACCTGCGAAACCCCGGGGGCGGCCCCCCGGACGACGTCGAGACGGCGCCGATTCCCTTGTTGGAGCCTCGCGAAGGCATTCCGCCGGTGGTTGCCACGCAAGAAGCCCTCGATGAAGTCATCGCAGCATTCGCCCGTGGCACCGGGCCCGTGGCCGTCGACGCCGAGCGCGCGTCGGGATACCGGTACGGACAGCGGGCCTACCTCGTGCAGCTGCGCCGCGAAGGCGCGGGCAGCGCGCTGATCGATCCGGTCGGCTGCCCCGACCTGTCCGGCCTGGGCGAAGCCCTCGCCGGCAGCGAGTGGATCCTGCACGCCGCCACGCAGGATCTTCCGTGCCTGCGCGAAATAGGCATGATGCCCACGCGGCTCTTCGACACCGAGCTGGCCGGCCGCCTCGCGGGGTTCCCGCGCGTGGGGCTGGGCGCGATGGTCGAGTCCGTGCTCGGGTACGCCCTGGAGAAGGGCCACTCCGCCGTCGACTGGTCCACCCGCCCGCTGCCCGAGCCCTGGCTGCGCTACGCCGCACTCGACGTGGAGCTGCTCGTCGATCTGCGGGACGCGCTGGAGAAGGAGCTCGACCGGCAGGGGAAGCTGGACTGGGCCCGTCAGGAGTTCGACGCCATCGCGTCGGCCCCGCCCGCGCCGCCCCGCAAGGACCCGTGGCGCCGTACGTCGGGGATGCACAAGGTGCGCCGCCGCCGGCAGATGGCGATCGTGCGCGAGCTGTGGAACGCCCGGGACCGGATCGCCCAGCGGCGTGACGTGTCGCCCGGCAAGGTGCTCAGCGACACCGCGATCGTCGAGGCGGCGCTGGCCGTGCCGGCGAACGTACAGGCGCTGTCCGTACTGCCCGGTTTCGGCCACCGCATGGGACGCCGGCAGCTGGAGCAGTGGCAGGGAGTCGTCGACCGCGCCAAGGCGCTGCCGGACTCGGAGCTTCCGCAGCCCGGAGCGGCCGTGACCGGCCCGCCCCCGCCGCGTTCCTGGGCCGACAAGGACCCGGCGGCGGCAGCCCGCCTGTCGGCCGCGCGGGCGGCGGTCTCGGCGCTCGCCGAGGAGCTCAACATGCCCCAGGAGAACCTGATCACCCCGGACACGGTGCGCCGGGTCTGCTGGGAGCCGCCGAAGGACGCGACGCCGGAAGCGGTGGCGGCTTCGCTCGCGTCGTACGGCGCACGCCAGTGGCAGGTGGAGCAGGTGGCACCGCTGCTGACCAAGGCACTGGCCGTGACCGCGGCCACCTGATCACCGTCGTCTCCCTCCGCCGACCGGGCCCGTTGCCCGGTCGGCGGTCCGGTCTGGCTTGAAGCCAACGGTGTTGACAGCCGCCCGCGGTACGTTCGGCGATTGCGGGGGACTATCCAGGCATGAAGAGGCTCGGGGGGGCGCATGTCGGACGGAACACGCCCGGCAAGAGCCGACGGCGGCGCACCAACCACTCCTCCAGCGCCGGTTGCCCCTAGACGGCGGGCGCGCGGCCCTCTCACCGCGGGCGGCGCGGGGGCGCTGGCCGTGGCGGCCGGCGGCGTCGCAGCCCTGCCTGAAATGACCGCTACAGTGCAAATTGGCGCTTTGGCACTCGGGGCTCTGTGTGCCGGGGCGCTCACCTGGCTCCAGTACCGGACGGACCAGGACATCCCTCAGCCGGAAGGCCAGGCCATGGGCCAGAACACTGACGAGCCGACTGCGGAAGAGCTCATCTTCTCCGCGATGTTCCGGCTGCCGCCCCAGACCGGCACGTACGTCAACTGCGACGAAGTGCAGCGCACGTTACGCGACCTCATGTCGCGGGCCGCCGAATCCTCCGCCGACAACTGCGTGGTGTCCGCCATCACGGGGCAGGGCGGCATCGGCAAGACCGCACTGGCGGTGCGCGTCGCCCACAGCGTGCGCGATCTGTTTCCGGACGGACAGCTCTACGTCAACCTGCGCGGCTACGACTCCGGGCGGAGGAATCCGTACGAGGTGCTGGGCGACTTCCTCCGGGCCCTCGGCGTCGACGGCACGGCCATCCCCGCCGGCCTCGACCAGCGCACACTTCTCTACCAGTCACGCATGGAGAGCAAGCGCATGCTCGTCGTACTGGACAACGCCCGGGACGAGGCGCAGATCCGTCCGCTGCTGCCCGAGACGCCGCGTTGCCCGGTCATCATCACCAGCAGGACCCGGCTGATCAGTCTGACCGGCACGCACAGCTGCGACATGCAGCTCTTCGACGTCGACTCGTCCCTCGAACTGCTGCGCCGTGTCGTCGGCGCGGAACGGATCGACCAGGACGAGCAGGCGGCGCGGCGCATCGCGGAACTCTGCGACGGTCTGCCGCTCGCCGTGTGGATCGCGGCGGCCAAGTTGGCGGGACGCCCGCACTGGACACCCTCCATGCTCGCGGAGCGGCTGGAGGACGCCCGCCACAGGCTCAGCGAGCTGCATGTGGGAGATCTGGCGGTGCGCGCCACCTTCACGCTCAGCTACGCCGGGCTGTCCCCGGAGGCCCAGCGGCTGTTCCGGCTGCTTGCCGTGTGCCCGCCGACCGGTTTCCCGTTCTGGGTGGCGGGCGTGCTCACCGAAGAGGACTCCCTGGACGCGGCAGAGCTGCTGGAGACTCTGGTCGATGTCCATGTGCTGGAGGCGGGCGACAGCCCGGGTCCGACCGGACGCCCCCGCTATGTGTTCCACGACCTGCTGCGCGTGTACGGGCAGGAGCTGCTCAGTGACCAGGACAGTGCCGAAACCGCTGTCACGGCGCTCTCCCGGCTGGTCAGTACGTACACGGCGCTCGCCGAGCGGGCCTGCGCGACGCTCGGGTCGCCGATGGCGATGCCGCCGGACCCGGCGCCAGTCCTTCCACCGGCGGCCGTGGCCGAGATCGAGGCCGATCCACTGAGCTGGTTCGAAGCCGAACGCGCCACAATCGTCTCTTTGGTCGACGCGGCTCACCAGGCACGACTGGACAACGGCGCGTGGCGGCTGGCCTGCGCACTGCGGCACTACTTCGACCGGCGTGCCCGCTGGCAGGACTGGATCCGTACGCACGAGTGGGCACTGGCGTCGGCCGAGCGGGCGGGGGACGACGCGGGGCGGGCCATGGTGACGTGGGGGCTGGGTGTCGTCCACTGGTACAACGCCGACTGGAACCAGGCGATTGGCAGGCTCACCGAGGCCATCGAGCTGTTCCGCGGCACGGGCAACGTCGCCGGTGAGGCCCACGCCCACCGGAACCTGGGAGTCGTCCGGCGGGACCGCAGTCAGTGGCCGGAAGCGCAGGCCTCCTACCTCGCAGCCATCCGGCTCTTCGAGGAGGCCGACGACCCCGCCCACCGGGCCGTGACCTTGCGCAACCTGGGCGACGTACACCGGGACGCGAGCCGGTTCACCGAGGCTCACGCCCACTTCGACCGCGCGGCGGAGATCTACGCCGAGCATCCCGATGTCACAGCGCGGGCCTACCTGGACCGGAGCCGTGGCGACGCGCTGTGCGCTGAGGGGCGGTTCGACGAGGCGATGGCCCCGCTGCGCGCGGCACTTGAGGTTTTCGGACAAGTTGGAGACCGCCGCGCGGAGGCCCGAACCCTGCGCAACCTGGGCATAGTGCACGTGGAGCAGGCCCACAACGGTGAGGCCGAGGTCTATCTGGAGAAGAGCCTGGAGCTGTTCTCCGAGCTCGGCGATCTGCACGGGGAGTCCCGCACGCGCCTCTGCCTGGCCACCGTGTACCGACGCACGGGGCGCAGCAACGACGCGCTGCGCGCCGCGCTGGCCGCCCGTATCGTCTTCGCCGATCTCGAGGACAGGCTGTGGGAGGCAAAGTGCGCGGTGGAAGCCGGCGACGCGCTCCTGCTGAGCGGCGACCGGGCGGGCGCGGCCGAGCAGTGGCGGGCCGCCCTGGCCACCTTCGAGGAGATCGACGCCGCCGAGGCCTCGACCGCCCGGGAGCGGCTGGCGGAGCACGGCGACTGACAGCTCCCGGGAGAACGGTCTGCATGGCCCGTTCTCCCGGAAGAGCCGGACGACGGCAGCCCGGTCAGGTCGGGTCAGCGCAGGCTGTCCAGCAGTTCGTCGATGAGGTCGGCGGAGGGCTGGTCGACGAGGCGGGCGGCGCCGGGCTTGGAGCAGACGACGAAGCGCACCCCGTCCCTGGCCTTCTTGTCCCGGCGAAGGTACGACCACAACTCGGCCGTGGTCGCCTCGAGTCCGCCGGTCGGCAGGCCCAGCCCGGCGAGCAGAGCGACGGTGCGGTCCACGAGAGACGGTTCGGCCTCCCCCACGGCCACCGAGAGCCGTGCCGCGAAGACCATGCCGAGTGCCACCGCCTCCCCGTGCCGGTAGCGGGCGTATCCGCCGGCCGCCTCCACGGCGTGGCCGACCGTGTGACCGTAGTTGAGCAGCGCCCGTTCGCCGGCTTCCTTCTCGTCGGCGCTGACGACGCCGGCCTTGCAGCGGAGGCTGCGTACGACCAACTCGTCGATGACTCCCGGCGCCGCCGCGACCGCGTCGTCCGGTGACTCCTCCAGGAGGCTCAGCACCACGGGGTCGGCGATGAACCCGTATTTGGCCACTTCGCCGAGTCCCGCCCGGCGGTCGCGCTCTTCGAGCGTGCTCAGGGTGTCCAGGTCCACGACGACGGAGCGCGGCTGGTGGAAGGCGCCTACCAGGTTCTTGCCGCTGGGGAGATTGACCCCGGTCTTGCCGCCCACCGCCGAGTCCACCTGGGCCAGCAGCGTCGTGGGTACCTGCACGACCGCGACGCCACGGTGCCACGACGCGGCGGCGAAGCCCGCCATGTCACCCGTGACACCGCCGCCGACGGCAAACACAGCGTCGTCCCGGCCGAGTTCGAAGTCAGCGAACTCCTCGTAGAGGCCGGCGACTGTGGTGAGGTTCTTGGCCTGTTCGCCGTCGGGCACCTCGACGAGGCGGACGTGCAGGCCGGCCGCGCTCAGCGCGTCGACGACCCGGGGGGCGTAGAGCTTCGCCGGCACTCCGGAGGCGATGACGACGACGCGCCGGGTGTGCGGGGCGAGCCCCGCGTACCGCACGACGTCGTCCAGGAGACCCCGGCCGATGACGATGTCGTACGAGCCTCCCGGAGTAATGACGGGCACACGGACAGGATTCACAGCGGGCATCTGAGGCATACGCGGCATCCTATCGGGCCGTATGCCCCTTCTGCTCGCTCAACAGGTGTTGTGCGTAAAGGAGTTCGTACGCGCTCCGGGCCTGCGGACGAGTCGTGGGCCGGACCTCTTCGGCGATGCGCACCCAGGCCAGCGGGTCGTCGGCCGAGCCCACGGCGGAAGCGGCCAGCATGGCGCTGCCGTAGGCGGCGCCGACCACTTCGCCGGGGATCTCCTGGGGCAGCCGGAGCAGGTCGGAAACGGCCTGGACCCACAGGCGGTTGGCGAGTCCGCCTCCCATCGCCACGAGCCGCTCGGCGGGGCCGCCGAGCCGCCGCAGGGCGTCGGCGTTGCGTTTGGCGGCGCAGGCGATGCCCTCCACGGCGGCGCGGAAGATGTGGGGACCGCCGTGGCGGAGGGTGAGTCCGTCGATGCTGCCGGTCAACTCCGGCCGGAAGACAGGCGTACGCATCCCGGCCAGGTAGGGCAGCACCACCAGCCCGTCCGCGCCGACCGGGACCTTGGCCGCCGCTTCGGCAAGCGCGCCGACGGGCGTCTTCGTGAGCTCCGCGACCCAGTCCAGCAAGGCCCCGGCCGTGGTCATGTTCCCCGCCGCATGGGCGGTCCCTGGCCAGAGCCCCGGGTAGACGCCCACGGCACCTTCTGGGTCCGGGGTGGCCGAGGCGCCGTCGAGAACCTGGAGCAGAAGCATCGTCGTGCCGTACATCACGAGGCAGTCCCCCGGGCGGGCCACACCCGCGCCCCACGCCTCCGCGACCGCGTCGACAGCTCCACTGGTGACCGGGATGCCCGGAGGGAGGCCGGTGAGCGAGGCCGCCGCCTCGGTGACGTGTCCGCCGGTCTCCGAGGACCAGTGCAGGGCGGGTACCTCCAGGCCGGGGGCCAGTTCGGACCACAGCTCCCGGTGCCAGTGCCCCGCCTCGCCGTTCCTACCACGCACGTACAGCGGCGTCGCCGCGGCCGCGTGGCCGTGGTCGATGACGTAACGGCCGGTCAGCCGCCGCAGCAGGAAGGAGGCAGCGGTGTGCCAGCGGGCAGCCCGCTTCCACACCTCCGGTTCGTTGCGGCGCAGCCAGGCCAGCTTCGGGCCGACGGACTCCGAGGTGAGCGGGACACCTCCCTGTTCGATCACCTGGGAGCGGCCCAGCCGGGTCTCCAGCTCCGCGATCTCCGACACCGCCCGCGTGTCGACGCCGTACAGGATCGCCGGACGCAGGGGCAGGTCCTCGGCATCGCAGAGCGCCACGCACGGCCCCATGGCGCTGATGCCCAGCGCGGCCACCGGCTCGGACGAGGCCGAGGTCAGCTCGCAGACCACCTCGACGAACCCGCCCCACCAGTCACGCCCGGCGTCCTGCTCGGCCCTGCCGGGCGCGGGGCGCGTCGTGGGACGGGCACGGCTGGCGCTCGCCCGCACGCGGCCCGCCTCGTCGACGATGACTCCCTTGGTGCTCGACGTACCGATGTCGACGCCCATCACCCACTGGCCGCTCATGGACCCACCCCCCTGTTTCCCAACAGATTCCTTGGTAGCAGGAGGGGGCACGAGGGGGTAGACCGCATGGATCGTCGTGTGACGTTCGCCGCTCCCGCCGTGGGGGGTGGGCAGCTTGGTTACCCGCAAGTAGCATGGCGGTACGCGGCACGCCCACGCGGCGTGCCCAACGTGCAGCAGTGCCACCCCGCACCCTGGAGGAGAGCCAATCGTGCCTCGTACCGTCAGGGATGTCGTCTTCGTCGACGGCGTCCGCACCCCGTTCGGCAAGGCGGGCCCGAAGGGCATCTACCACGAGACCCGCGCCGACGATCTCGTCGTGAAGGCCATCCGGGAGCTGCTGCGTCGCAACCCCGGCCTCGACCCCGCGAAGATCGACGAGGTCGCCATCGCCGCGACCACGCAGATCGGTGACCAGGGCCTGACCCTCGGCCGTACCGCCGGCATCCTCGCCGGGCTGCCGCAGTCCGTTCCGGGCTACTCCATCGACCGCATGTGCGCCGGCGCGCTGACCGCCGTCACGGCGACCGCCGGTTCGATCGCCTTCGGCGCGTACGACGCCGTCATCGCCGGTGGTGTCGAGCACATGGGCCGCCACCCCATGGGAGAGGGCGTCGACCCGAACCCGCGGTTCGTCAGCGAGAAGCTGGTCGACGAGTCCGCCCTGTTCATGGGCATGACCGCCGAGAACCTGCACGACCGCTACCCGAGCATCACCAAGCAGCGCACCGACGAGTACGCCGTGCGCTCGCAGGAGAAGGCCGCCAAGGCGTACGCCGACGGCAAGATCCAGCAGGACCTGGTGCCGGTCTCGGTGCGCCGTACGAACGCGGATGTCGGCGAGACCGGCTGGGGCCTGGTCACCGCCGACGAGCCGATGCGTCCGGGCACCACCCTGGAGTCGCTGGCGAACCTGAAGACGCCGTTCCGCGTCCACGGCAACGTCACCGCCGGTAACGCGGCCGGTCTCAACGACGGCGCCACCGCCTCGATCATCGCCTCCGAGGACTTCGCCCGCGAGCACAACCTGCCGGTGAAGATGCGCCTCGTCTCCTACGCCTTCGCCGGCGTGGAGCCCGAGGTCATGGGCTACGGCCCGATCCCGGCGACCGAGAAGGCGCTGGCCAAGGCCGGTCTGTCGATCGAGGACATCAACCTCTTCGAGATCAACGAGGCGTTCGCCGTCCAGGTGCTCGCGTTCCTGGAGCACTACGGCATCGCCGACGACGACGCCCGCGTCAACCAGTACGGCGGCGCGATCGCCTACGGCCACCCGCTGGCCTCCTCGGGCGTACGCCTGATGACCCAGCTGGCGCGGCAGTTCGAGGAGCAGCCGGAGGTCCGCTACGGCCTCACCACGATGTGCGTCGGCTTCGGCATGGGCGCCACCGTGATCTGGGAGAACCCGAACCACAAGGACGCCGGAGGCAACAAGTGAGCACGACCACTGAGCTTTTGAAGGGTGCGGCTGAGCTGTTCCCGGACGAGGTCGTCACCAGCGCCCACGTACGGCACTTCGAACTGCCCGCGGGCGCGGGCCGGTTCGCGCTGATCACGCTGGACAACGGCTTCGACCACACCAAGCCGACCACCTTCGGTCCGCAGTCGCTGGCGAACCTCAACACCGCCATCGACCAGGTCGAGAAGGAGGCCGCCGAAGGCTCCATCGTCGGTGTGGGCCTCACGGGGAAGCCGTTCATCTTCGCCGTCGGCGCCGACCTCAAGGGCGTCGAGCTGCTGAAGCGCCGCGAGGACGCGCTGGCGATCGGCAAGGGCGGGCACGATGTGTTCCGCCGGCTGTCGGGGCTGGCTGTGCCTACGTTCGCGTACTACAACGGTGCGGCGATGGGCGGCGGCGTCGAGGTCGGGCTGCACTGCTCGTACCGTACGGTCTCCTCCGCGCTCCCCGCCTTCTCCCTGCCCGAGGTCTTCCTCGGCCTGGTTCCGGGCTGGGGCGGCTGCGCGCTGCTGCCGAACCTGATCGGCGCCGACCGCGCGGTTTCGGTCATCATCGAGAACTCGCTCAACCAGAACAAGCAGCTCAAGGGCAAGCAGGTCTTCGACCTCGGGATCGCCGACGCGATCTTCGAGGGCGCGGACTTCCTGGAGCAGTCGCTGATCTGGACCGCGTCCGTGCTGAACGGCTCGGTCACGGTCGAGCGCGCCGGGATCGACCGCGGCGACGCCTGGGACCAGGCCGTGTCGCGAGGCAAGGCCGTCGCCGACTCGAAGGTGCACGGGGCTGCCCCGGCGGCGTACCGCGCGCTGGAGATCATCGCGGCGGCGAAGGACGGCGACCTGAGCGCCGGCTTCGACGCCGAGGACGAGGCGCTGGCCGACCTGATCATGGGCGACGAGCTGCGCAGCGGCATCTACGCCTTCAACCTGGTCCAGAAGCGCGCGAAGCGCCCGGCCGGTGCGCCGGACAAGTCGCTGGCGCGTCCGGTCACCAAGGTGGGCGTCGTCGGCGCGGGCCTGATGGCCTCGCAGCTGGCGCTGCTGTTCCTGCGCCGCCTGGAGGTGCCGGTCGTACTGACCGACATCGACCAGGAGCGCGTCGACAAGGGTGTGGGCTACGTCCACGCCGAGATCGACAAGCTTCTCGGCAAGCGCCGCATCAACCAGGACAAGGCCAACCGCCTGAAGGCCCTGGTGACCGGTGTGCTGGACAAGGCCGAGGGATTCTCCGACGCCGACTTCATCATCGAGGCGGTCTTCGAGGAGATCGGCGTCAAGCAGCAGGTGTTCGCGGAGGTCGAGGCGGTCGCTCCGGCGCACGCGATCTTCGCCACCAACACCTCCTCGCTGTCGGTCACCGAGATGGCGTCGAAGCTGAAGCACCCCGAGCGGGTCGTCGGCTTCCACTTCTTCAACCCGGTCGCGATCCTCCCGCTCCTGGAGATCGTCCGCGGCGAGCAGACCGACGACGCCTCCCTGGCCACGGCCTTCGGTGTCGCGCGCAAGCTCAAGAAGACCGCTGTGCTCTGCAAGGACGCCCCGGCGTTCGTGGTGAACCGCATCCTCACCCGCTTCATGGGCGAGATCCAGAACACCATCGACGAGGGCACCCCGGTCGCGGTCGCCGAGAAGGCCGTCGAGCCGCTCGGTCTGCCGATGTCCCCGCTGGTGCTCCTGGAGCTGGTCGGCCCGGCCATCGGTCTGCACGTCTCGGAGACCCTGAACCGCGCCTTCCCGGACCGCTTCACGGTGTCTCCGAACCTGGCCGCTGTGGTCAAGGCGGGCAAGCGCGGCTTCTACGTCTACGATTCGGGCAAGCCCGAGCTGGACCCCGAGGTCGCCGCTCTCCTCAAGCAGGGCGACACCGTCCTGACGGAGGACCAGGTCCGTACCCGCGTCATGGAGGCCGTGGCGCAGGAGATCGGGCTCATGCTGGAGGAGGGTGTCGTCGCCGAGGCGCAGGACATCGACCTCTGCCTGATCACGGGCGCCGGCTGGCCCTTCCACCTGGGCGGCATCACGCCGTACCTGGACCGCGAGGGCTACTCGGAGCGCGTGAACGGCAAGAAGTTCCTGCCGCAGGGCGTGGCGAGCGTCCCCGCGTAACCGCTTCTGTACGCGACTGAGCCCGGCACACCGAAAGGTGTACCGGGCTCAGTTACGTCGGGGAGCGGCCGGTCAGGCGCGGGTCCAGGCCGCCAGGGCCAGGCCCTGCTCGTCCGGCTTCTGGCGGGCCACGTGCAGGGCGCCGTCCTGGCCGATGACCGCGAGGACCACGCGGCCCGTCGCGTCGACCGCCAGCGCCGGCGCGCCCACGCATTCCTCGCCCGTCGCGGTCCACCACACGCCGTCGGCCTCGGCGTGCGTCACGCAGGCCGCCAGCACGGGCCGGCCGTCACTGCCGCGGTGGGCGAGGACCGTACAGTCGTGGCCGCCGATTTCGGCGCGCAGGGCGGCGACAGGGCTGTCCGCGGGCGTGCCGGAGAGGGGGATGGGCTCCTCGCCGGGGCGGTGGGCGGTGATTCCCTTGGCGTCCGGGACGTTCCAGTAGTACGTGATGACGTCGTCGGCGGTCTCCAGGCCGGTGACCGTACGGACCTCCGGGGTGAGCGGGATGTCCTCGGCCTGCGTCAGGTCGCCGCCGGGCTTCTCCTGCGTCCAGCGCAGGACCTTGCCCTCCGCGGGGACCAGCAGTTCCACCGTGCCCGACGAGGTGGCGACCGCCGTGGGACCGTCGTGGGCCTTGCTGCCGCGCAGGTCCTTCCAGCCTTCCCACTTCCCGTTCGCGGCCTGACGGCGCATCTGGATGCCGCGCCCCGCGTTGCGTACGAAGACGTGCACCGAGCCCGCCGCGTTGACGGTGGCGGCCGGGATGCCGACCTTGAGGCCCCGCTCGTCCGTCGTGTAGGGGTTGCCGAGGGAGTGCCAGGCGGTCAGCGGGCGGCCGGTCTGGTACTGGATCGCGTGCACGATGTCCACGGTCTCGCCCTTGCGGCGCCGGCCGATGAAGTGCACATAGCCGTCCTTGCCCTGGGCGAGAGTGAGGTTCTCGATGCCGGGGGCCGGGAAGAAGTCGGGGCCGGTCCAGTCGGGACCGCCCGGGGCGGTCTCCGTCCAGCGCAGCAGCCCGCCCTGTGTGGGGGCGTACGCGGTGAGACGGTCGTCCTTGCCGCGCAGCAGCCAGTGGCTGGTCTCTGGGCCGGTCGCGGGCGGGGGGCCCGGCGGGGGCGGGGAAATTCGCTCGGTCCTACGCGCGTTCCGCGGCCTCATGGCGTCAGGCCAACCTTCTGTACATCGGCTTTTCGGGTTCTCCGTGATTTCGAACAAGCATAGCGTTTTGCCTGGTGGCGACTGTCTCGCGCGTCGCGCTCGTGCTATGAGGATGGTATGAGAACTCTGGTCGTCGTGGACGCCGCCAATGTTGTCGGATCGGTGCCCGACGGCTGGTGGCGCGACCGCCGCGGGGCCGCCGAACGTCTGCGCGACCACCTCCAGGTGTACGCCGAGGGTGGCATCCCCGGCCATCCCGGCCCCCTTGCTGTCGTACTCGTCGTCGAGGGCGCCGCCCGTGGCGTGGCCCCGGTGCCCGGCGTGCGGGTCGAGTCCGCGTCCGGCAGCGGTGACGACCGTATCGTCGAGGTCGTCGCGGAGGAGACCGGCAAGGGGGCCGCCGTGCTCGTCGTCACCGCCGACCGGGAGCTCAGGCGGCGCGTGGAGGCGTACGGCGCCCAGTGCGCCGGGCCGCGCACCGTACGGCCTCAGCCGGGCGACGCGGAGGGCGAGCGTACGTAGAGCACCGCTCCGTCGACCGTCGCCAGCTCCTCGTAGCCGCCCGCCAGCATCCTGCGCAGCGTCGGCACGCGCTCGGGCGCGAAGGGCTTGCCGCGTGAGTCGTCGACGATCAGGACCGGCGGCCCGGCCGCCATTTCGCTGCGGAAGACGGCCCAGGTGCCCGCCATCGCGTACTTCTCGCCGACCTGCGGGCCGTTGCGGCCGCCGCTGTAGTTGGTGAGCAGGCCCGCCGTGAGGTAGCGGCTGGCGGGCGCGCGGTCCGCGAGCCAGTACGCCTCGGGGTGTATCCCCCAGACCAGCACCCGGTCCTGATTCCCCGTACGTACCTTCACCGCCTTCGCGACCTTCTGTACGTGCGCCAGCTCGGGCCGGGGCGCCAGCAGGCCCCACGCCAGGAACACCGCGCAGGTGCAGGCCGAGGTGACGACCGCCCCGGCCGCCCGGCGCGCCGAAACTAGCTGGAGCGCGCCCGTGGCCAGCAGGGCGATCGGCGGCATGAGCTGGAGGTAGTAGTGGCCGAAGAAGTGGAAGCCCAGGATCACCGCGCCCGCCGCGGTGATCAGCCACAGCCACAGGTCGATCGCCGCGGTCCGGGCGACGCGCAGGGCGCGCAGGACCGGGGGGACGATCCCGGCGCAGGCGAACGCGAGGATGAGGGTGTTCGCCAGGCCCCGGATGAGGACGTGCAGTTCTGAGCCGGTGAAGGACGCGTACGTCCCCGAACCGGTGACCGTCCAGAAGAGGAAGCGGTGCGGCCCGGTGAGCAAGGCGGCGTACAGGACGGGCAGGCAGAAGCCGAAGGCCGTACGGAACAGGGCGCTTCGGGCCGGCGCGTTCTGCCACAGCAGCCACAGGACCGGCACGAGGGCGGCGCCGCCCGTCTGCTTCGTCAGGAACGCCGCCGCGACCGCCACGCCCGCGCCGCACCAGCGGCCCCGGTCCGCGCACCACACCGCCGCCACCGTGAACGGCAGTATGAAGACCTCGAACGTCGCCGCCTGCGCGTCCTCGGGGTTGAGCCCGATGGAGATGAGCAGGTAGACGGCGCCCGCCGTGCGTCCCGCCGCGTCGCCCCAGCGGCGGCGGGCGATCGATGCGAGCAGCGCCGCGGTGAGCAGCTGGGCGGCGACGGCGGCCAGCCGCAGTGGCAGCAGCGACTCGTCGCCGAAGAGCGCGAAGGCCGTCTCGTAGAGCCAGGGCAGCAGGGGCGGTTTGCGGTCCACGACCGTGTCGTAGAGCACTCCCCCGTCGGCCAGCATCCTTGCCTGTACGGCGAGATAGCCCTCGTCCGGGTTCCACAGGGGGTGGCGGAAGGACGGGAGGCGGGTGAGGAGGGCCAGCAGCGCCAGGGCGGGCAGAAGGCTCCGCCAGTAGGGGGGCGCGGCAGGGCGGGCGCCGGCGGCCGGCCTCGGGCGGGGCAGCACCCCCGCGGACACGGACGGTGGTGAGGAGGTCTGTGGTGAGGAGGTCTGTGGTGAGGGGGATGGTGCTGAGGAAGCCGGCTGCCGCGTGAGCATGCTCGCCAAGCTATCCGGCCCCGCAGTCCGCACCGGGGCGGGACATACGGAGCCGGGGGCTGTGCCTGAAGTACCGTGCTTGACGAAGGGCGCGCCCTAGAACTTGGCGTCGTCGCCCACGCGGCCGAGCCGGCTGTTGCGTCGGCTGTACGCGAAGTACAGCACGTAGCCCGCCGCCATCCAGATGCCGAACCGCAGCCACGTCTCGGCCGGCAGATTGAGCATCAGCCAGAACGAGGCCGCCACCGAGAGGATCGGGATGAACGGCACCCACGGGGTGCGGAACGCCCGGTGCAGGTCGGGCCGGGTCCGGCGCAGGACGATCACGCCGAGGGCGACGACGACGAACGCGAAGAGCGTGCCGATGTTCACCAGCGTCGCGAGCTCTTCGAGGCTGGTGAAGCCCGCGATGATCGCGATGAGCACGCCGAGCAGGATGGTCGGACGGTAGGGGGTGCGGAACTTCGGGTGCGTCACGGAGAAGAACCGCGGGAGCAGCCCGTCGCGGCTCATCGCGAAGAACACCCGCGTCTGCCCGAGCAGCAGGATCATGCAGACCGTGGTGAGGCCGACCGCGGCGCCGAAGCTGATGGTGCCGGCGTAGAAGGGATGCCCGGTGGCTTTGAAGGCGTCGGCGAGCGGGGCGCTCACCGACAGCTCGCTGTAGTGCTGCATGCCGGTGACCACGATCGACACGGCGACGTAGAGCAGGGTGCAGATGAGGAGCGAGCCGAGGATGCCGCGCGGCATGTCCCGCTGCGGGAGCTTGGTCTCCTCGGCGGCGGTGGCCACGACGTCGAAGCCGATGAAGGCGAAGAAGACGACGGAGGCGGCCGTGAAGATGCCCATGACGCCGAAGTTTGTGGGCTCGTAACCGAAGATCAGCTGCACCAGGGGCGCGTCCCAGCCCGATCCGGCGGGCGGTGTCACCGCGTCGGGGATGAAGGGCGAGTAGTTGTCGGCCTTGATGAAGAAGGAGCCCGCGATGATCACGATCAGGACCACGCCCACCTTGATGGCGACCACGACCGCGGTGACCCGTGCGGACAGCTTCACGCCGACCACCAGGATGGCCGTGAGCAGCAGCACCAGTACGAACGCCAGCAGGTCAAAGCCGAATCCGTCCGCCGCCTCGGGTCCGGAGAGCGCATTGGGCATGCTCCAGCCGACGTTGTCCATCAGCGAGCGTACGTAGCCGGACCAGCCGACCGCCACCACCGCCGTGCCCAGCGCGAATTCGAGGACCAGGTCCCAGCCGATGGTCCAGGCGACGAGCTCGCCGAGGGAGGCGTACGAGAAGGTGTACGCCGAACCGGCCACCGGGACGGTGGACGCGAACTCGGCGTAACAGAGCGCGGCCAGGGCGCAGACGATGCCGGCGGCGACGAAGGCGAGTGCGGTCGCGGGGCCCGCCGTCTCCTTGGCCACCTTGCCCGTGAGGACAAAGATGCCGGTGCCGATGATGACCCCGACTCCGAAGACCGTCAGGTCAAGCGCGGAGAGGGATTTCTTGAGCTCGTGCTCCGGTTCCTCCGTGTCACGGATCGACTGCTCGACCGTCTTCGTCCGGAACATGCCCTCTTTGGCTGGTCCTGGGTCGTGCTGCGTACTCACCGGCGTACCTCCGACTGTCGGCTGTCGCCCAACCTTGAAGTGAGCGAGTTTCAGTCATGATCGTGAGTGAACCGGTCACTCCCCACGAGGACCGCCGCCCGGTTTCACCCGATGGGAGGCACGGACCGGTATGCGTACTGGCCCTGCGAGTTGACCCTTTTGGCGTATCGAAACGGGTGGGCCAAACGAAAAGCCCGCCCGGAGCGTCTGCTCCGGGCGGGCCTTTTCTTCGTACGTGAAGGGGCGTCAGTCGCGCGCGGCCTCGGCCGGCTCGTCCTCCAGACGGCCGTCGAGCTTGGACACCAGACCCGTCACCTGGCGGGCGATGTCCGGCGCCGTCAGACCGATCTCGGCCATGACCTCCTTGCGGGAGGCGTGGTCGAGGAAGCGCGGCGGGATGCCGAAGTCGCGCAGCGGTACGTCGACGCCCGCGTCCCGCAGTGCCTGGGCGATCGCGGAGCCGACGCCGCCGGCGCGGCTGTTGTCCTCGACGGTGACGACGACGCGGTGCTGCTCGGCGAGCGGCGCCAGCGCTTCGTCGACCGGCTTGACCCAGCGCGGGTCGACGACCGTCGTGGTGATGCCCTGCTTGTCGAGGAGGTCGGCGATCTCCAGGCACATCGGCGCGAGGGCTCCGACGGAGACGAGCAGTACGTCGGCCGTACCGTCATCCGTTTTGCGCAGGATGTCCATGCCGCCGACCTTGCCCACGGCCTTGACCGCCGGGCCGACCGCGCCCTTGGAGAAGCGGACGACGGTGGGCGCGTCGTCGACCTCGACGGCCTCGCGCAGCTGGGCGCGGACCTGGTCGGCGTCGCGCGGGGCGGCGATCCGCAGGGTCGGGACGCACTGCAGGATCGACATGTCCCACATGCCGTTGTGCGAGGCGCCGTCGGTGCCGGTGACGCCCGCGCGGTCCAGGACGAAGGTGACGCCGCACTTGTGCAGGGCGACGTCCATCAGGACCTGGTCGAACGCCCGGTTGAGGAACGTCGCGTACACGGCGAAGACGGGGTGCAGGCCGCCGGTGGCCAGGCCCGCCGCGGAGACCGCGCCGTGCTGCTCGGCGATCCCGACGTCGTACACCCGGTCGGGGAACGCCTTCGCGAACCGGTCGAGGCCGACCGGCTGGAGCATCGCGGCGGTGATCGCGACGATGTCCTCGCGCTCCTTGCCGAGCTTGACCATCTCCTCGCCGAACACCGAGGTCCAGTCGACGCCCGAGGAGGCGATCGGCAGGCCGGTGTCGGGGTGGATCTTGCCGACGGCGTGGAAGCGGTCCGCCTCGTCCGCGAGGGCCGGCTGGTAACCACGGCCCTTCTCGGTGAGGCAGTGCACGATGACGGGGCCGCCGAAGCGCTTGGCGCGCTGGAGCGCGGACTCCAGGGCCTCGATGTCGTGGCCGTCGATCGGGCCGACGTACTTCAGGCCGAGGTCCTCGAACATGCCCTGCGGGGCGATGAAGTCCTTCAGGCCCTTCTTCGCGCCGTGGAGCGTCCCGTAGAGCGGCTTCCCGACGACGGGTGTGCGCTCCAGGAGGTCCTTGCCGCGGGCGAGGAAACGCTCGTAACCGTCGGTGGTGCGCAGGGTGGCGAGGTGGTTCGCGAGGCCGCCGATGGTCGGGGCGTACGAACGCTCGTTGTCGTTGACGACGATGACGAGCGGGCGGTCCTTGGCGACGGCGATGTTGTTCAGCGCCTCCCAGGCCATGCCGCCGGTGAGGGCTCCGTCACCGATGACGGCGACGACGTGGTGGTCCTCCTTCTTGAGGACCTCGTTGGCCTTGGCGAGGCCGTCGGCCCAGCCGAGGACGGTGGAGGCGTGCGAGTTCTCGATGACGTCGTGCTCGGACTCGGCGCGCGAGGGGTAGCCGGACAGGCCGCCCTTCATCTTCAGCTTCGTGAAGTCCTGGCGGCCGGTGAGGAGCTTGTGAACGTAACTCTGGTGCCCGGTGTCGAAGAGGATCTTGTCCTTCGGCGACTCGAAGACACGGTGCAGAGCGATCGTCAGCTCGACCACACCGAGGTTGGGCCCCAGGTGTCCGCCGGTCTTGGAGACCTCGTCCACGAGAAATGTCCGGATCTCGGCGGCCAGCCGGTCCAGCTGCTCCGGGGTGAGCCCGTCCAGATCGCGCGGTCCCGTAATGCGGGTCAGCAGCGCCACCCGTGCCTCCTTGCAGTTGAACTGTCTGCTTGCCGGTCTGTCGAGTCTAATGTTCCGCCGGCGGCTGTCCGCATCGGGCGGTGGTCGTGCGGTGCGTTCTAAGTCACCCGGCCGGGTGAGCGGGCGTACGCACAGCCGTGCCCGGCACCGGAATCCGGTGCCGGGCACGGCTGGGGCAGGGCGGTCAGGCGCGACCCGCGGTCTTCTGCGTCTTTCGGGTGACGGAGTCGATCACGACCGTCGCCAGCAGGACACCACCGGTGATCATGTACTGGATCGGCGTGGCGATGCCTTCGAGGGCCAGGCCGTACTGGATCGAGACGATCACCATGACACCGAGCAGCGCGTTCCAGGTCCGGCCACGGCCGCCGAACAGGCTGGTGCCGCCGATGACGGCCGCCGCGATGACGTTCATCAGCAGGTCACCGGCGCCGGCGCTCTGGTTGGCGGCCGCGATCTTCGAGGCCCAGAACAGGCCGCCGACAGCCGCGAACGTACCCGCGATCGCGAAGACCGAGATACGGATCGCGGTGACGTTGATGCCCGCGCGGCGGGACGCCTCGACGCTGCCGCCCAGCGCGAAGATCTTGCGGCCGTAGGCGGTGCGCCGGAGCACGAAGTCCGTCACGACCAGCACCACCAGGAAGAGGACCAGTGCCAGCGGCAGGCCCCTGTACTGGTTGAACATGATCGCGGCGGCGAAGGCGACCACGGCGAGCAGCGCCGTACGCAGCACGGTGTCGACCAGCGGCCGGGACGGGATACCGGCGGCCTCACGGCGGCGGTTGTCGAAGAACGACGACAGGAAGAAACCGGCCACCGCGAGGGCGGCCAGGCCGTAGGCGGCGGCCACGTCGGAGAAGTAATAGGTGGTCAGCTGGCCGACCACACCGTCACTGTCCAGGTTGATGGTGCCCTGGTCGCCGAGGAGCTGGAGCATGAAGCCGAGCCAGAAGAGCAGCCCGGCCAGGGTGACGGCGAACGCCGGTGCGCCGACCCGGGCGAAGAAGAAGCCGTGGAGCGCGCCCATGGCCGCGCCGCTGACGATCGCGACGAGCACCGCCAGCCACTCGTTCATGCCGTGCGTGACGCTCAGTACGGCGACGATGGCGCCGGAGACACCACTGACCGAACCGACCGACAGGTCGATCTCGCCGAGCAGCAGCACGAAGATGATGCCGACGGCCATCATGCCGGTGGCGACCATCGTGACGGCGATGTCGCTGAGGTTCTTAGCGGACAGGAAGTTCGAGTTCAGGCCCTGGAAGATCACGCAGATGAGGATGAGGCCGATGACCACGGGGATCGAGCCGAGGTCACCCGCGTGCAGCTTGCGCTTGAACTCGGAGAGGTAGCCGGCGAAGCCGCGCTCGCGGACGAGCAGCCGGGGGTCGACGACGGTGACCGCGTCGTGGGCTGCCTCGGGGTTCTCGACGACGTGGCCGTCGCCGGGGGTGGAGGACTTGTCGATGCTCACTTCTGAGCCTCCCCGTTGCGCGCCGCACGGCGGGTCACGGCGTTGTCCGTGGCACCGGTGATGGCGGAGATGATCTCTTCCTGCGAGGTGGACTTGACGTCGAAGACGCCGTTGTTCCGGCCCAGCCGGAGCACTGCCACCTTGTCCGCGACGGCCTTGACGTCCGCCATGTTGTGGCTGATGAGGATCACCGCGTGGCCGCGCTCCCGCAGCCGCTCGACGAGGTCGAGGACCTGCGCGGTCTGCTCGACGCCGAGGGCCGCGGTGGGCTCGTCGAGGATGACGAGCTTCGGCTCGCCGAGCATCGAGCGGGCGATGGCCACGGTCTGGCGCTGACCGCCGGAGAGCGAGGCGATCGGGATGCGCACGCTGGGGATGCGGATCGACAGCGTGGTGAGCAGTTCGAGGGCGCGGCGCTCCATCTCGACCTCGTTGAGGATGCCGCGCTTGCGGATCTCCCGGCCGAGGTAGAGGTTGCCGACGACATCGATGTTGTCGCACAGCGCGAGGTCCTGATAAACGGTCGCGATGCCCAGGTTCTGGGCGTCGTGCGGCCGGTTGATCCGGACGGTGCTGCCTTCCCACTCGATGACGCCGTCATCGATGGGGTGCACGCCGGCGATCGTCTTGACCAGCGTGGACTTTCCGGCGCCGTTGTCGCCCACCAGGGCGACCACTTCACCGGCGTGGACCTCAAGCTCTACGTCGGTGAGCGCCTGAACGGCACCGAACCGCTTGGAGACCCCGCGCAACGCCAGCACGGGCGTAGCGGACACGTGAACCATCTCCTTCGCCGCCTGACCGGCGGGTTGCCGCGCCGGGAGGAGGCGCGACGGTTGAGCAGAAGCGAACAGAGGGGAGAAGCGTTTCTGTACGGCGTCCCGCCCGATAGCGGGGGCTGAGAAGGGGCGGGGCGCCGTACAGGCTTCGGGGGGTGTGAACCCGGGGTGCCTTACTTCAGGCGTTACTTCAGGCCGAGCTTGTCGCAGGCGGCCTTGTACTTCGGGGTGCAGATCTCGGCGACCGTGTAGACGCCGTCCTTGACGACGGTGTCCTTGATGTTGTCCTTGGTCAGTGAGATGACAGGGACCAGCACGGACGGGATGCCCTTGTTGGTCGGGCTGTCCGTCTTCTCCTTGGCGATGGAGTCGACCTTCTCGCCACGGGCGAGCGCGACGGCCATCTCGGCCGCGGCGGCGGCCTCCGGGGCGTACGGCTTGTAGACGCTCATGAACTGCTCACCCGCGACGATGCGCTGCACACCGGCGAGCTCGGCGTCCTGACCGGTGACGGGCGGGAGCTTGCTGAAGCCGCCGGCCTTGAGGGCGGTGATGATGCCGCCCGCCATGCCGTCGTTGGCGGAGTAAACGCCGATGATCTTGTCCTTGCCGAGGGCCGAGATCGCGGCCTCCATGTTGGCGTTGGCGTTCTCCGGCTTCCACTCCTTGGTGTCGTACGACTTGCCGATGTTCACCTTGCCCTCGAGCTCGGCGAGCGCGCCCTTCTTGAACAGCGCGGCGTTCGGGTCGGTGATCGCGCCGTTCATCATGACGATCTGGCCGTCCTTGGCCTTGTCGCCAAGGGCCTCGACGAGGGCCTTGCCCTGGACGTGGCCGACCTCTTCGTTGTCGAAGGAGGTGTACGCGTCGATCGGGCCCTCGGCGAGACGGTCGAAGGCGACGACCGGGATGCCCTGGTCCTTGGCCTTCTTCACGCCACCGGCGATCGCCTTGGAGTCCACCGCGTCGACGATGAGCGCGTCCACCTCGTTGGTGATCATCGTGTCGATCTGCTGCGTCTGGGTGGTCGCGTCCTGCTTGGCGTTGGCGTAGACGAGCTCCGCCTTGCCGTTGGTCAGCTCGCTGATCTTCTTCTCGATCAGCGGCTTGTCGAACTTCTCGTAACGCGCGGTCTGGTTCTCCGGAAGGAGCAGGCCGATCTTGAGATCGTCGCCCTTCTTCGCGCCGGTCTCCTTGGCGGGGTCACCGGACTCCTTGGCGCTGCCACAGGCGGCGAGTGAGGCAGCCATTGCGGTGGCGGCCACGGCCACGGCGGCACGACGCATACGCGTGTTCATTTCTTGGAACCTCCCTGACGAGGCCGCGTCGTTGCGGCCGAGGTGGCTGGAAGTCAACTCCGCGCCGCTGACAGCGTCAAGGAGTAAATCCTTAACGAGATGACAACGGTGCCATTCGTTATCTAATTGAAGACGGCACCCGGTCGGGCAGCGCCCCGTCCAGAAGGGTCGAATCTCCCATTTCGCTCAGTGCGAGAGCCAGAGCCCCGAGCACCTCGGCTCTTCCGCCGAGCGCCCCGGGAGCCACCGAGAGCTGCCTGGCGGCGCTGGGGATCGCGTACCGGGAGACGGACTCGCGGATCGGTCCGAGTACTAGTTCTCCAGCCTCCGCCAGGTCGCCTCCCAACACCACCCGACTGGGGTTCAGAAGGTTGCAGAGACTCGCCACACCGCTGCCGATGTGGCGGCCGACGTCCCCGATCACGCGGCGGCAGCCCGGATCCCCCTCGCGCGCGAGCTGCACCACGCGCTCCATGGTCAGATCGGGGCCGTGGCTGGACTGGAGCAGCGGCAGGACGTACCGCGCGGCCGTGAAGGTCTCCAGGCAGCCGCGGTTGCCGCAGCGGCACACCGGGCCCGACTCGTCGAGCGTGATGTGCCCGATCTCGCCGGCCGTGCCGCCCGGGCCCCGGTAGATCTGGCCGCTGATCACCAGGCCGGCGCCGACACCGCTCGCCACCTTGATGTACGCCAGGTCCTTGACCCCGCGCCCGCTGCCCCAGACCAGCTCGCCGAGCGCGCCGAGGTTGGCGTCGTTGTCGACGTACACGGGCACGCCCAGGCGCCCGGACAGCTCCTCGCTCGGGTTGATGCCCTTCCAGCCCGGCAGGATGGACGTCGAGCCCAGCGTGCCGGACTCCACGTCGATCGGCCCCGGTACGCCCAGGCCGACGCCGATCACCTTGTCCTGGCTGATGCCGCTCGCCGCGATCAGCCGCTTGACCAGCTGTTCCGCCCGGTCGAAGCCCTCGGCGGCCGAACCGTCCACGTCCAGCGGCTCGGCCTCTTCGGCGAGCACCTGGTGGGCGAGGTTGCCGACGGCGACGCGCAGGTGGGTATGACCGAAGTCGACGCCGATGACGATGCCGGCGTCGCCGCTGAGCGAGACGCTGCGCGCGCGGCGGCCGCCCGCGGAGGTCGGGGTGACCTCGACGGTCCCGCCGTCCTTCAGCTCGCGCACGATATTGGAGACCGTGGCTGCCGAGAGCCCTGTGGATCTGGCGATCTCTGCCTGGGTGAGCGAGCCCGCCATGCGCACGGCGCGTACGACCCGCTCAAGGTTGGCCCGGTGCAGTGACGTCTGCGACCCCGGAGTCTCCATTGACTCTCCTCTTTCTCCAACATGTGAACTCTAAGATGAGCCTTTCGGGTTGCCACCCGTCAAGACCTTGAGCGTGGCAGGACCAACCGGGGCACGCGGAACCGCCCGCCGGCAAGTCGCCGGCGGGCGGTTCGTACGGCAGGCGGGGCAGGGCCCCGCGGCGCTACTTCACGGCGCCCGCGGTCAGGCCCGAGACGACTTGGCGCTGGAAGATGATGTACGCCGCGAGGACGGGGAGCATCGCCATGACCAGACCGGCGAAAAGCCCCGACCAGTCACCCTTGTAGCCCTGGCTGGTCGCGAGCTCGACCAGGCCCTGGGAGAGCACCCGGTTGTCCGGGTTGTTGTTGAGCACCGTCGGCAGCATGTACTGGTTCCACTGCCCCAGGAAGTTGAAGATGCCGACGCTGATCAGGCCGGGCTTGGCCATCGGCAGCATCACCTGGAAGAAGGTCCGGGTGTGCGAGGCGCCGTCGATCATCGCCGCTTCCGCCACGGAGCTCGGCAGCGTACGGAAGAAGGAGGTGAGGAAGAAGACGGTGAAGGGCAGCGAGTACGCGATGTAGACGAGGATCAGGCCCGGGATCGTCTCCAGCATCCCGATGTTCTTCAGCACGTAGAACAGCGGCACCAGCGCCAGCATGATCGGGAAGCTCATTCCTCCGACGAAGAGGAAGTAGATGAAGCGGTTCCCGGGGAAGTCGAAGCGGGCGAGGACGTACGCCGCCATGGAGCCCAGCAGCAGCGTGCCGGCGAGCGAGCCACCCACCACGATGATGGTGTTGAAGAAGTAGTCGCTCATGTGCGCCTCGGACCAGGCACGCGACCAGTTCTCGAAGTGCAGCTTGTCCGGCAGCGAGAAGGGCGACTCGAAGATCGACGCGTCGTCCTTGAAGGACGTCATCAGAGCCCAGAGCAGCGGCATGACGACCATGAAGGCCCAGAGAATCAGGACGCCGTGCGAGAAGACGTTGAGCGTGCTGCCGCTGATGTCCCTCTTGGGCTTCGCCGGAGTCTGTGCGCCGGACGTCTTGACGACGGGCGGGCGGTCTTCGCTGACGTCCGCGGGCGGGGTGTCAGTGGTCTTCATCAGAACTCCAGCCGCTCACGCCGGCCCACACGCATCACCAGGGCCGCGAGGGCCAGGGTGATGACGAGCAGGGCCACACCGATCGTTGTCGCATAGCCTGCCTGGCCGTCCCGGAACGCCGTCTGGTAGACGTACAGCACCAGGACGGTCGTCGAGTAGTCGGGGCCGCCGGGGCCCACGGTCATGATCTGGACGACCGCGAAGGACTCCGCGCCGAGGGCGAGGATGCCCATGTAGACCCAGCCCGACTGCACGGTGTCCCAGAGCAGCGGGATGGTGATCCGGAAGAACGTGGTGAACCGGCTCGCGCCGTCGAGCAGGGCGGCCTCGTAGAAGTCCTTGGGAATGGACGCCATGCCCGCCGAGAAGAGCACCACGAAGAAGCCCACGGTGCTCCAGACCAGCACCGCCATGACCGCCCAGAGGGCGACGTCCGGGTCACCCAGCCACTGCGGCTGGACGCTGTCGAGGCCGATCGCCCTCAGCAGCCCGTTGACCGCGCCCTCGTTCGGGTTGTACGCGAAGGTGAAGAGGACGGCGACAATGGCGATCGAGAGCACCTGCGGGAAGAAATACGCGATCTTGTAGAAGCCCGAGCCCCGGACTCCGGCGATCGCGGCGCCCTTCCGGCGCCGTCCGCCGACATTGAGCATGAAAGCGAAGAAGAGCGCGAGGCCGAGCGTCACCAGCGGCAGCAACAGCGCGAACAGCAGGCTGTGCCCCAGCGAATCCCAGAAGATCTGGTCTTCCAGCATCCGGCTGTAGTTGTCGAAGCCGACCATCTTGAAGTCCGGGCTCAGGCCGGTCCAGTCCGTGAACGAGTAGTAGATGGACTGGATGAACGGCCAGATGACGAAGATTGCGTACAACGCCAATGGGGCCGCCAAAAACCCCACAATGAACCGGTACTTGCCGTGTTGCATGGTTACCGACCCCGATCTTCCGGCGTGTGCCGCCGCCGCTGGTGACGCTTGCTCACTGGTGCCTGTAGTGCTTGATGGACTGGTCCTTGGCCGCCGCGTCGGCGAAGCCCTGGATCTTCTTGATGGTCTCAGCCGGGGTCGCTCGGCCGGCCATCATCTCGCCCAGACCGGCGACACCGATCTGCTCCTTCTGGAGCTTCACGTACCAGTCCTGCAGGCGCGGGTTGACCACGTTCTCGCCGGCCTTCTCCAGGGCCGCGCTGGCGGACTTCAGACCCGGGGTCAGCTCGATGCCCTCGGTGCCGCCGTTGAGGGCGGTCAGGGACTTCACGCTCTGGGTGAAGTTCTTCGACGACGCCTCGCTGAGCATGATGCGCAGCTGCTCCATGCCACCGTCGGGGTTCTTCGCCGACTTCGGGACGATGAACGGCTCGCCGCCGGAGGCCCAGATGGTGCCGAAGGGCAGCTTGTCCGAGCTGTCGAGTCCGGACGGCGCGCCCACGGCGAGCTTGAAGTCGGCCGGCATCGTCTTGGACGCCTCGTTCTCCACCCACGAACCGTTCGGGATGAAGAGCGCCTTGCCCTTGGTCCAGGCGGTCTGCGACTGGATGTGGTCGATGCTGGGGGTGCCCTTGAGGATGTACCCCTTCTTGTAGAGCTCGTAGTACGCCTCGAACGCGGCCTTCACGGCCGGGTCGGACCAGGCGTTCGGCTCCAGGTTGTCGATCTTGTCGAGGACCTCGCGGCCACCGATCTTGGCGATGAACGGGTAGAGCGAGAACGGCAGGTAGTACGGGTGCTTGCCCGCGTACGTCCAGCCGGCGATGCCCTTCTTCTTCGCCTTGGCGCAGACGGCGAGCATGTCGTCCCAGTTCTCCGGGTACGTCGCGTCGAGCTTCTCCAGCGCGGTCTCGGAGTACCAGACGCCGTAGACCGTGTACGCGTAGTACATGATCCAGACGGGGTCGCCGTCGAACTGGCCCATCTCGATGATGCCGGGCCGCAGCGTGTCGCGGACCTTTTTACTCGGGTCGTCGATGGACGTGGCGTCCAGGAGTGGGGTGAGGTCGGTGAGCTGCTTCTTGCCGACGAGGACGCCCATGTCCATCTGCTCGGCGCCCGAGTTGTCGATGAGGTCCGGGGGCGTTCCGCCATTGAACCTCGGCTGCAGCTGCGACCTGATCTTCTGGGTCGAAGAGAACTTGATCTGCGCCTTGGGATACGTCTTCTGGTAGACGGCCTTGGCGTCCTCGGCGTACTTGGTTCCGAACCCGCCGTCAAAAATGACAATTTCGAGCGGTGCGCTCTCATTGACGCCCAGCGGGTTCTTCTCGGTCTTCTTGCCCTTGTCGACCTTCTCGTCGCCGCCGCTGTCGCCGCTCGCGCAGGCCGACAGGAAGCTCATCGTCGGAACGGCGATCAGGCCGAGTGCGGCCGACCGCTTGATCAGATCGCGACGGCCAAGGCCCTCATTGTTGTGGGCGGAGGTGGATCCCATGCTCAAGTCCTCGCCTTCTCCAGGACTCAGGCGGTGTACCGGTCGCCCGTACTTATTCGCCTAGGCGAAGGGCCCCGCCACCGCAGTCAAATGACGCTGGGTCGTGCTGAGTTGGCAGATGGTACGGACAATAGTGTTCGGCAACCACCGCGGCGGCTTCCCCTCACTGATCCCCGTCCCCCTGGTCCGCTACCGTAAAGCGGCGTTGCAGACGCCGACAGGTATAGTCCACTTCCGGTCAACTGAGCAAGATCGAAAGCAAGTTTCGGCAGCAAGCTTTCCCGAGTTGAGACCTCGCGGATATCTGGAACGCGCACGTAGTCGGCCGCGCGGCTCCGCAAACACGGCGCGCCCGCTTCGCCTCCCGCGTCCCGTGCAACACCCTTGACACCATCGGCGACTTGGCTCCCTACTGGACCCCGTTGCACCGCTCATGACAACGTTGTCCAAGGGGAGGAACGCCCGGGATGCAGCACAGACCTCGGTACGGACAGAGGAATACCGCGGCCGCCGTCGCGGCGGCCGCCCTCCTGCTCGTCGTCACGGCCCCCTCCGCGGCCGTCGCCCTGCCCGACCGGCCCGACCGGCCCTCACGGCCCGCACCGCCGGAGCAGACTTTCAAGTCCTCCTTCGAGGCGGACGAACCCCAGCCGGACTGGCGCAATACGGTGGAAGTCGAACCTGGCGGCGAGAAGCGCGCCTCAGGGGTCGACGGCGGATACAGCACCGGGATTCCGGGCAACGTGACCGACCGGGTCGTCGAACTGCGCGCAAGCAGCGAGAACACCGGCGGCGGAGAGGTGAAGGAAAACCTCGTCGACGTCCAGCCCGCCACGAAGTGGCTGGCCTTCGAGCCCACCGCCTGGATCGAGTTCGATTTGGACGAACCGGCCAAGCTCGTAACATATGCCCTCACTTCGGCCAATGATCACACCGAGCGCGACCCGAAGGACTGGGCCCTCAAGGGCTCCGCCGACGGCAAGGAATGGAAGGTCCTCGACTCCCGCGGGGGGCAGACCTTCGCGAAGCGCTTCGAGACGAAGACCTACGATTTCGAGAACACGACGGCGTACGCCCACTACCGTCTCGAAATCACCCGGAACAACGGCGCGTCAGGCATCACCCAGCTGGCGGACGTTCAGTTCTCGAACGGTGACACCTCCACCCCCGCCCCGGACGACATGCGCAGCCAGGTCGACCGCGGGCCGTCGGGCTCCCCCACCGCCAAGGCGGGCGCGGGCTTCACGGGAAAGCGTGCGCTGCGGTACGCCGGCACGCACAAGCCCGAGGGCCGGGCGTACTCGTACAACAAGGTCTTCGACGTCGATACGCGCGTCACGCGGGACACCGAGCTGTCGTACCGGGTCTTCCCGTCCCTCCCGGAGACCGACCTCAACTATCCCGCCACCCATGTGTCGGTCGACCTGGCCTTCACGGACGGCACCTATCTGAGTGATCTGCGGGCTGTCGACCAGCACGGCGCGGTGCTGTCGCCGCAGGGCCAGGGCGCGTCGAAGACGCTGTACGTCAACCAGTGGAACCACAAGGCGTCGCGGATCGGCGCGGTCGCGGCCGGCAAGACCGTCGACCGGGTTCTGGTGGCGTACGACTCGCCGAAGGGGCCGGCGAAGTTCAGTGGGTGGGTCGACGACATCGCTGTCGGTCCCAAGGCGCCGGAGAAGCGCCTCGCGCATTTCTCCGACTACGTCTCGACCACCCGCGGCACCAACTCCAGCGGTGCCTTCTCGCGCGGCAACAACATCCCCGCCACCGCCGTCCCGCACGGTTTCAACTTCTGGACGCCGGTGACCAACGCGGCCTCCACCAGCTGGCTCTACGACTACGCCCGCGCCAACAACAGCGACAACCTCCCCACCATCCAGGCCTTCAGCGCGAGCCACGAGCCGAGCCCCTGGATGGGTGACCGCCAGACATTCCAGCTGATGCCGTCCACCGTGGCGGGCACCCCGGACGCCGGCCGCAAGGCGCGGGCCCTGCCCTTCCGCCACGAGAACGAGACAGCAAAGGGGCACGAGTACGGCGTGATCTTCGAGAACGGTCTGAAGGCCGAGATGACGCCGACCGACCACGCGGCGATGATGCGGTTCACCTATCCCGGTGACGACGCGAGCATCATCTTCGACAACGTGTCGAACGACGGGGGCCTCACCCTCGACCCGGCCACCCGCTCCTTCACCGGCTTCTCGGACGTCAAGAGCGGCCTGTCCACCGGCGCCACCAGGCTTTTCGTGTACGGCGTCTTTGACGCACCTGTCACCGAGGGCGGGAAGCTCAGCGGCGGCGGGGGCGATGACGTCACCGGCTACCTGCGCTTCAAACCCGGCGCCGACCGCCAGGTGACCCTGCGCCTGGCGAGTTCACTCATCAGCGTGGACCAGGCGAAGAAGAACCTCGCCGACGAGATCCCGGCGGGCACCCGGTACGAGCGGATCAAGGACCGCGCCCGGGACGCCTGGGACGACATCCTCGGCCGTGTCGAGGTCGAAGGCGCGAGCCACGACCAGCTGACGACCCTCTACTCCAGCCTCTACCGGCTGTACCTCTATCCGAACTCCGGCTTCGAGAACACCGGCACCAAGTCCCGCCCCAAGCAGCAGTACGCGAGTCCCTTCTCCCAGCAGACGGGCCCCGACACCCCGACCCACACCGGCGCGAAGATCGTCGACGGTGAGGTGTACGTCAACAACGGCTTCTGGGACACCTACCGGACGACCTGGCCGGCGTACTCCTTCCTCACCCCCAAAAAGGCCGGCAAGCTCGTCGACGGCTTCGTCCAGCAGTACAAGGACGGCGGCTGGATCTCCCGCTGGTCCTCGCCCGGTTACGCCGACCTGATGACCGGCACCAGCTCCGATGTCGCGTTCGCGGACGCGTACGTCAAGGGCGTTGACTTCGACGCCGAGGCGGCGTACGAGGCGGCGCTCAAGAACGCGACCGTCGTGCCGCCCTTCTCGGGCGTGGGCCGCAAGGGCATGAAGACCTCCCCCTTCACCGGGTACGCCTCCACCGAGACCCACGAGGGTCTCTCCTGGTCCCTGGAGGGCTACCTCAACGACTACGGCCTCGCGAAGATGGGCGAGGCGCTCCACAAGAAGACCAAGAAGGCGCGCTACAAGGAAGAAGCGGCGTACTTCCTCAACCGCGCCCGCAACTACGTCAAGCTCTTCGACGACAAGGCCGGCTTCTTCCAGGGCCGCGACCTCAAGGGCGACTGGCGGGTCCCGTCCGACACGTACGACCCGCGCATCTGGGGTTACGACTACACCGAGACCAACGGCTGGGGCTACGCCTTCACCGCGCCCCAGGACTCCCGGGGCCTCGCCAACCTCTACGGCGGCCGCACCGGCCTCGGCGACAAGCTCGACCGCTACTTCTCCACCCCGGAAACGGCGGCCCCCGAGTTCGCCGGCTCGTACGGCGGCGTCATCCACGAGATGACGGAGGCCCGTGACGTACGGATGGGCATGTACGGCCACAGCAACCAGGTCGCCCACCACGCGACCTATATGTACAACGCCGCCCATCAGCCCTGGCAGACACAGGCTAAGGTCCGCGAAGTCCTCTCCCGCCTCTACACAGGCAGCGAGATCGGCCAGGGCTACCACGGCGACGAGGACAACGGCGAGCAGTCCGCCTGGTACCTCTTCTCCTCGCTCGGCTTCTACCCGCTGGTCATGGGCAGCGGCGAGTACACGATCGGCTCGCCCCTCTTCACCAAGACGACCGTGCACCTGGAGAACGGCCGCGACCTCGTGGTCAAGGCCCCGAAGAACAGCGCGAAGAACATCTACGTCCAGGGCCTCAAGGTCAACGGGAAGCCCTGGAAGTCCACCGCGCTCCCGCACGACGTCCTCGCGCGCGGCGGCACGCTTGAGTTCGACATGGGCCCCGAGCCGTCCTCGTGGGGTACGGGCAAGAACGCCGCGCCCGTCTCCATCACCCAGGACGACAAGGTGCCGTCGCCGCGCGGCGACGCGATCACGGGCTCCGGCCCGCTGTTCGACAACTCCTCGGCCACGGAAGGGCAGTTCACCTCGCTCGACCTGCCGGTGAGCGGTCCGGTACGGGCGCTCCAGTACACCCTCACCTCCTCGGACCGCACCAAGGCTCCGTCGGCCTGGACCCTCCAGGGGTCCGACGACGGCGAGCAGTGGACGGAGCTGGACAAGCGTTCGGGCGAGTCCTTCGCCTGGGACCACCAGACCAGGGCGTTCACCGCGGCCGACCCGGGCACGTACCGCCACTACCGCCTGGTCGTGGCGGGGGGCGGGGCGACGGCGGCGGAGGTGGAGCTGCTGGCGTAACTAATCCAGCAGTTTCACGAACCGGTACCTGCCCCACTCGTCCGCCGGCCGGACCGAGCCCCGGGCTCGCAGCTCCACCAGCACCATGGGGCGGCCGGCCGGTTCACCGGTGGCCTGGTCGAAGGCGATGGGGCCGCTGACACCACGGACCGGGTTGCCGCGGTTGATCTGTCCCAGCTCGTTGCGGACGGTCTCCGCGGTGACCCGGTCCCTGCCGTACGTTTCCAGTGCGTGGCGGGCGGCACTGCCCACCGTGTAGACGGCGTCGCGTCCGAGCATCGCCTGGCCGTCGCCGAGATCCTTCGGCGTACCACCGTGCACCCGGAGATAGCTCTCCTCGAAGGCGGCGTACGGGCCGCCGCCCTCGCCGTACAGCCGTGTCGGCACCTCGGGGTGGGTGTACGCCGTGTAGTACACCCGCAGTCCGCTGTCCCGCCAGCGCCGCCCCAGCTCCTTGAGCTCCGGGCCCGGCGACTCGTCGTCGGAGGCGCTGTCGAAGTAGACACCCGCCGTGCTCGATCCGGACAGCACCGTGACGGGGCAGCGGCGGCCGCCCGAGCCCGCGGCCTCTATCAGTCTGCGGATCTCCCGGCCGCGCCCCTCGAAGAACACGGCGTCGGGCGGATCGGCGGCATCGCAGATCTTGTTGGCGACGCCCAGCAACGCGTTGCCCGCGCCCGCGTCGCCGCCGGACCAGAAGGGGATGACCTCGTCGTCGACCTTCAGGCCCGCCCTTTTCGCGGCGGCGTCGAAGCCCGCGTCGAGCGCGGAGTTGTACTCGTCGCCCTTCTTCCAGTCCCTGACCTCCTGGACGCGGTAGCCGGGGTTCTTGTCCTGGAGCCGCTTCAAGTACCGCACGGCGGCGGCCGCTTGTGCCTTGGCCGGAAAGGACACCCGGAAGAACTCGGGCGGGGTGGAGGCGAGTGCGTCGGCGGCGACCGTCGCGCCCACGGTGGGGATCCGCGCGGCCCGCAGGTTCTCGACGGCCTTCTTGGTGTGCGCGTTGCTCTGCCCTATACCCGCGACGGCGACCAGCCGGTCCTCGGCGCGGCGTTCGATGAGCTTGGCGGCGACCTTCTCGGCGTGGGCGTCACCCCTGCCGGTGTTGACGAGCAGCAGCCGGATGCGCGGCAGGGTGTCCCGGTCGGAGTTGAGGGCGAGCTGCGCGAGATGTGCGCCGGTCACCGCCTGGCGTGTCGTCTCGCGGCCGCGGTCCTCGCTGCCGCCCGACATGGGCTCCATGTAGGCGACGGTCACGGACCGCTCGCCCGACGCGTCGACTTTGCGGTTCTCCTCATGGATGCGCGCGCTGATGTCTTCCAGGCCGGGGAAGGCGTACGAGCCGTCGCTCACGCCGACGCATTCGCCGCCGTCGGTCCTGTCCACGCCGTCGGCACACTGTGTCCAGTTCCGGTACGCCCAGACTCCGCCGAAGACGAGAGCGGCTGCCACGACGAGCGCGACGGCGACCCGCAGGCCCCAGTTGGGCGGTGCTTCGGGGAGCTGGATCACACGCTGGTTCACTGCCACGGCATCTCCCTGTAGTGGCCCGCCTTGTTCAGCAGTACGGAGGTCCAGGCCACCCGGTCCGGCAGGACGTGGGTGTCGGCGGACACCAGCGTGTGCAGCCGGGCGTTGATCTCGGTGTAGAGCTCCGCGTACGGATCGCCGAGCGGGTCCCGGTAGGGGTCGCCCACCCGGTCGGGCTCCAGTGGTTCGGGGGCGATCCAGCTCGCCGCGAGGAGCCGGGTGACGGTGCGCAGGCGCGGGTCGACGCCCTCGCCGCCCAGGTGCCGTACGAACCGTTCGAACGGCCCCCAGGGCCCTGTCAGCGTGCCCGGAGCCTCGCCGCCCACGACGGACGCGGGCAGCGGCGCCCTGCGCAGCCGGGCGAGTTCCGCGTACCAGTCCTTGGGGCCGACCTGTTCGATGAGCCCGTCGAGGTACGCGGCGGCGGCGGGCAGGTCGCCGCAGGCCAGGGCGTGGTACGCGGCTGCTCCCGGCTCGTCGAGCCCCTCGGCCTCCGCGCGCCGGCCGGCGTGTACGGCGGCCGGGTCGTCCAGGGCGTACCGCAAGAGGCGCCGCAGCAGGGGGTGGGGTGTTTCGACGGGGCCGTCGGCCGCCTCGTCACCGGTGTCGAGGTGCAGGGTGCGCAGGGGGTCCGTACAGAAGGTGTTGAAGGACTGCTGCAGGGCCACGCCCGCCGCCAGCAGCTCCGGGGTCACCTGGGCCTGGGCGAGGTCGGGGGCGACGGAGGCGCGCAGCAGGGCCTGGTACAGCTCGCTCTCCTGGTGCTCCAGTCCGAACGGGAGCAGCCGTTCCAGCAGCCGGCCTGCGAGCCCGTTGGAGGGGGCGAAGATCTGCCGCAGCCGTACTTCCCACGGCACTGCGCGGTCGAATTCGAGGAGTCCGGCCAGTACCTGCCGGGTGCCTTCCGGCTGGCCGCGGGTGAGTTCGTACACGGCCCAGCCGAGCCAGCGCGTGCCGTTCTCGACGCGGGGCGGGGCGAGCGCGTCCGCCTCCTCCAGGATGTCCCTGGCCTGGAGGTCGACCTCGGCCCTCGTGAGGTCGGGCAGGCGGCCGACGGTCAGTCCCTCGTCGATCGGCTGCGGGGCGAAGGCGGGACCGGACTGCGGGCCGACGGGGACGGCGGGCAGTCCGTGCGGGTAGCTGCCGGCGGTGGCGAGCACGACCAGGGGGTCGGTGGCGGACGTGCGGGCCTCGCGCAGCAGACGCAGGACGTCGCGGCCGAGGCGGTTGTCGATGTTGTCGAGGAGGACGAGGCTGCGTACGGCCCAGTCCTTCTTGCGGTAGCAGCGGCGCAGGTCGTCGAGCAGGGCGCGGCAGACGAACTGCTCGGCGAAGCTCCGCTGGCCGGGCGGGCCTTCGTTGTAGGCGCGGTTGAGGGCGACGAGGAGGCCGAGTCCGGCTCCGGCGGTACGGCCGCGCAGGACCGGTGACAGTCTGAGCCTGGTGCGCGACAGGATGCCGCTCTGCCCGGCGAGCGGCAGCAGTTGCAGTACGTAGCCCACGGCGGCCGGCAGTCCCGCCACGCCGGCCGCGATCTGGGCGAGTTGCAGCACGAGGCCGAGCCATCCGCTGCGCGGCCGGGCCAGTTCCGCGCCGACGGCTCTCCTGGCCGCCTCGTCGCTGAGTCCTCGGATCTGCACCGACAGGGCCTGCACAACGATGTCGAAGGCCCGGAACTGCAGGTTCTTCACCTGGGGGTCGTGCTGGGGAAGCCCGGCGGCGATGGCGGCGAGCACGTCGACGGGCTGTTCGTTCCTCCCGGCGCGCTCGGCGACGTCCAGCCAAGCGCGCGGGACGCCGTGCGCCCAGCCGTACAGGTGTTCCAGCAGGGTCGTCTTGCCGCTGCCGCGAGGCCCGAGCAGCAGGGTGACGGGTCGCCTCGGGGCCGTGTCGGGCCCCGGCAGCAGCAGGGACTCGACGTACGCCTCGACGGCCCGGTCGCGCGCGGACTGTCCCGGCCAGCTTCTCGGCATGCGCCGACCTCCCCCCGAGGGACCCGCGGCGGTGCGGGTCGTGGTCGAGGGGACAATACTCAATCACAGCAGGCGAGTTGCAACCCGCGTGGCGCAAAAACCACACAAGGGCCGCACCCCGGTTCAGGGGGTGCGGCCCTTTGGCGTTCAGTTGGCGTTCAGTCGGTGACGACTAGCCGCGGATCAGCGACCGCAGCACGTACTGCAGGATGCCGCCGTTGCGGTAGTAGTCCGCCTCGCCCGGGGTGTCGATGCGCAGCTTCGCGTCGAACTCGACGCTCTCGCCGCCGGGCTTGACGGCCTTGACCTTCAGGGTGTCCGGGATGCCGCCGTCGTTGAGGCCGGTGACGCCGGTGATCTCGAAGGTCTCCTCGCCGGTCAGACCCAGCGCGAGCGCCGAGCCGCCCTCCGGGTACTGGAGCGGAAGGACGCCCATGCCGATCAGGTTCGAGCGGTGGATGCGCTCGTACGACTCGGCGATGACGGCCTTGACGCCGAGCAGCGCGGTGCCCTTGGCCGCCCAGTCGCGGGACGAGCCCGAGCCGTACTCCTTGCCCGCCAGGATGACCAGCGGGGTACCGGCGGCCTGGTAGTTCTGCGAGGCGTCGTAGATGTACGAGACCGGCGCGTCCGGCTGGGTGAAGTCGCGGGTGAAGCCGCCTTCCGTACCCGGCGCGATCTGGTTGCGCAGGCGGATGTTGGCGAACGTACCGCGGATCATGACCTCGTGGTTGCCACGGCGCGAGCCGTAGGAGTTGAAGTCACGGCGCTCGACGCCGTGCTCCGTGAGGTACTTGCCGGCCGGGGTGTCGGCCTTGATCGCGCCGGCCGGGGAGATGTGGTCGGTGGTGACCGAGTCGCCCAGCTTGGCGAGCACCCGCGCGCCGGTGATGTCCTCGACCGGGGTCGTCTCCATCGTCATGCCCTCGAAGTACGGGGGCTTCCTGACGTACGTCGACTCGTTGTCCCACTCGAAGGTGTTGCCGGTGGGGATCTCCAGCGCCTGCCACTGCGCGTCGCCCGCGAAGACGTCGGCGTAGGACTTGTTGAACATGTCCTCGCCGATGGAGTTGGCGACGACGTCGTTGACCTCGGCCTCGGTGGGCCAGATGTCCGCGAGGTAGACCGGCTTGCCCTCGGTGTCGATGCCGAGCGCGTCCTTGGTGATGTCCACCTTCATGGAGCCCGCGAGGGCGTACGCGACGACCAGCGGCGGCGACGCCAGGTAGTTCATCTTGACGTCGGGGTTGATGCGGCCCTCGAAGTTACGGTTGCCCGAGAGAACGGACGTAACGGCGAGGTCGTTGTCGTTGACGGCCTTGGAGACCTCCTCGGGCAGCGGGCCCGAGTTGCCGATGCAGGTGGTGCAGCCGTAGCCGACGAGGTTGAAGCCGACCTTGTCGAGGTAGGGGGTGAGCCCCGCCTTGTCGAAGTAGTCGGTGACGACCTTCGAGCCGGGCGCGAGCGTGGTCTTGACCCACGGCTTGCGGGTCAGGCCCTTCTCGACCGCCTTCTTGGCCACCAGCGCGGCGGCGACCATGACGTACGGGTTCGAGGTGTTGGTGCAGGAGGTGATGGCCGCGACCGTCACAGCGCCGTGGTCGATCTCGTACGTCGAACCGTCGGGGGCCGTGACCAGGGTCGGCCGGGTCGGTACGCCGTCGTGCCCGGCCGGGGCGTCGGAGGCCGGGAAGGACTCCTTGCCCGACTCCTCGTCGTCGCTGACGTAGTTCCGTACGTCCTGCGCGAACTGCTGGGCGGCGTTGGCGAGGACGATGCGGTCCTGCGGACGCTTCGGGCCGGCGATCGACGGGACGACCGTCGACAGGTCCAGCTCGAGCTTCTCGGAGAAGTCGGGCTCGGCGGCCGGGTCGAGCCAGAGGCCCTGCTCCTTGGCGTACGCCTCGACGAGCGCGACCTGCTGCTCGTCGCGGCCGGTCAGGCGCAGGTACTTCAGGGTCTCGTCGTCGATCGGGAAGATCGCGGCGGTGGAGCCGAACTCCGGCGACATGTTGCCGATGGTGGCGCGGTTGGCGAGGCTCGTCGCCGCGACACCCTCGCCGTAGAACTCGACGAACTTGCCGACGACGCCGTGCTTGCGCAGCATCTCGGTGATGGTCAGCACGAGGTCGGTAGCGGTCGTACCGGCCGGGAGCTCGCCGGTCAGCTTGAAGCCGACGACGCGCGGGATGAGCATGGAGACCGGCTGGCCGAGCATCGCGGCCTCGGCCTCGATGCCGCCGACGCCCCAGCCGAGCACACCGAGACCGTTCACCATGGTGGTGTGCGAGTCGGTGCCGACGAGGGTGTCGGGGTAGGCCTGCCCGTTACGGACCATGACCGTGCGGGCCAGGTGCTCGATGTTGACCTGGTGGACGATGCCGGTGCCCGGGGGGACGACCTTGAACTCGTCGAAGGCGGTCTGGCCCCAGCGCAGGAACTGGTAGCGCTCCTTGTTGCGGCCGTACTCCAGCTCGACGTTCTGCTGGAAGGCGCCGGCCGTACCGAACTTGTCGGCGATGACGGAGTGATCGATGACCAGCTCGGCCGGGGCCAGCGGGTTGATCTTCGCCGGGTCGCCGCCGAGCTCCTTGACGGCCTCACGCATGGTGGCGAGGTCGACGACACAGGGCACGCCGGTGAAGTCCTGCATGATCACGCGGGCGGGCGTGAACTGGATTTCCTGGCTGGGCTGCGCCTGGGAGTCCCAGCCGCCGATCGCCCGGATGTGGTCGGCGGTGATGTTCGCGCCGTCCTCGGTGCGGAGGAGGTTCTCCAGCAGCACCTTCAGGCTGTAAGGGAGGCGAGCGGAGCCCTCGACCTTGTCCAGCTTGAAGATCTCGTACGACTCGTCGCCCACGCGCAGCGTGCTGCGGGCGTCGAAGCTGTTCGCCGACACGACAGTCTCCTTCTTCAATGTGCGCGTTTCTTACCGCATCCTGCCGCCACGACCCCCTGGCCATCCGCTAAGGTAAGACTTAGTTAGGTCACCCTTACCGGTCGGCGGCTGCGGTACGCCTTCGGCAGATATCTCGATGTCGAGATAACTCTAGTACATGGCCGCGATTCGGTCATGCCCGGACCACCGCCCCCGCCTGCGCGCCAGCTGCGCGCTCGGGATCCTCATCACCCGCCGCGGAGTGTTGAGCACCCCGTCACCCGTTCGGCCGAGCGAGCGAGGAGCAGACCGGCACCGACTAGGAACCGGAAACGCACCGGCGGCTGGGAGACCTGAAGCGGCGTCACGACCCTGTGCACCTTTACCGGTTCAACCAGCACATTTCACCCGACACGCCCATATCGGCCGCCACGCCCACCTCACGCGATGCGTCATCTCATATCTGAGATAACCTGCCGCTATGGCAGACGACTACCTCGTACGTATCGGCAAGCTCATCCGTGACGCCCGTCAGCACCGGGGCTGGACACAGACACAGCTCGCCGAAGCGCTCGGCACCAGCCAAAGTGCCGTGAACCGCATCGAGCGCGGGAACCAGAACATCAGCCTTGAGATGATCGCGCGCATCGGCGAGGCTCTCGACAGTGAAATCGTCTCCCTGGGGTACGCGGGACCGATGCATCTGCGAGTGGTCGGCGGACGACGCCTTTCCGGCTCGATCGACGTGAAGACGAGCAAGAACGCGTGTGTGGCGCTGCTTTGCGCCTCACTGCTGAACAAGGGCCGCACCGTGCTGAGGCGTGTCGCGCGCATCGAGGAGGTCTACCGCCTGCTGGAAGTGCTCAACTCGATCGGCGTACGCACCCGTTGGATCAACGACGGGAAGGACCTGGAGATCATCCCGCCCGCGCAGCTCGACATGGACTCCATGGACGCCCAGGCGGCGCGCCGGACCCGGAGCATCATCATGTTCCTCGGCCCGCTGCTGCACCGCATGGACCACTTCAGGCTTCCGTACGCGGGCGGCTGCGACCTCGGCACGCGCACCATCGAGCCGCACATGATCGCGCTACGCCGCTTCGGCCTGGACATCACCGCGACCGAGGGCATCTACCACGCGGTGGTCGAGCCTTCGACCGGGCCGAGCCGTCCGATCGTACTGACCGAGCGCGGCGACACGGTGACCGAGAACGCGCTGCTCGCCGCTGCCCGCCACGACGGCGTGAGCGTCATCCGCAACGCCTCGTCCAACTACATGGTCCAGGACCTGTGCTTCTTCCTGGAGGCGCTGGGCGTACGGGTCGACGGCGTCGGTACGACCACGCTGACCGTGCACGGCGTACCGAACATCGACGTGGACGTCGACTACTCGCCGTCCGAGGACCCGGTCGAGGCGATGAGCCTGCTCGCGGCAGCCGTCGTGACGGGTTCCGAACTGACGATCCGGCGGGTCCCGATCGAGTTCCTGGAGATCGAGCTCGCAGTGCTGGAGGAGATGGGCCTCGACCACGACCGCACGGGCGAATACGAGGCGGACAACGGGCGTACGCGGCTGGTGGACCTGATCGTACGGCCCTCGAAGCTCGAGGCGCCGATCGACAAGATCCACCCGATGCCGTTCCCCGGCCTCAACATCGACAACGTGCCATTCTTCGCGGCGATCGCGGCGGTCGCCGTGGGCCAGACCCTGATCCACGACTGGGTCTACGACAACCGCGCGATCTACCTGACGGACCTCAACCGCCTCGGCGGCCGCCTCCAGCTCCTGGACCCGCACCGCGTGCTGGTGGAGGGCCCGACCCGGTGGCGCGCCGCCGAGATGATGTGCCCGCCGGCGCTGCGGCCCGCGGTGGTCGTCCTGCTGGCGATGATGGCGGCCGAAGGCACGTCCGTACTCCGCAACGTCTACGTCATCAACCGCGGTTACGAGGACCTGGCGGAGCGCCTCAACTCGGTGGGCGCCCAGATCGAGATCTTCCGCGACATCTGACGGGCGGGGTGTCGTGCCCCTTGGGGGCAAGGGGCACGACACCGCAATATGCCAGCCGACCTGCGGATACTTACCTTCACGACCTTCCGCTGATCTCTGTCATTTTTCAGCACCTTGTGCAATGCATGTGCAAGATGATCTTGAATGACTGACGACACGTCAGTAAAACCTGAGTAACCGTCAGCCTCTAGGGAGGGTCGCCGCCGAAGTGGCCTCACAGCATCCGATGTCGGTCGGGTCACGCCGACCGCGTCTGGGCGACGAGGCGAACCGTCATCCGCCCGATGTCTCCGGTCTCACGACGCAGCCTGGGGTCCGACCGCGCATCCAAGTTCTCCGGCTGACCACTTCGCCACGCAGAAGAGGACCCGCACCACGCGGGCGCGGGTCCTCTGTCGTAGACGGGCGCCGTGTCACGGGCTGAGCCTGCGCCCACCTCGTGGGAGCACCCGCCGCGACGTCCGGGCCGGCGGGGTGTCGGGCCGCCCTACGATGAGCAGCGTGACAAGTCTCCGCGCCCCAGGTTCTGGTCTTCAGCACATAGCCGTGGGGACGGCCGAGACCAACCGCCAGCTGACCGACTCCACCCGCCTGATGTACTCCTCCGACATGGCCGCCTTCATTGCCTGGTGCGCGAGCGTCGGTCGGCGGCCGCTGCCTGCTAACCCCGGAGACTGTCACTGAGTACGCTGGCGCACTTGACCGCAACCCCGTCGCCGCAGACCGGCCGCCCGCTCGCCCCCGGGTCCATCAATCGCGTCCTGACCGCCGTCCGCGCTGCGCACCGGTCCCACGCGGACCGTGCGGTCCAGCCGGCCCCTGGAGGCACGCAGGACGAATCTGTCTCCCTCGAAACCCTGTCGAACCAGACGTCTGGGACGTAACCTGACCTGGGGATTTCGCTGTGATCGCCGAGGTCTGTGGCGCGCGGCGGGACGAAAAGGGGAGCAGTAGGCCGGGGAGGGCCTGCCCGTGAGGCCGGGGAGTGTGTCGACGCCGTCCGCCGCGGGCCGCGGCGCCCACGCCAGTGCACCGCATCGCGCTCGCCATCGAAGCTGCGCGCAAGCGGACGTCGTACCAACTCGCCGGAGAAGAGGTCCCGTACGCGCGGATGCGTGCCGCGCTCCGCAAGCTCGGCCAAGAGCACGCGCGCCGCTACGAGTGGGAGCGGTACACGTACTGCGTCGAGCTGGCCGGCGACTTCTACAACGGAGGCGAACCTCCGCGGGGCCTGCCGGGCTGGCTCACCGCCGAACTCGACGACGCCCTGAGGCGTAGTACCGCCGCTCCGAGGAAGAACGCGCGGAAGACGACGTCCACGCGGCACGAGCCCTGGCGTACCGAACACCCCAGGCCCCAGCCCTCACATCGGGTCAGGCCCGCCTTCACCGGCGCTCCGGGCAGGGCAGTCGCCGGGACAGGCTCCAGGACGCCCGAGCCCGTCCGGCCGTACCACCGCGTCGTACGGCGGACGACGGCCTGCAACGTCATGTACCCGCCGCTGCCCGCACTGCCGAGGGAGCTGGCGGAGCTGGTGGTCGAGGGCGGCGCCGAGGTGGTCGCGGCCGTACGGGACACCGTGGGGCGGTTCGCCCCCGGGCCGGACACGGTGACATGGCTTGGTCTGGCCGCCGAACACCGCAGCCACCTGTACGAGAAAGTGCCGACGGAGACTGTTACGCCACAAGTGCTCGGCTTGCTGGAACGGCTTGGCGCCACAGCTCTCGACATGATCCTTCTCGACGCCTACGTGGGGTGGGCCGTCCCGCAGAAGGTGGGAGAGCAGTCCTCCGAGCATGTCCGGCGCCGCCGCGCCGCAGACCTCGCGCTGGGCCAGTGGGTCGCGGAGCGCCGGTTGGCCCGCATGGGCAGTGGTGAAGCACAGCAGCCCGCCCGGTCCGCAAGGGTGCGCACGGCAAGTGCTCGGAGTACTCGAATAACGTTGACGCGGATACGGAGGACGAAAGCAATGGTAGCGACAGCGGTGAAAGTCACGACAGCAACAGTAATGGCGCACTCGTTGCGGCCGTAGGTGCGCTTCTCCTTGCCGCATCCACTTACGGGGTATACAGGGCGGTTCCCTACGTCAAGAGATTCTTGAATGACAAGGCCTTGCCTGGCATCAGGAATGCAAAGAACAGGATGTTGATGAAGGGGAAAGCAGGAGAAGAGGCTGACAGCGAAGGAGGCTCTTCGAACTCAAAGGGAGACCGATAAAAGACAGCCGTTGATTGCTGGCATATGCCATTGAGGAGCAAAAAGACCAAGGGTGCGAATTTCCAGAGGCAGTCTTCATGGTCCACCCAGACTCCACGCCCGGGAAGCCCCGATGTCGTCCGCCGGCTTAGACCGTGTCCTATATGGTCTAAGAAGTTGTCTCCAGCTGGGAGGGTGCCACGTGGCACGCGGCACCCTCACGCACAAACATGCAGGTCAGAGACACAGACCACGCGAGGCAAATCGAGCGCAGATGTACTGGTGCTGACCTGGTGCTGACTTCCGCTGGCGTCCGTGCCGGTCCGTTCGGGTGCGTCGTGCAGGATCGGTACTGACTTCGCGCCCCTCGGCCCCCTGGCAGGCCTCTGCCCGCTTGGGGCGGCCGCCTTTCCCTACTACTGCGCGAGCAGCTGAAGCAAGCGTAGAGGAATCTTCTGTGAGTGAGCCTATGTGGGACGTCAAGGCGCTTGCCGAATCTCGGAAAGCCAGCTTCTTGGGTGTACGACAATCACCTCAAGGAAGGAATGCCGAGCTTCCGCGTGGGCCAGCAGCTGCGGTTCTCTCCACCGGAAGTTCGACAGTGGCTAGAGGAGCGATGCCGAATGGTCGCGTGAACGTCAAGCTCAAAGCAGCCGAACGCATCAGTGTCGCGGCGCACATCATCGAGCACCGCCGAGATGGACAGTACCCATCTCGCCGAGAGAAACGCTTGACCCTCTTAGTTTCCAACCGGCTTTCCGCGCCTCTGGGGGGGATCTACTTCATGTCTCAGAACTCTCAAGGGCGCCTGCCGGGGAAGCGCCCTGCGGGTACATACGGAAGCGCCAGATCTTGAGAACGTGATCACGCTCCCAATAGTCGTCTGGGACCAGCTTAGCGAGAAGCGCTGGCTCAGGCTCCTCGCGCAGCGCGAGGATCTCGCCCTCGTCAGTAGTGATGGCGTCGAGGAACCGCTGGGTGTAAAGCTTGCTGAGGTACCCGAAGAAGGCGATTCCCTGTTCTTCGATATGACGCGCAGCCTCCTCGTCCGGAAGCTCCGGTTCCGATACAAAGTCAACTCGCACGAGCCTTCCCTGCTCGTCGAATTGTGACTCCTCGTTCTGCGGCCAGTCTCCGTGCAGCAACAGGAACCAGGCCAGGTTCCTCTCGTCGGGATCGGTGATGACCTGGCCAGCGCTCATCATCTCCACTCCGCCGATGGTGAATGAGCGGGTCTCTTCTCCGTTCCCGAGCCGCTCCACCACCCGCTCCTTATCCCGGTCCATGATTACCGAGAAGGTGAGGGGCGGCTCGGTCGCGAGCATTCCGTCCCCCAGCAGGTGCATCTCGCTGACCTTGATCGCGTCGAGGAGCGAGAGGCGTTGGTGGCTCCCGACCAGGCTGAAGACGGACGGGTCGACCAGCGTCCACATGCCCACGCCGCTCCAGAAATGAGCGTAGAGCAGACGACCACCCGTGGACTGGGCGTAAGCCTGCGCTGCGGCCATGTCCTTGGCCCGCACCTTGGTCTCCAGAGGGTTCTTGTTCGGAGCTACGTTCTTGACCTCGACCAGAAGATGCGTGCTGTCGGGCAGGACGATGCGGAAGTCAGGCGGCTGGAGCTCGCCGCCCGCTTCGTCAAAGTAGAACAACCCCGAGTCCTCAGTCTTGATGAGCCGAACGGCGCCGAGGGCAACCACCACAGCCTCGAAGGCGTACTGCGTCATCCAGCCTTGCAGCCTGGAGGGGTTATCCAGCGACGTACGCAGAGCATCGCCGATTGCGGTGACGGCCTCTCTGTGCCGTTCGATCAGCAGCTTTTGCCGATCGGGCTCCGGCAGCGCGAGTTCGATCAGCGACACGACTTCGAGCCCCAGATCGCCCTTCCGGCCTCGTCGCAGTGCCATGTACAAGCCCTTCGTGTTCGGTCTACTCAGGCCGCGGCGCCACCGAGGCCTGCTGGACCTTCATGCATACACCCTCGCCCAGAGAAGCAGGGCCTCCTTTGGTCAAGCCCTATGGAAAGCGGACTGCTTGCTCCCAGTCGGGGGAGGTCCTTGTCGGTGCCGTACGCCATCCTGGGGCCATGTCCGCACGGCCGCGAATCACCTGCCCTATCTGCCGCCGCTCCGTCGCCGTAAGCCCAGGTTCCGCTCCGATCTGCGCAATGGCCTCGGCCTCGATCAACTCCTGCAACAGCCGCTCTTCGCCCATGAGTTCAAGACCATCTACCGAACGTGGTGACTCCAGCAGGCGAAGTAGGCCATGCTGGGACAAGGCCACCGTGTGCCCCCTAGGGTCGAACTACCCTTTCGAGAAGGACAGTTCCACAGTGGCCGACCTCGTTCCCAGGCAGCACTCGCAGGCAGCCGACGCACATGACAGCTCAGAACAGGCGCACATCTCCGCCAAGGTCGGCTACCCCATTCCACGGGACGCCATCGCGGTGACTGAGGCGCCCCATATATCGGCGCGCTATTGACTGCACCTCTACGTGACCGGAATTGTCGGTGTCCCGCAGACTCTCCTGCGGGCGGTCAACTGCTTCCAGCGAATCGCTCCGGAGGTAGCAGGGCGGTCTCGACCACCTGGCATGGTATTCATTTTTTCGCATCAAGCCCCACCGAGCGGGGGCAGCGGTTTACGGGCTCATGGCCCTATGAGGTTGGTTGCCACGGCAGCCGGACCAAGGGACCATCCGCTGATTGCATCAGGTTGATGAAGTGATCGACAAGACTGGCGACGGCTCCGGGGTCGCGGATGACAGCACCAATTTCCAAGTTGTCGCTGTATGCGTTGTCGGTGAGGTTGGCGCTGCCGAGCAAGGCGGTTTTCCGGTCGGCGGCGATTATCTTGGCGTGCATGCTGCCGCGTCGGCCACCGGGACCATGCCGCTCGTCGTTCGCCCACTGCCATAGGTGTACGTCCGGGTGGAAGCGCAGTTCGTGGAACGCGGTGCGCCCGTCGCCGTCTCCGTGCAGCCTGCCGCCGAAAGCGCGAGCGGTCTCCAGGACCAGATCCACTTCTACGCCGCGGTCTGCCGCTGCTCTGATCTCGCTGACGATCTCCTGGATGCCGAACGCGGCGTAACTGGTGACCAGGAGCGTGGTGCTGGCGGCCCGGATCACTTGAATTGCGACGGATGCGGTGAGCCTGACCGACACCGCGTCGCTCACCGGTCCTGAGACGGCGATTTCGACGTGACGGGTAGCAAGGTCCTGCTCGTATCGGTTGCCAGCAACTTCGAGAGCCAGAGCCAGGGCACATCCAGGCAGTTGTGGATCAGCGGACCGCCACGCGGACAGCAACAGGCTGGCGCGCGGTCCGAGTCCGGCACCCGGGTGCGCGGCGACGAGGCGGGATTCCGTGTGTCCGTCGGGGGCGGTCACTGTGCGCAGGACGTTAATCCAGGCGGCGAGGTGCGTCGCGGGGAGAGTGGCGACCAGTGCGGAAAGCACTTCAGGCAGGCTGGGCGCAGTCTCGGTGGTGTTGCGGCCGGTCATGCCGTGAAGAACCCGCCCGGTCGGCCGCTGAATGTTTCTACGAGCAGTTCGCGATCCAGGAAGTGGTTGCCTCGTTCGCAGGACGTCTCTGCGGCGAACAGGCAGGCATGGCAGGCGGCACCGTGCAGACGGCCGTGGGCGACCGGGTCGTGGTCGGCGCACAGGGGATCCGAGCCGCACAGCCGCGCGGCTTCGAGCGCTTGGTCGATCAACGTACCGAGTCGGTGCTGTCCGCCGAGGGTGACCAGCCCGCCGAGGGTGCCCTCGCTATCGGGGGCTGCGGTGAACAGAAGGATCCCCGCCATTGGATCGGCGCCGGAGCGCGCATAGATTCGCTCGCCGATTCCAGAGGCGCCGTACCCGCACTCAAGGGCGAACTCTCGGATCAGGACGTGGGAAAAGGTGTGCAGCAGCACATAGCGGATGCCCGGCCACTCCGCGTCGGTGCGCCGCTGGTCGCACCACTTCTCGTGTGCCTTCATCAGGGTTCTGGTGCGGCGGATGACATTCGGGTCCTGCTCCCAGGCGGTCACCCGCTTCTCGTCGAAGCGCAGGAAGATCCCCTCGCCACGGGTTTCCGCGCATGGCAGCCAGATCGGCGCGGAAACGGACAGCGGCGCGCGGTTCTCCTCCATTGCCTCGCCTCCGCTGGTCGCAGAGCCCCATTCCGGAGCGTCAATCCGGCTGAATCCATACAGTGCGGATACTTCGCGCAGGCGCTTGACCAGACGCACCTGGCCGAGCCAGCTTCGGTGTGCGGCCGGGACGGGCTCGTTACTGACGCTGAAGTCGGGGTGGTTCTGCGGGCTGCCGATGAAGGCGAGCCATTCCGGTCCGGCAATGTCCAGGGCGTCGGTGTCTTCGGCGGCGCTGGGCTGATTCTCGCCCTGATGTCGCGAGACCGCGTCCAACACCTCGTCTGCGCCGAAGCGTTCGAGTTGTGGCCACATCACCTGGGTGGGCAGGACCAGGCGCGCGGTTTCGCGTGGCAGCTGCGCCACCACCCGCAGACCGGCCCAGTGTTCGGCCACGGCGCTGTCCACCGGGTTGTCAGCATGCGGGATGGAGAAGACCCGCAGCTGCATGGCGAACCAGCCGTTCGTCGCGCCCAGGGCCATGGTCCGGGTCTGTTCGGTGCAGGGTTCGAAAGTTCCTAGATGCGGGTGTCGGCCCCGGCAGGCCGGGAGTACCTGTTCACTGCGGGTGCCGATCGCCTCGGCCATGGAGCGGGCTTTCACCTCGCAGGAGCATTCGACGAAGATGTTCGCTGCCTCGCCGGTGGTGCCGCGCTCGACGAGTTTCAGGGTGTGGTCTGTTCCGTACGGTGCGCCGCGGTGGACGAAGTACATCCACGGGAAGTCGTCCACATGCCCGGCCGGGCAGGCGGAGACGAACCTGGCCGGCACCGCGGTCGGCCGTTTGCGGCCGGTCTCACGGCAGGAGTGGACGAAGCGGGTCTGGTCGGGTGCAACGCTGTTGGGCAACAGGTGAAAGAGTCCGGAATCGGCCGGGGCAAGCCGGTTGCACCGGTTGTCGGTGCAACGCAGCCAGCCCGGGAACACCGCGACCGGCACGCCGATCCGGGACCAGGCACCGGTGAAATCGTTCGGGTCCTCCGGCGTGTACGGCGGCATCCGAAGATTCTGCACCTGGGTACCGAGCTTGCTGCGCACCGCCGCCAGGAGCCGCTCCTCCGGCACGATCGCGGCCTTCTCCAGCTCCCACTCGTCAAGCCCAAGGACCATCACCGAGAGGTTCGGGAGGTCTGCGACCGCGCCGACGCCGTAGGTGTGCAGCAGTTGGCTGGGCCTGAGCTCCCCAACCCGCAGGTCGATCGCCGAGCGTGCACCGTCTGCGGTGTTGGTCATGAGGGGTTCCCTTCGTGTCCGGCGCCGTCGGCGTCCGGGTTCGGCCGCGGGAGGAACGGGTGCTGCTCGTGGTCGTCGGCGTTGCCCGGTGCGGTCCGTAGCACCAACCGGATGCCCGGCTCGACTTCGCGTAGCGAGGTCGGGCAGGTCGTGCGCTTCCACGGGCCCGAATCCGGGCTGTGAAGCAGGCCGACGATGTCGTCGGCCTTGCCCTTGGCGTCGAAGGCGAGTCGGGCAGCGGGGCGGCGCTGTTCGCGGGCCCACAGGTCCAGGATGCTGTCGAGCTCTTCACGTACCCGGGTCGCGACGGCTCGGTCGGTGGCGATCTCGCCCGCGCGGCGTTCCAGATAGCGGACGATGTGGTCGGCCTTGCTGCTGTGTGTATCGAAGGTCTGCGCGCCGAGGTTGCCGTTGTCGCCGGCCTCCAGGTTGCGTGCCAGCGCCACCAGTACCCCGGTCAGGCCGCGGTCTATGGCGCGTTCTGCGAACGGGGTGACCGAGAGCGCTTCAACATGTCGGTACACGGTGGCGTGGAAGTGTTCGAAGGTCTCGTAGTGAGACAGGTCGCGCGGGCGGGCCCAGTTGAACACGGTGAATACGAGGCCGGGCGCGGCACGACCAACGCGGCTGGTGGCCTGGATGTACTCGGCGGTGGACTTCGGCTGGTTGGCAACGACCATGACGCCGAGGCGCGAGACGTCGACCCCGACAGCGATCATGTTGGTGGCCAGGAGCACGTCGATCGGGGTCAGTTTGTTCGCCCGGGGAAAGGTGTACTCCAGTTGCTGGAGGATATCCGGGATCTTCTCCGAGGTCAGGCGCGAGGTGAGTTCCTCAAGTCGCAGGTCGTAGCGTCGCGACAGGCCGCGTTCGTTGATTCGCTCCAGTCGGGTGGAGACGTCGTCCTCGACCGACAGGCGCATGCCGCCGAGATCACGAAGGCTGTTGAAGTAGCCGACGAGGGTCATATAGGGATCGGTAACCGGGTTTTGCCCGAATTTCTTGTGCAGGGTCTGCGCGGCGGCGAGCACCGCGACGTACACCCGGATCATCGTGGACTTCGTGCGCACCCCCTGGGCGCAGATCCCGACATAGCGGCGACCTGGGTGCGAGTCTGTGGACCGCTGCCTAGCGAAGAAGCTGTCACCGATCTCCAAGCCCTGCGGCGGGAAGACCTCAGTGCGCCGGTCGAACAGGGCATGAATCTGCCGCTCGGCGCGCCGCACGGTGGCCGTCGAAGCGATCACCTTCGGCCGCGCCGTCTTGCCCGGCGCGTACTCCCAGGTGGCAAGGCGGTCCACGGCGGCCTCGTACAGGCCGGTCAGCGAGCCGAGTGGACCGGAGATCAGGTGGAGTTCGTCCTGCACGATCAGGTCCGGCGGACGCACCGGCTTGGCCGCGGTGAGCGTCGCGGCGCGATAGCGCCCTTCCGCGAGATGGCTGGTGGCTTCCCAGTCCTCCTCGGCGATCTGGGCGGTGACGTAACCGTGTCGGGAGCAGTGCCGCGACGCCCGTCCGAACAGAGCCTGTGTGCGACCGTTCCAGGTGAGCTGTGCGAACTTGTCGACGGTCGCGATCACCAGGCTCGGCAGCAGCCGGTAGATCTCCTCGTCAACGACGACGACCGGCAGGCCCTCCCCGTTCGGGTCGCCGCCGCCGAAGGGGCAACCGAACAGCTGAGGGCAACGCAGGAAGGTACGGCGAAGGGTCTTGTCGACATCGACGTCCCGGCCCTTCTCGATCTTCGTTCCGCACCATGGGCAACTGGTGAGCTGATAGGGAGTGCCGGAGTTCTGATAGGGTTTTCCGCTCGCCCGCCGGACGTCCTTGACCCAGTCCATGGCCTTGTCGGTCGTGTTCGGGGACACCTTCCCCCCGACCCACAGGCCGATCCGAAACGGTTCCTCACCCCAGCGCTCCTCGTCCCTGCGGCGCAGGACCTCGCACGCACAGATCAGCGCGGTGGCACGCTGGAACTGCTGGATCGTCAGCAGCCGCAGGGTGTAGCGCATCAGGACGGCGACCCCGTGGCCCGCGTCAAGACCGCCGAGGTCCGGCCGCAGCCTGCGGATGGCGAGAGTGTAGGCGGTCAGGCCGAGGTACGCCTCGGTCTTGCCGCCACCGGTAGGGAACCACAGCAGGTCCGCCACCGCACCAGCTCCCGTGGCACGCTCCGGGTGTGCCGGATCGGTCAGCGCGGGAAGGTTCAGCAACAGGAACGCGAGCTGGAACGGACGCCAGGACCGGTTAACCGGCTTGTCCTCGTCGCGGAAAACCGCGTCGGGGTCACGGGATCCATCACGGCGTCTGGCGGCGGCGACCCGCGTATGGACACGTTGCAAGTGCATCGAACTGTTCGCGAAGCGGAATGCGGCAAGGGCGTCTGGGTCACCGAGCACCAGGTCGATCCCCGCCTCGATCCGGTCAGCCGCCCGCTTGGCCTCGGTCAGCGCCTCCCTGGCCTGATCCGCGTACTCGTCGAGATACTGGCCGTCCTGTCCGATCCGCGCCTCGGCCCGCTCGATCCACGTCCGATAGCCAGCCACCAGTGGCATCAGCCCCGCTCGCAGTCGCTGTGGCTCGCACTCGCCGAGTTCCTTCATGTCGACCAACAAGTCCACTAGCTCCGGCAGGTCCGGATCGCTGTCGGACGACGGCGCGTCGGTCTGCGCGATGTCGTACTCCGGCGCGGCCTTCGTCCGAACCGCGACGGCTCTCATCGGGTCGGCGCCACTGGCCGTCGCGCCCACCCCGGTCGCGTGCCCCACCGCAAACTCCGGGCTGAACCGATAGGCCATCGCCAGCCGTCGTTGCTCGCCCTGATCAACGGCATCGCCACCGGACCCAGGCTCATGCCGGGGCAGGAACACCGCCGCGCCGTCCGCGCCGGCCGCCGACAGCTCAGCCTGGAACACCCAGTGCAGCGCGGAGTTGGAGTCGGTCTCGGTCGCGTTGACCAGGAACAGCGTGACCAGCCAGTCGTCATGAAAACGCCGCACCCGCCCGCGCAGCACCACCTTCTCGTCCTCGGTATCAAGTACCAGCGCCTCCACCAGGCCCTCGACCAGCTTGACCGGAACGCAGTCGCCGTGGGGCACGCGCCGCCAGATCAGCTTCTCGATGCTCGGATCCGTCGAATGCGAGCGGACGTAACGCGCCCATCGCCCGGTCACCTCCAGACGGTCGGCGTCGCCGCGTACCCGCGCGGTGAACCCGACCGACGACGGAGCCAGGCTCGGCACGTTCGGCGCGTCCGCGTCCGGCGAGCCCTCATCTGCGCCCGGCAACTCACTGTCGCCGAGTGAGCCGTCCAGTTCCTCCGGCACGATCGTGGTGCCGTTCGGCGCCAGCCGCCCAAGCACGTACCAGTCCGTCGGGGAGTCAGCTACCTCCTCCTGGTCGCCGCCCACCGGTCCGAGCAGGTCCAGCACTACGAGCTCGGCCAGCTCGTCACGTACCTCGCCTGGGGAGGGGGCAGCCAGGACCGGGCTGTTCGACACCGCGGACGGCAACTTATCGCTCATGGGTCACAACGATAGGGCGAGGCACTGACAGAGCAGGTGGGTCGTGGCCAAGGCGTGAACCGCAGGCGACCTCCGGTGACTGACGGCCCCTACCAGAGCAACTCGCTGGTGCCGTCGGGCGCCTTCGAGGCGACGGTCTTCCTGGGCTTGACGGAACTCTTCTTGTTGTGGAGGCCACGGCGGACTTCGTCTTCGTAGAGGGAATGGTTGAGTTCGAGGAGACGGTCGTTCATCTCGATCTGGACATCCGGGTCTACGGTCCAGCGCAGGCCGTGGACGGTGTTGTGGAAGCCATGGTTCAGGGTGAGAGAGGTCCAGCCGAACTGCGCGGCGAGAGGCTGGGCGAGGTAAGCCTCCGTGACGGCTTCGTCGATCTCCACATGGATCTCGCGCAGGCGCTGGATGTCGGGGTCGAGGTTCGCTGGGTTGTGGACCTCGTTGTAGAGGTCGGTCATGCCGAGCTGCGGTGTCCGCGACAGCTGGACATGACGACGGTAGGTGTCCAGCTCCTCGCCGGCGGCGCGGATGCGCGGGGTGAGTTCCGGCTGGGGGAATGTATCGAAGCCGTCGGAGGGGGTGTAGCGAGGATCTGATTTCATCGTCGACTCACCCTTGACGGTCCACCAGTTGAAGTGCCATGTGCTCGTCAGGAGCGCAAGCATGGCCGTCGCGTCGGATGTGTAGAAGACACACAAAGCATGCGAGAAAACCTGATTGTTGGGCACGATGGCCGGCAGTCCATACTTGCTGTGTAGGCCCATCACGAGAATACGTTCATGATCCGCGATAGCTTTACGGAGCTCCGGGCGTGGTCGATGAAATCTCCACCATGCCGGCCGATCAGGACGACCAAATTCTTCAATCCTGGCAATCAGGTCGGGGAAATGTTGTGCGCTTTCGAGGTTCATCATCCCGAAGTCAATCACCCATCGGATGGCCGAAGAATCTGGCCGATTGTTAATCTCGTCAGCATTGAGAAACGGGAAGATTCTACTTTTATTCCGCTCGTCTAGTGCGAGTAGTGATTGCATATCTCCGGCATCTAGAATAAATCCGGCCCCTGTGACCTGACAACCTACCGAGGCTTGACCAGTGCATGCCGCCAGCTTCTTTGGGCCTCCAACTGTTCGAGACGGTGCAATCAAACTTGACGAAATACCGTGAGTTGGCCTTCCCTCTAGTACGTACTTTTCGGCGACCCCAAGGGCACCAACCCACACCAATGAGACATACACACCAGCTTCGCCCGGCCATGCCATTGACTTGACGGCACGACCAATTTTCCAACCATGAGAGGTGATTCGATCTAGACCCACTTCGCGGGAGTCGGTCTGCGCGATAGTATTCGTTGCGATAATGCCAGTTCGCCTAGCGGGTGCAAGTTCCAGATTGCGCAAAAGGAAGTACGTACAGAGGTCTGCCCGGCCACCCGATCCGTGGCCTTGGGCAATCACCTGACTGATGTAGGTCAAGCTGTCCTTGCCGATGCGCGCGCTGGTCTGAACGCCGCCCGAGAACGGCGGGTTCCCCACCACCGCATCGAAGCGGTGCTCACCACGAACGGGATCGGCCATGATTTCCGGAAATTCGAGTGGCCAGTGCAGCGGACGCAGCGAGGCCGTGCGCGGTCCGCCGCTGGGCCCGAGAAGCCAGCCGTCGACGATGGTGCGAGCTTCGGCCGCTGCGGCCTTGTCGCCCAGCAGCGCCTTCTCGACGAGGTCGGCGATGGAAGCGAGGCGGTTGGCGTATGCCTCATCGGACTTGGTCGTCGCGGTGGACAGTTTCGCCGCGACCACAGCGTCCGCGGCGAGGCGGAGTTGTGCCGTCAGCGCTTCGGCCTCGATGAGCTTTGCAGCCTTCGCCCGGGCGTCTCGGATGTCAATGACCTCGTGCTGCTCGATGTCACGACGCAGTTCCGCGGCTTGGGCGAGCAGCGGCCTCGTGATCTTGTCGATTTCGCCGCTGAGACGGGCGTTGAGGCGATGGCCTTCGCTCGGGGTGAGGTGGAAGGCCTCGATCTGGTCTGCCGTCAAGCAGCCGATGAGGGAGTCTCCACAGCGCAACGCATGGTCAACAAAGTTGAACGGACGGCCCTTCGCCAGGGTGACCAGCCACAGCGAGAGTTTAGCGAGTTCCACCGCCATCTCGTCGATGTCAACGCCGTAGAGGCAGCGGTCGGCGACCATGCGACGGGCTTCGAGGAGTTTCGCATCGCGGTCCTCGTGATGCTCGCCGAGACGTGCATCGACCGCGTCCGGCATCCCATCACGGTCCCATGCCTCAACGACCCGCTCCGACAGGTACCGGCAAGCCGAGACAAGGAACGCGCCGGAGCCCATCGCGGGGTCGAGGATCTTGAGCGCAAGGAGTTCCGACGCCGGACGCACTCGCCATTCGGGCGGCTGGATCCCATCGGCGGGTCGTGGAATTCCGTCCGGCGAGCCGGGTGAGAAGCACAACGGGTCGAGGGTGTGCAGGACGATCTCTTCAGCGAGGGCGCGCGGTGTGTAGTGAGTGCCGGAGTCGCGCCGGTCGCCGACCTGGGTGACGATAACGGTCCCGGCGGGATGGACGATCGGCTCACCGCGCAGGTCGGGTCGCAGCAGTCCGAAGAACGGCAGGACGCGGGCAGCGAGTTCGGCGTCGTTGTCGCATGCGGCGTCGAGCTTCCCGATCTCCTCTCCAGTTGGGACAGTTGCCAGTGCGGAGGTGAATTGCTTTGCAGTCAAGCCGACGAGCTTGGCTGCTTCAACTTGCAAGCGATCGGCAGCGTGCCATGCTTCAAGGTCAGCAAGTTTGGCGTCAGCACCGGCCTTGCCTTTGAGCCCAAGGCGTGTCTCGTCCAGCCGAATGGCGGAGTGTTCGAGGAGACCCTCGTAGACATGGCCGATCTGTTCGACGTCGAGGCCCTTATAGGACAGGCGTTCCGTCGAGGTGACCTTGCCTGCCCGCGTGGTGCGCTTGAGCTTGATCAGCGCGTCGAGCATGGCGAAGACGACGCGGTCGGTGACCTTCAATCGCTCCAGCCAGGCAAACCGCTTCGGGTCAAACAGTGATCCGCCGTATGCGGGGATCCACATGTCCGGGTGCCGAGCCCCGCCGTGGACGGCTCGGAAGGTAGCGAGGAGCGTGGGCCAGGCGGCCTTCCACCGGTCGGCGATGTCGGCGTCGTCTTGGTCAAGGCGGTCGTAGAGCCTCGTGACGGAGTACGAGTCGGCATACAGCTCGTCATCGGCCGGAAGCAGGTTCTGTTCCTCCGCGTAGAGAAGGAAGACGATGCGCATCATGACGGTCAGAGCAGCGCGGTAGACGGTACGCGGGGCGACGCCTTCCAGCACGGTGCCGTCAGCCTCGCGGTCGAGGCGGGAGAGTTCCGCGACGAGGAGCTCGACGGCTGCACGGACCTGCTTGCCGAGGGTCTTGGTGACTGCGGTGGTGTCGTCGGCTGTGCGGGTGAACAGGGCGGCGAGGGAGTCGGTGCCCTTGCCCTCACGGTCCTTGGGCGCGATCGCGGCGCAGCGGACACCGAGCAATGAGGTGAAGGCGCGCAGCAGCAGCGGTTCTTCGAACCATGTGTCGGCGTCGAAGACCGCCACCGAGGTTGGCGCTCCAGGTCGGGCGTGGACGACGGCCCACAGGGTGCCGTTGGTGAGCAGCGCGATGGGGACGGCACGGCGTCGGCACAGCTCGGCGGCCTGTTCGGCCGGTGATGGCAGGCCCTTCGTTGCACGGGTGAGGGGTTCGCCCCAGGGGCGGCGGTAGATCAGGGCGCGTTCGGCCGCGCCGGGCAGGCCGGTGGTCGGGTCGGGCGGGCCCATCAGCAGTGCGTCGGGGGCTGTGCCGGGGTGGTCGGTCAGTTCGCGGGGCAGCATCGAGCCTTGGCGCAGTGCCTGACCCTGGTATCCGAGCAGTTCTTCCAGAACCAGGTGCTGCCATGCGCTGCACAGCGTCGCCGGTTCGGCTTGTAGCTCAGCCCATGCCTGCCGGAGACGGGCTCGCAGCGAGGTGTCGGCAACGTCGAGGCCCTGCGGAAACGCCTCCGCAAGGATCTTGGCAGTGAGGAACGGCCCGTCCGGACGGAGCAGGTTTAGCCACTCGGCATGCTGCTCGATCGGGGTCTGCTGCTCGGTTTTCGGGAAGCGGGTGCGCGCCGGCATCAGTGACCTGCCTGGTGTGAGGGAGCAGCTACGGTGAGTGAGGCGGGGACGAGGAAGGTGACCGCTACGGGGAAGCGGCGGGCGACCGGGTCTGCGTACCGGTGGCGTAGGGCCGCTGCCTCGGAAACGAGCTGTTCAGGAACGGCGGCGAGGCGTGCTTCCAGTTCCGTGTGGTCCTTCTTGAGCTGTTCACGTTCCGGATCGGGGGCCAGAAGGGAGTCCTGACGCCAGAGCGGGTTGGATTTCAGGGAATCCCGGATGTTGCGCTCCAGTTCGGTCAGTACCGACTGCATCGCCTTGACGTCGTCCTCGCAGCGCTTGTCCAGGACTTTGCGCTGCTTGCGCGCGATCTTGTTGGACTCGGTCTGCAGCGCCTTGCCGAGCGGGGACTCCAGCGCGCCCCACAGCGCGGTGAGCCGGTCAAGGAATTCTGGCGGTGGTGCGTCCTGCGACGCGGCGGCGAGCCAGTGTTCCAGGGTCTCCGGACTCTTCTCCACGGTTAGTTTGCCGTGTTCGATCGATCCTCCGGCCAGGGCGATCTGCTCGTGCAGTCGCACTCCGCGGTTCCCGGTGATCACGACGCGGCCATGTGCGATCACAGCCGGGTTGCGCAGCAGATCGCCGGGGACGATCCGGGCGGTGACGCGGGTCAGATGTGCGCCGTGCTCGCCCTGCGACCACAGTTCGGCGCGCAGCAGGCGCAGGCACAGGTCAACCAGGCGGTGGTTCAGGTGCAGCAACACGACGTCGGTGCGTCCGGCGTAGTCCTGGTCAAAGGTGACGGGGCGCTCCTTGCCGCTGACCGGGTGTCGCAAGCCGTCGTTGCGTGCCTGCGCCCAGCCCTCCTTCAGCTCCGGGAGTTTGAAGCAGCGTGCATTGACGCCCTTGGGTGACGGAGTCTCGATCAGATCCTTCTTGTGGGCCAGGCGGAGCGCGGTGCGTACGACGCGCTCGATCGTGTCCGGGTTCAGGTTCAACTCCGTGCGGGTCCGGGTGAGCTGTTCCTGGGCCTGCTGGAGGTCATGCGCCAGATTCCGTTCGACCTTCAGTACAGCCTTGCCAGCCAGGCTCTGGATCTCCCTGTCGGTGGTCTGCCAGCTGGAGCGCTTGCCGAGCATTTTCTGCTCGACCTGGCTGGCGATCACTTCTCCGGCGCTGCCGAGGTCGGTGCGGATCTGCTCGACCTTGCGCACCGCGACACCGAGGAAGGCCATTGCGTCCTCCAAGGTGCCCTCGGTGAACCCGGTGTCCTCCTCGCGCTGCCGGTCCCAGCCCTGCGGCACGAAGTGGACGATCTCGACCTTCGCCGCAGTCTGACCGTGCCGGTCCACTCGGCCGTTGCGCTGCTCAAGTCGGTTGGGATTCCATGGGATTTCCCAGTGCAGTACCCGGTGGCAGTGGTTCTGCAGGTTGATGCCCTCGCTCGCGGAGTCGGTGGCGAGCAGAATCCGCACCGGGTCGACGTCGAGGTCGTCCTGAAAGACGTTCTTGACGCGCTCGCGTTCATCGCGGTCCTGACCGCCGTAAAGCTGGGCGATTGCCTCGTCCGGTACGCCAGCGCTGATGAGTCGTTCGTGCAACCAGCGTTGCGTATCGCGGTATTCGGTGAACACGATGACGCGCTCGCCGTCCCAGCTGCCGTTCAGCCCACCGGCTCCGTTCTGCACAATGACGCGCAGCCAGCTGAGGAAGGCGGTGAACTTGCCATCAGCCGTCTCGGCGTTGCGGTCTCCCCAGTCGCGCAGGTCCTCCAGCAGCTTGCGTTCGGTCTGGGAGAGCGGCGGGGCGAACCGACGCGCCGTGGCCAAGGCTTCGTGCGCTGTCTCCTCGAACGTGGCGTCGTCCTCAGCCGACTCGTCCAACTTCCCGATCATCTTGGCGAGAACCTTCTCCGCCACCGTGTACGCCCCGCGGTTGTAGTCCCGCTCGGCCTCGTTTTGACGCTCTCGGGCGAGCATCGTCTTCAGATGAGTGTCCACCGTATTGGCAAAGGCCTTCGGGCTGGACAGGAAACGGCGCTTGAGCAGCGTGACGACGAAGTCCACGGCCCGGCTCGGCGCGGTGCCCTGCAACGTGAGCTGCCCGGAGATCGTCTCGCGACGGGACTGCGCGTACTGGTCGAGTTTCGCGTAGGCGTCGCGGGTCGCGGCGTCGTAGACGACCTCCAGGGGATGGTCGAGGTCACGCTTCGGGAATCGCGGGCTGCCATCCCAGTTCGGCGGCAGATCCCGCTTCAGTCTCCGCACCATCACCTGTGCCTTGGCTTCTTCCGAGGGCTCCAGGGTGCGGGCGAAGCGATGGCCGTCCAACAGAGCCAGCAGGGCGGTGAACGATTCCAGGTAGCCGTTGTGGGGCGTAGCCGACAGGAACAGCCGGTGCTCGCTGTGTGGGGCCAAAGTCTTGATCGCGTCGGTGCGCTGTGAGTCGACCGCGTACTTCCCGGAGCCCGAAGGTGCACACGTGTGCACCTCGTCGACGACGAGGAGATCGAAGGCTCTCGGATACTGGGGCGCCGACGGCAGGATCGAGCGCAGCAGTGCCATGGGCCGCTCTCGCTTGAGCCAGTCGATCGAAACGATCAACCGCGGGTAATGCGTCCACGGGTTCGCGTACAGTCCGCGGGACCTGCGCAGCTCCTTCAGGAGGTCCGCATCCACGATCTTGAATCCCAGGCCGAACTTGTCGCGCATCTCATCGCGCCACTGCAGAGTGAGCGAAGCCGGGCACACGATCAGCATCGTCCGCGCCCGATGCCGCAGCATCAGCTCCTGCATCACCAGACCCGCCTCGATGGTTTTGCCGAGACCAACGTCATCCGCGATCAACAGGTTCGTACGCGGCATCTGTAGCGCCCGCACCACCGGGTCGAGCTGATAGTCCTCCGGCTTCACTCCGGAGCGGAACGGCGCCTGCAGCAACGTCTTGTCCGCCGTTGCCACCGAGCCCCAGCGCACCGCGTCAAGGAAGGCATCCAACTTCGCCGGGTCGTCGAACCCGCTCGCCGGAGACGGCAGGGCGTGCTGCTCACGGGCAGTAGCACCGGGCTCCAGCTCCCAAAGGACGCGCAGCTCCTCGTCACCGGAGTCGCCGTCCACCGAAACCAGGGAGACCAGGTGCTGCGCCTCGGCGAGCAGCGGACTGCCCGGCTGCTCGACCGCGATCGAGGAACGCTCCACGGCCGTAGCCACCCAGAATCGATTACGCACCGTAACCAACTGGCCTACGGTCGGCACCGCCATGTCCTGTACGAATTGGTCCGCCTCGTCGACCTCTTCGATGCCCACCCGCGTCAACTTCCGCTCCCGGATCGTCTGTTGTTCCGTGCATCTTGGCACGCGCCCGAGTCTCTTGAGATCCACGCCCACCAGTTGCATCCCAGTCTGGCAGCCACCGCTGAGAGAACACCTCGGCCCCCAGACCAAGAGGCATCACCATCGCGCCGAATACTCCACTACGCAATTGATCAAAAGCGCAACCGTATGTGGCACGTCACGGCCATCATGTCGGTGGGAGCGGAGAAAGGCGCCGTTTCACGAAGGGGGAACTCATGTCGATCACTGTGGTGACGGTGCCGGAGTCAGGGGGCAGGCTGCTCGACGCGGCGGTGGCTCTGGGGAACCTGCACACCAAGACACTCGGTCTGCTCACGCCGCAGGCATACCTGCAGAGCGCCGAAGTCGGAGGACTGCTCGTCGCGCTGGCGGCTGACGAGGTCGTCGGTTACGCCCTCTTCGGTCTACCCAAGCGCAAACACTACGTACGGCTGACTCACTTGTGCGTGGCTGATGAGCACCGCGGCGAAGGAATCGCTCGGCAGCTGATCGACGCGATAAAGGCGGGGCACGGAAATCGGCTGGGCATCAGGGCGAAGTGCCGGCGCAACTATGACCTCAGCGGTATGTGGGCAAGTTTGGGGTTCGTACCACCGGGAGAGTCCGTCGGCAGGGGGCACGACCGGGAGACCTTGGACACCTGGTGGCTGGATTTCGGGCACCCAGACCTCTTCACGGACATGCAGAGCGATGCGCTTCTGATCGTCGGCGTGGACCACAGCGTCCTGGAGGGCATCGCGGATCGAAGCCCGGATGCTGAGAGCCGCGAACCACGCATCTTCAAGGCGGCCTGGCTCGAGGACGAGACCGAGCTGGCCTACACACCGCAGCTGATGCTCGACATCCGCAGTGTCACAGCTGACACGGTGCGGAATCAGCAGCGGTCCGAAGTCGCACGGATGCGAAAGTTCGCGCCTGCCGCGGAAGCCGTGGCGGAACGACATCGGGAGCTCATGGACGGTGTTCGCGCCCAGAACGCCGATCTGGGCATGCAGCCACACACCGGGCCCTTGCTGCAGTACGTGGCGGAGGCATCTTGTGCCGGGCTCCACGTGCTGGCCACATGCAACCCGGACCTCCTCGCGCTGGCGGACGTAGCCCGCGAGATCGGCCGCGTGAAGGTGGTCCGGCCGGCCGTGGTTGCGCTGCATGTGGACGAGCTCCGTCAAGCCCAGGTCTACCGACCCGCCGACCTCCTGGGGACAGCTTTCACCACCGGACAGGTCGCAGCTGACGCAGAGGGCGAACTGACAGCGTTCTTCGATCAAAGCGAAGGCGAGAAGGGGTCTGCCTTCGAAGATCGGCTCAGAGCCTTCGAGCAGGACGATTCCGTGGTGTGGCGGCGGGAGCTGCTGCGCGATGGAGAGGGGCGTCCCGTCGCCCTGTACGTGTGGGCTCATGACGGTCGCACGCTGACCGTTGCGATGCTGCGTACTGCTGAACACCCGTTGGAGCAGACTCTGGCCCGGCAGCTGCTGTTCCTGCTCAAGAACCTCGGACGGGAGTGCGAGGTGGAGACGGTCCGGATCACGGACCCCTTCCCGTCGCCTGCGGCAGCCGAAGCCGCTGGGCTCGACGGATTCTTCTTTCAGGACAACGGTCTCACAGCGCTCTTGGTTGATGTCTGCGGAACGGCGCGCGAAGTGTCTGCCACAGCGAACCGGATCACCAACCGCCTGAAGGTAGCCTCTGCTGCTTTTGGGGCGGGCCTTCAGACCGAGATTGCCAGCGCCGTCGAACGGGCGTGGTGGCCGGCAAAGATCATCGACTCTGACATTCCATGCTTCATCGTCCCCATCGAACCCCGCTGGTCCGCCGAGCTCTTCAACGTCCCTGCACCGCTCGCCCCTCGTGGCGAACTCGGAATCAGCCGTGAGCACGTCTACTACCGGTCGCCAGGCCGACGTGGAGAGAGCGTCCCTGCGCGTCTTCTCTGGTACGTCAGCCAGGATTCAAGCGGCCCCCAGGGCAAGATGGTGATCGGATGCTCACGGCTGGACGAGGTGTTGATCGACACACCGGATGCACTGCACTCCCAGTTCGAACACCTGGGCGTATACGGTCGGTCCGAAGTGCGTGCTGTAGCCAGGGGGCACGGTGCGGCAATGGCTCTGCGGTTCTCGGACACGGAGCTCTTCCCCGCAGCCGTGACGCTCGGGCGCCTCAAGACGTTGGCAAGTGATCTGAAACAGCCGCTGTCGCTGATGTCACTGTCGAAGATCAGCAGCAAGTTGTACCAGGCCGTGTACGAAGAAGGGCACCGAAAGACGTGAACGAGCCGGAACGCACGATGCTGCTGTCCGTCCACCCCAGGTTCGCTACGGCGATCCTCGCCGGCGCCAAGACGGTGGAGGTACGAAGGCAACGCGTCGCCGCTCCCCCGGGTACGCCGGTGCTTCTGTACGCCACGGCCCCCACGAAGGCTATCGTCGGCATGGCGCGCATCGCTTCAGTACAGGTCGCGACCCCACGCGAGGTCTGGTCGGCCAGCAGCACACGGGCTGGAATCAGCAGGCGCGAGTACGACACCTATATGGAAGGAGCCGCGCAGGCCAGTGGGCTGACATTGGAAGCGCCCGTCGCCTTCGAGACTCCGGTGCCACTGACCGCTCTGCGCGCTGGCGGGGCGTTCCACCCTCCGCAGAGCTATCGCTACCTGCGGCCTGATGATCTGCAACGGATGTCTGCTGCGGCGCCCCCCACGGATACGCCGTTCTATACGGCGCTCGAAAGCATGGCCCTCTGAGCGAACCACCGTCACGCTCGATGGGCGCTTCGCCCGGGACATGTGCAGCGTCGGGCACTTGGGGACCGGAGACCTGGAAGTGCGCCTTGCCTCGGCGGCGGACCTGGAGAAGGCGGCGCCGTTGATCCTGCGGGCGTTCGAGGCGGCCTGACGCAACGAGAAGGGCGGCTGGAGCATCGGTTATTCGGTGCTCCAGCCGCCCTCCGGCGTCTGCGACCCGTCGGCCCCGGGCTCTCTCTGCTCTCATGATCACGCCTCTGGTCCGACCAGGTCGAAGTCGTCCTTCGTCAGCTCCGCGTGAAGGCGCTGCTCGGCAACGTCGGCGTAGTGCGAGGACAGCTCAACGCCCACGAAGCGGCGTCCCTCGCGAAGGGCCGCGACCCCCGTGGAGCCGCTGCCCGTGAAGGGGTCCAGGACGGTGCCGCCCTCGGGGCAGACCTGGACGAGTTGCTGCATGACCTCGACCGGCTTCTGGGTGATGTGAACCCGGCCCTTGCGCCGATCCCACAGTCTCCCGTGTCATCGACAGACTCGCCGCATCCGCCCGAAAGCCCACGCGACGATCCGGGACGCACGTTCCCGAGCACGGGGCGGGTCTGGGAACTGGCCGGTGCGAACAGTCCGGCCACCGACGGCCAGGTGATCGTGGACATCGGCGGAGTGCTAACCCTCGCGCACTCCGAGAAACAGGACGCCACCGCGACCCGGAAGAAGACCTTCGGCCACCACCCCCTCGTCGCGTTCGTCGACCACGGCCAGGCCGGGTCCGGGGAGCCGGTGGCCTCCCTGCTGCGGCCCGGCAACGCAGGCTTCAACACCGCCGCGGACCACATCGAAACCGCCCGACTCGCCCTGGCACGACTCCTCAAGGCTCTGCGGCTGGGACGGCAGACACTGATCCGCATCGACTCCGGCGGCAGCATCCACGCCTGATGGGCAGCGGCTGTCGTATTCCGTCGGAATGACCATCACCGACGCCATCCACCAAAGCCGTACTGAAGATCCCTAAGAAGGCGTGGACGCCGGCCCTAATACGCCGGCGGCACCGAACGGCCCGGCGCCTGGGCCGCGGAGATCGCCGATATGCCCGACCTGGGCACCTGGCCCAGGGGGATGAGGCTGGTCGTCCGGGAGGAGCGGCCTCACCCCCGGAAAAGCCGCACCCCACACGCACAGCGTCCCCGTCAGCGAACTGATGAGAACTGATGAGAACTGATGAACGATTGAGGCTAACCTCCGTTCCATGCAGTTCACCCTCGATGGCGAATCCTTCGAGCTGACGCCCACGCTTGTTCGTGGGCGTCTTGCTGGTCACGTGCCCGAGGAGATCCGCGAGTACTGGGTCGAAGTAGATGGTGTGCGTTGGCCGGTCAAGCAGGTCATCTTCCTTGCGACAGGTGCCAAGCGCAGCAGGTTTCAGTCGCAGGCCTCTCGGCGGTGGCTGCAGAACCTCGGGTTCTTGATCGGTGCCGGATCCTCGGCCACCGAGAGCGGCTCAATCCCGCGGCTGACCGGCGCGTCGCGTCGTAGGCCCTTCGACGAGTCCCAGCTCAAGGAACTGGAGGCGCTCGACGTCCGCGTTGCGTTCTCGTGGCTGAGCGCCGGCCCGATCACGCTGGACGAAGTCGGCCTGCCGAGGTTTCCCGGACTCCCGCGAGCGCCAGGGCTCTACCGCTACGATTTCGGTGGGGACGACGACGGCATCCGCGTGCTCTACATCGGGGAGTCCGTGGAGCTGGCCAGGCGAGCCAGCAACTACCGCAACGCCAAGACGGATCGCTCTAGTCAGCGCACCAGCCGCCGCATCCACAAGGAGATCGTCGGCCACTTGGAGTCCGGCGGTTCGATCGCATTCGCCATCGCAACGTCAGTCCGCTGGGGTGACGATGTCGAGCTGGACCTGCGGCTCAAGTCCGCCCGTCGCCTTGCCGAGAACGCTGCGGTGCTCCTCGCGCAGTCGCAGTCCAGGATCCGCGTGCTCAACATCGACGCGGAGCTGGGAGAGGGCAGCGAGTGAGCAGTCTTCCGGACCTTCGCTTCCTGCTCTCGATCAACAGCGAGAACGCGTGGAGCGATCTGCTCGCCACCCTCATGAATGCCGACCAGGCGATCACCCGCTCCGTCCTCCGCATCGACGCTGTTGGCCCGCTCCAGATCCGTCGGGAGGTCTCGAAGTCGCGGGGCCGGAAGGCATCGGATCGCCCCGACCTGGTGGTGGAGGCGAACGGTCAGGTTGTCGCTGTCGTCGAAGTGAAGCTGCTTGCCGGCCTCGGAATTGAACAGTTGGAGCGGTACTACAGATACGTCGCCGAGGAGGACCGAGACGACTGCCGGTTCGTGGTGGTCTCGCTTCAGCGCATCCGTCTCGACACCACCCATGCCCAGGACTGGCAGAACCTCACCTGGGAGGAGCTCATCGCTCCCTTCGCCTCGTCCCCGGTACCGTGGGCCGCGACGACCGCTACAGCCTGGACGAGCCACATCGAGTCCCAGGTGCCGGAGGTGGATGGCCACACAATCTGGAATCAGATCGACGGTATCGACCTGTACCTCGCCCTCCGGCTTCGTGCTGCCTATATGTACGACAACGTCGCCTTGCCCGGCGGCTCATCGAAGGCCATCCGGGAGATCGGCTCCGGTGGCCTGTACGTCGCGATCGTGGACGCCCCGATTCCGGGCAGCGGCTACACCGTCCGTTGGGATGCCACCGAGAGCTTGCCGACTCAGGAGGTTGGCAAGCTCGTCGACAGCAGCGGGCTTCGCGGGGTCGACTTCCGCTTCTTCCTCGCGCAGCAGCGAGTCACCTCCTCCAAGGCCTTCGACTGGGATCACCTGGCGCTGCTCTGGCAGGAGTACCTCGCCCAAGAGGACTGGATTCCGTGGAGACCCCATCCGCCGCGCAAGACCTTGCAGTGGGAGAAGGATGGCGTGGCTAGACTCAAGGCGCTCGGTGCTCCAGCGTTCCTCGGCGCTGGCTACGGCGAGAAGCAGGCCAAGCTCAGCGGTGAAGTCGAGTTCGGCGCGCGCTTTGTGCTGCCGCCCTCAACCACACTCAAGGAAGCCACCGAGGTGCTCAGCAGGGTGGCTGTGATCGGGTCCCGGATGGCACAGCACGCGACTCAGCCGCAAGGGAGACTGTGATCGCATTAATTCGACGGAGAATCTGACAGCGGCGATGCAGGGGTGGACGGATAGATGATGGGCGACTTTGGACCCGACCGCTTGCGGCAGCTCTTCGGCGACCCGAACGAGAACGGGGTCTACCTGGTCGGCGTCGTGGAGTTCTCGGACGATGCGAGCGAGGACCAGTGGTCGTACGTCGGGAACACTCAGATGGGGACCCTGGAGTCAGTTGCCAGCAGGCTCGGCTATGAGCGGCGTGACATCAGGATTACGGAGCCCTACCGAGAGCCTGGCCGTGGGGTGCTGCCGGACGGAACAGAGCTGGCAGTCACCTCGACCACCGTGCCGGGGAGCGCATCCTGGCATCGGAGTAGCCGGGAGCCAACGCCGGAGGAACGGCTCCGGTGGGCAGGGCATCCAGTGCCGCCGCCACCTCCGCCCGAGCCGGTGCCGGTCGGTCCCAACATGGAGACGGCGAGGCCTCGGATCGAGGAGCACCAGGGCGAGGTCTTCTACACGAAGACCGGCAAGCCCTTCACCTACCGGACCAACCACTACACCCTGGTCATCGTCGAGAGCCGGCGCAACGTGCAGTGGCACGAGATCAGGTCAGCGCTGGAGGCATGGCCGATCGCGGGGCCGTCGGAGATTCCACGATGCCCCGAACGTTCTGGGCGGTACGTCTACGGGATCGTGTCCGACGAGCGGATCCGGCAAGGGGACTGGTGACAACCTTGGACCTGCGGCTCTGTGGCGGCTGATGCGATGCTCGCCGAACCTGCCAAATCGTCGGACGCTACAGCTACGGTCATGAGTGAGGTTCTACTACCGCGACTTCCTCGTCGACCGAGCGCCGAGGAAGACCCGAGCACTGACGAGGACGCATGGCCGAGGACCAGGAGTACGACGAGGTCGACGCAGTTGTTCGTATCCCCAAGGGCGAGCACCTCGCCGACTCGCGGAAGAGCAAAGGCTGGAGCCGTGGGTTCACTCCCAAGACGAGTGACAAGGGGCCGGAGCACGTTGAGATCCGCCTGAAGGCCGAAAAGGAGTCAGGTTTCACAGACAAGCCCGAGATCGTCTACGTCACCAAGTACGTGGAGGATCAGCGTCCTCAGCTCACCCCCGGCCAACAGGCCGTGGCTGACATCACGGGCCAGATCATCGAGGGTCTCGTAGAAATCGCAAAACCTCACGTTGCCCACTGGTGGCACACCCAGGCCGTACCGGTCCTCGTTGCCAAGGGCGAAGCCTTGGTGCTGAAGCAACAGGCCCGCAGAGCCCAGAAGAAGGCCTTGCGGGCCGGGGCCACGACGACACCTCCTGCTGCCGTCCCGGGGGGCGAGGCGGACGCGCCTTCCCAAGATCTGGCCACCGCGCCCAGCGACCCGAAGGTCACTGTGACGAGCCAGCAGTTCCAGCAGATGTTCATGACTTGGCTCGCTCGTGAAGACGCCCAGCAGGCACTCTGGAGCCTCATCGTGAATGCCCAGGTCGAGGATGGCGGTGCTGCCACCCTGGCATGGCAGCAGGAACTGAAAGAGCTTTCGCCTGAGCAGCGAACCGAGGGGGGCATGGAGTTCCTCGCTAACAACCCCTCGATTCTGGAGGACTTCGCTCGTCAGCTCATGGGCAGCATGGCCCTCGGGCTCGGCGAGACGGCTCTCAGGCGCGACCGGGCGTAGGGGGCCGTGCCGTTTCAGGATGGCGCGTCACTAGAAGGGGCCTCCGACCTGCGTCGGAGGCCCTCTCCAAGGCAAAGCCGCTGGTGGCGTCAGGCGAGTCGGGCTGTACGCCGGGTTCTGTCGCCCGACCAAGGACAAGGGCACCAGCCAATCTTGGCCGATCAGGTCGCGCGATTCACTGCTTGAGCTTCCAGCCATGCCTCTACCTCCGACCAGCGGTAGCGCAAATAGCGGCCGACCTTGTGGGCTCGCGGACCCTGGTGTCGGTGATTCCATATGTAGACCGTATTCAGAGGTACGCCCAGGAAGTCGGCCAGTTCCTCCGCGCTCATCAAGGGACAACGGTCCCCCGCGCCACTAGCGGCTTCTTCTGCGCGGGCAGTGGTTCGACGCATGGGCACTCCAGAACGGTTCGAAGCGGGCAGGAAAGAACCACGTGAGCGGTATTCCGCCGTGGTGGTGCACGGAACGTTTGCATTAAATTCCGGCCGGACCAAACAGAGGGCCTTTCGACGAAATGCCTACGACTCTTGCGAACTCTCGAAGGACACCGGCGAATCTTCGCTGAGGGTTCGGCGAGCCCTCGCCGAACCCTCAGCGAGCATTCGCCTAGGTGAAATCTTCTCTACCACTCTGCACCCTTTGTCGCGAAGACCCCAAGAATGCATTTGACATCTTCAGCTCGCCTGGATCAACATCCAATTCACTCAGGGCGCGATGAACGGGCAGACAATCTCGCCGTCGACGATGGCCCTGATTAGAAAGAGTCCACAAATAGACTCAAAGGGCCGTTGGAAACTAGGAGTTGAGTCGATGCCGTACGACCGCTGGCACAAGTCGCGCCCGAAAGACGGGGAGTCGACCTGCAAGGAACACGGCAAAGTCCCGACGCGGGATCACGGGACGGGGAAGCGGTGGCAGGCCCGATGGCGCAACCGGGAAGATGTCCAGCAGACGGAGCTGTTCCGCACCGAGGTCGAAGCCCGCAAGCACGAGACCAAGATGCGGTCCGGAGTGGACGACGGTTCGTACATCAACCCTCGCGCCGGTGAGGTCAGGGTCGGTGAACTCGCCCTTACGTGGCTCAAGGGGCACGAACACAAGAATCCACGGACTTACCGACGCCACAAGGAGCGGATTCTCCTGCACGTCGTTCCTACCGCAGTCGGGAAGATGCGCGTAAAGGACGTGAACGCCTCATCTTTGCTGGACTGGCTGCACGACCGTCGCAGGCTGCTCGAAAGTTCCACACTGCGCCTGGTCTTCTACAATCTTCGGGCTGTCTTTGACCTGGCCGTGGACGACAGCCTGATACACAAAAATCCGTGCCTCGCCAAATCGGTGCAGGACGCCAAGCCGAAGCGAGGAGGTGGCGGCCGGGCAGAGCTGACCCTGACATGGGAGGACACCGAGAAGATTCGTGCCGAACTTCCCGACCGCTATAAAGCACTCGTCGACTGTGGTCGCGGCCTGGGTCTTCGGCAAGGAGAGATATTCGGCCTGTCACCAGAAGATATCGACTGGGCACATCCGGACGGTGCCATGGTGCACGTGCAACGGCAAGTAGTCCACGACGGCTCGTTCCTCGTATACGCCCTCCCCAAGGGCGGAGACGACGAGGACCCGAAGGACCGGTGGGTCGAGCTGACCGACGACGTGGCCATCCCCCTGCGCGAGCACATGCAGAAGTACCCGCCGGTCGAGGTGACCCGACCGTGGGGCAGCAAAGGCGGCGACCCGGTCACGGTGCGGCTGATCTTCTACACCCGGGAGAAGACCGCCATTCAGTCGAATTGGTTCAACTCCTACCGCTGGAAGCCCGCCCTGGCGTCGGCCGGCCTCATCAAGCCCCTTGAGCCCGACGCGAAGGGACGACGCTGGGAGAAGTCCCGCGACGTGATGATGCACGCGCTCCGACACCTGTACGCGTCGATGATGATCAACGGCGGGGTAGACGTGTACACGCTCGCGGACCGCCTCGGACACGCCGATCCCGCGTTTACCCTGCGTAAATACGTGCACCGGGTCGTGGGAGCCGGTTCCAAGGTCCGCATCGCGGCCCGGAGCGCCTACACCAGGGCCGCGTGACTCCTGCTCCGTTCGGCCTGTGCAACAACCGTGCAAGATGATCTTCGAGAGGGGTCATTTGCCCAGGTCAGAAGCTTTGTCTATGAGTTCCGCGACATTTGATGCGGGCGGGGGCCGGTTATCGGTCCGTGAGGAGGCTGGTGGTCGGGGCGGTGGTGAAGTAGTCGGCGTCCTTGGGGCGTTTCAGTGCGGCGCCCTGGGGGCGGCGGGCCGGTTCCAGGTGGGGTATGTGCTTGGAGCAGTGGATGTACGCCTCGACGACCGTGATGTGGACCCAGAGTTCGGGCCGGCGTCCCGGCGCTGTGTCGACCGGTATCAGCGGGTTGGCCTGGTGGGCGGCGCGGAACTCCTGGTCGCCGAGCAGCCGGGCCGTTCCGTTGATGTGCAGTCCGATGTGGTCCTGGGCGAAGTCCATGAACAGCAGCCCTATGTGCGGGTTCTCCACCATGTTGCCGGCGCTCGCCATGACGCCGTTCCCGCGGTACTCCGGGTAGGCGAGGGTGTGGGCGTCCAGCACGGTGACGAATCCCGGCGGGCCCGCCCGGAAGCTGGAGTCGCAGTGGCCACGGGCGTCCGCTGTGGCGAGGAAGACCATCGACTGACGGCTGATGAACTCCCGCATCACCGTGGTGAGACGGGGCTGGACCTGCCGGTCGTAGAAAGCGTCGGCGCGCTCCGAGGTGCCGAGGTGGTCTTGCAGCATGCGTTCCCCGCGGGAGGGGGCGGCGTCGTGGCTGTTCACAGAGCTGTTCACAGGTATTCGCTCTCCGGCTCGGGTGGGGCAGGTACCAGGGACGTGTTGAAGATGGGGTCACTCAGCGGGTCGTGGTGAATTCTGGCCATCGGCACTCCGTCCTGTCTCAGGATCCGGGCGGCCGCCTCGACCATGCCGGGGGGCCCGCAGAGGAACGCTTCGTGCTGGCTCCAGGGGCCGAACTCCCGCAGAACCTGCGGCAGTGTGCCCTGCCTGCCGGCTATGTGCTGGTGAGAGACGGCGGCTCGTACGGTGAGCCAGTGCTGGCGCTGAGCCATCCGCAGCATGTCGTCGAGACCATAGAGCTCTTCCGCGGTGCGGGCACCCACAAAGAGGTCGACGTAACGGCGCATGTCGCTGTGGGCCGCTTCCTCCAGGAGGGCGCGGATCGGTGCGAGGCCGGTCCCGCCCGCGACACACACCAGGTCGCGGCCCTCTGCGGCGGCCAGCGTCATGTCGCCCTGCGGCGGTCCCAGCGTGACGACGTCACCGACGGCCGCACGGTGGACGAGCGCACTGCTGACGCGGCCACCGGGCACGGCCCGGATGTGGAAGGTGAGCGTGGAGTCGTGCCGGGGCGCGTTGGCCGGCGAGTAGTGGCGCCAGGCCTTGCGCTGCCAGGGCGTCAGCATGGATACGTACTGGCCCGCCAGGTACGGATAGGGAAGCTCCGGCCGGACGGTGATTTCGGCGATGCCGTGGCCGCGGTGTTCATGACGGACGATCTGTGCCGCCCAGGTGGCGGGGTGCGAGCGGGCGTCGTCCGCGGCGGCCGAAATCATGACCTGCGCCGCGGTGGTGTAGGCGCGGGTCCAGGCGGCCTCGACCTCGGCGGTCCACGCGGTGTCGGCGTAACGGGCCAGGGCGGCCAGCAGGCATTCGCCGACCGCGGGGTAGTGAGCCTCCAGGGCTCCGAACTTCCGGTGGTCGCGTCCCAGGAGCGTACAGAAGCGCACGAGGTTCTCCGGATCGTCGACCAGGTCGACTATGCGCAGCAACCCGCGCAGCAGCCTGTCCCGCTGCCCGTCCATATTGTCCGGGAAGAGCCCTCTGACCTGCGGGTACCGTGCAAAGAGGATGGTGTAGAAGTAGACCGTCAGGTCGGCGGCGTGTGGTTCGACTATCGCCAGACCGGCGCGTACGAGCGAGATTTCGCGCGCGGTCAGTGGCGTGAGCGCCATCCCGGGGGCTGAACGTGCAGGCAAGAGTCTTTGTCGCAATCGCAGGGGCCCCGCCGTTGTCGTGAGCGGGGCAGGGGGTCGCACTCCTTGTGCGAGTGCATAGAGACGGACGACGGTGATGTGGAGGGTACCGTTCCGGGACAGGATCCGTCCCGGGAGGGGCCCTGCGGGACGCCGATGCGGGACGGGACCTCAGTGGCCGGGGGTGAACCCGCCCTGGAGGCGTTCCAGGTCGGACGGGCGTACCTGAATGGCGATCAGCGCCACGATCGCGGCCAGCACCGCGAGCACCGCGGCGACGATGAACGCGGCGGAGACTCCCGAGGTGAGCACCTCGTCCGCCCACAGTGGGGGGAGTTGGCCGGTCTGCTCGAATTGCGCGCGTTCCGCCGGGTTTGCCTGCGACAGGAAGCGCGGAACCTGGTCGTCCGCCTCGTGGCGGCTGGCCGTGCCGAAGACCGTGACCAGGATGGACAGGCCCAGCGAGCCGCCCACCTGCTGCGTGACGTTGAGCAGGCCCGAGGCGGCGCCCGACTCGTGCGCGGGCACGTTGGAGACCGCCATCAGCGTCAGCGAGACGAAGTTCATGCCCATGCCGAGGCTGAAGACGAGCATCGGGCCGAGGATGCTGCCCAGATACGTCGAGTGGACTTCCGTCAGGGTCAGCCAGGACAGCCCCGCCGCGGCCAGGATCGAGCCCGTCACCATGAACGGCTTCGGACCGTACTTGGGCAGGAGCTGTGAGGCCATTCCCGCTCCCACCGCGATGACCGCGCTGACCGGCAGGAAGGCCAGACCGGCCTCCAGCGGGCTGAAGTCCATCACGTTCTGGACGAACAGCGTGAGGAAGAAGAACATGCCGAACATCGCGGCGGCCAGGGCGAGCATGATGCCGTACGTGCCCGCCCGGTTGCGGTCGGCGAACATGTGCAACGGCGTGATCGGCTGCCTGGAGCGACGCTCCACCAGGAAGAAGAGAGCGAGCAGTACCACCGCGACGCCGAAGGACGCCAGCGTGTAGCCGTCGCTCCAGCCGTCCTGTGCCGCGCGGATGAAGCCGTAGACCAGGCACACCATTCCGAGAGTGGAGGTCAGGGCTCCGGTGACGTCGAAGTTGCCGGGATGCCGCTCGGACTCCTTGATCACGCGGGGCGTGGCGAAGGCGATGAGCAGCCCGATCGGTACGTTGACGAACAGCACCCAGCGCCAGTCGAGCCATTCGACGAGCATGCCGCCGGCCAGCAGACCGATCGCGCCGCCGCCCGCGGAGACCGCGGCGAAGACACCGAACGCGCGGTTGCGGGCCGGGCCTTCGGTGAAGGTGGTGGCGATCAGGGCGAGCGCGGTCGGCGACGCGATGGCGCCGCCGACGCCCTGGAGGGCGCGCGCGGCGAGGAGTTGGCCCGCGTTCTGCGCGAGGCCGCCGAGCAGGGAGGCGAGGACGAACAGCAGGACGCCGAAGATGAAGACCCGGCGGCGGCCGAGGATGTCACCGGCGCGGCCGCCGAGGAGCAGCAGTCCGCCGAAGGTCAGCGTGTAGGCATTGACCACCCACGAAAGGCTCGTGGTGGAGAATTCGAGATCGCTCTGAATGTGGGGCAGAGCGATGTTCACGATGGTGATGTCGAGGACGACCATCAGCTGGCACGAGGCGATGACCAGCAGGGCCAGGCCGTTCTTACCGCCCGGGCCCCGGTCGGCTGTCGTTCGCGCTGGTGTCGGTTGTGGAGTCGTCATGAGGCGCGGCCCTCACGAGAGGGGCAGTAGTGGGCGGTTTCGCCCACCACTCGACCGTAAGCCAGGGGCTTGCGGCCCACCACTCGATCAGCCCACTCCCCCCTCGGGGCCGCCTCAGAGCCGCCTCAGGGCCCCTCAGCGGCGCAGAAGGCGGGTGGTCAGCGCTTCGCGCGCGGCTGGCCACTCGTCTCGCAGCATCGAGTACACGACGGTGTCGCGCACGGTCCCGTCCGGCCTGGTCCGGTGGCTGCGCAGTACACCCTCGTGCCGCGCCCCGAGGCGCTCGATGGCCCGCTGCGAGCGCTCGTTGCGGTGGTCGGTGTGCCAGGTGACGCGCCGCGCGCCGAGGTCCTCGAAGGCCCGGGCGAGGAGCAGCAGCTTGGCCTCGGTGTTGATGCCGGTGCGCTGGTAGCGGGCGCCGAGCCAGGTGGAGCCGATGGCGATGCCCCGGTCGGCCGGCTCTATCTCGTAGTACGAGGTGGAGCCCGCCACTGCGCCGGTGGCGACGTCGATCTGCGCGAGGGCGATGCTGTCGCCCTCCTCCTGCTTCGCCAGCATCCCCTCGACGATCTTCCGCATCCCAGCGACGTCAGCGGGCTGCTTCTTGGACAGCCACGTCCAGACCGCGGGATCCTTGAGCGCCTCGAAGAGGCCCTCGGCGTGATCGGTGGTCAGCGGCTCAAGGCGCACATAACGGCCGACCAGGGTGGGGCGTTCGAACCAGGCAGTGCTCATCGGGAGTCCTCATTCCCGGCCATATACGTGGCCAAATCCGGAGGTAACGCTCGTCGCGCTTGCGTTCGAGGGTGGTTCACATGGTGGGATGAGCCGATGCGACCCCCCACACGCATAGCCTCACATCCCCCCAATCCCTACGACGAACTGGCCCTGCTCGCCCCACCGGAGCCGGATTTCGCTGAATACCCGCAGCCCGTCGCAAAGGACGACCCGCTCGGTCCCGGACTCGGCTTCGACGTTGACGATGACGATGACGACTGGAAGCCGCCCAACCACCGCGGCAGGAGCCGACTGGCCGCGGTTCCCGTCGTACTGAAGCTCGCCGTGACCGGCCTCGTCTGCGTGTGCCTCCTGCTGGCCTGCGACCGCTTCGCCGTGCTGTACGCGCAGGACAAGGCCGAGGAGAAGCTCCAGCAGTCGCTCGGGCTCGCGGCCGCGCCCGAGGTCGAGATCCACGGTTTCCCCTTCCTCACCCAGGTCGCCGGCCAGCGGCTCGACGAGGTCGACGTCACCGTTCCCGACGTGGCAGCCGACCGGGTCTCCCTCGCCGAAGTGCGGGCCACCGCCAAGGACATACGCCTCGTCGGCAGCCTCCCGGCATCGATTCGAGGCGCGGTCATCGGCAGCGTGGACGGCGACGTGCTGCTGTCATTCGACGATCTGGGCCGTGAGCTCGGCGCCTCCCAGGCGAAGTTCACCAAGGACAGCGACAGCGGGGTGCGGGTGGCGGGCTCTGTGCCCGTAGCCGGCCACGAAGTCCGGGTACGGGCACAGGCGCACGTACGCCGCGACGGCGACCGGGCGGTGTCCACCACCGTCGACCACATGCGCCTCGACATCCCGGGCCTCGTCACCTACCGGCCCGGCAAGGACCGCGCGCACTCCGGTCTGAGGCTGCACCCGGCGGCCGCCGCCCGGATCAGCCGGGAAGGCGCGCACATCAAGGCGCTGCTGGCCGTTCCGGCGGTGGTCGACCGGCTCGGCGTACCCAAGGAATGGGTCGAGCGGGCGCTGCGCAGCGAGAAGGAGCTGCACGAGCTCACTGGTTCACCTCGCTTCGTACAACAGTTGATGAAGCTCAACCTGGTCGATGTGGTCATGGACCACCCCTGGCTGCTGGAGAAGGCCGGGATCGACCCCAAGCTGATCGGCGCGCTGGTGAGCCTGCGGCCGCCGGAACTGTCCGAGCGGCTGGCGCTTTCCTTCCGGCTGCCCAGCACTCCGGGCGAGCTCCGGCTGCGCGGCATCAGCGTGGAACGCGAGGGAATCAGGGCCGACCTGGCCGGTACGGGGCTGACCTTCGGGCAGCTCACGAGCGAGAAGAAGCAGTAACGCCGTGAGCCCTGCGGGACTTCACCTCGTTTCGGCGATGAAGTCCCGCAGGGCCTCGGACAGTTCCTCCGGCTGGTCCTCCGCGATCAGCGTGCAGCTGTCCTCGATCTCGACGAGCCGCCCCTGCGGCAGTACGTCGGCCAGCCTGCGCCCGTGGGCGCGCGGCATCATCCGGTCCTCCGTCGCCCACACCACGAGCGCGGGCTTGTCGAATTTCCGCAGCCCGTCCACCGCCTCGAGCAGCTCCGTCTTGCGTACGCCCTTGTTGTAGCGGCGGAAGTCGGCGCGAATGGCCGGGTCGGTGAGGAGCGGCTTCAGCCAGCCGTCGAGGATCTCGTCGGGTACGGGCCGCTTGGTGAGCGCACCGAGGCCGATGGGCAGGCGCCGGAGCGGGCGCAGGGCGAGCGTACGGGCGAGGAGGGTGATGCCTCCGGGAACCTTGCAGGCCAGCGAGATCATCTTGCCGGGTACGCCGGGCGGGTAGTTGTCGAAGGCCTCGCACGAGGTGAGGACGAGCCTGGCGAGGCGTTCGGGGTGCTTGGCGGCGACGCTCTGGGCGCGGCCGCAGTCGTTCTCGACGAGCGTGACGTCGCTCAGATCCAGACGCTCCAGGAATTCGGCGATCAGCTCCACTACGGTGTCGGGGTTCAGCGGCACGTCCGGCCGCATCGGCTTGCGGTGTGAGCCGTACGGAAGCGTCGGGACCACGCAGCGGTGATCGGTCCGCAGATTCGCGACGACCTTGCGCCACACGGTGGCGTCGTGGACCAGCCCGTGCAGCAGTACGACGACGGGGCCGGAGCCCCCGGTGTCCTCGTACTCGACGGTTCCCGCGGTGAGTTCGAGCTCTGGCATGGACGCCCCCTGCTCCAGTAACCCAGTAACCGGATCCGCTCACCCTGCCACGCCGGGTGTTCAGGGCAGTACGGCGACCCCGTCCAGTTCGACCAGTGCCTGCTCGTCCCAGAGGCGGACCGCGCCGATCACCGCCATGGCCGGGTAGTCGCGGCCGGCCAGCCGGCTCCAGATGCGGCCGAGTTCGGGAGCGTGGGCGCGGTAGTCGGCGACATCGGTGGCGTAGACGGTGACGCGGGCCAGGTCACCGACGGCGCCCCCGGCGGCGTGCAGCGCCGTGAGGAGGTTGCTGAGCGCCTTCTCGAACTGGGCGGGGAGCGTATCGCCGACGACCTTGCCCTCCGTGTCCAGTGACGTCTGCCCCGCCAAGAAGACCAGCCGGGACCCGGTGGCGGTGACCGCGTGCGAGAAACCGGTGGGCGGGGAGAGCTCGGTCGGGTTGACGCGTTGCAGGTGGTGCGGGCGGTGCGGAAGGTGCGGGCTGTGCAGGGTCATCGGTACAGCTCCTTCGCGATGATCGTGCGCTGGACCTCGGTCGCGCCTTCGTAGATACGAGGCGCGCGCACCTCGCGGTAGAGGTGTTCGAGGAGGTGACCGCGCTGGAGGGCGCGGGCACCGTGCAGCTGGACCGCGGCGTCGACGACGTACTGCGCGGTCTCGGTGGCGAAGAGTTTGGCCATCGCTGCGCGCCGCGGGACGCCGGGTGCGCCCGCATCGTAGGCGGAGGCCGCGGCGTACACGAGCAGGCGCGCGGCCTCCGTGCGGGTCGCCATCTCGGCGACCTGGTGGGCGACCGACTGGAGGTCCTTGAGCGGGCCGCCGAAGGCGGAGCGGCTCGCGGTGTGCGCGACGGCCGCGTCGAGGGCGGCCTGCGCCATGCCGACGGCGAAGGCGCCGACGCTGGGGCGGAAGAGGTTGAGGGTGTCCATGGCGACCCGGAAGCCGCGGTCGACCTCGCCGATCACATCGGCGCGGGTGACGGGTACGCCGTCGAAGGCCAGCGCCCCGATGGGGTGCGGCGAGAGCATGTCGAGGTGGGTCCCGGTGAGGCCCGGGCGTCCGGACGGGACCAGGAACGCGGTGATGCCGCGGGCCCCCGCGCCCTCGGTGGTCAGGGCGAACACGGTGTAGAAGTCGGCCTCGGGCGCGTTGGAAATCCAGCACTTCTCACCGAACAGGCGCCATCCGTCACCCTCCGGTACGGTCTGGAGCGAGAGCGCCGCGGCGTCCGATCCCGCGCCCGGCTCACTGAGCGCGAAGGCGGCGACCGCACGCCCAGCGATCACTTCGGGCAGCCAGCGTGCCCGCTGTTCGTCCGTGCCCGCCCGGGCGACGGGACTGGCTCCGAGCCCTTGCAGGGCGAGGGCGGTCTCGGCCTCGGTACAGGCGCGGGCGAGGGATTCACGCATCAGGCAGAGGTCGAGCGCCCCCGACCCGAACAGGCGTTCCAGCAGACCGTGTTCCCCGAGAGCGGCGACCAACGGGCGGTTCACTTTGCCCTGTTCCCCCTTCTCGGCGAGAGGGCGCAAATGGTCGGCGGCGAGGGCGCGCAGTCGCTCGCACCACTCCAGTTGCTGAGGTTCCAGCGCGAATCCCGTCATGCCCTCGCACCTCGCTCTCTTCGCGGCTCTTATCGCGGTTGTTGTGGCGGCTCTTATCGCGAACCGTTGACTACCGTCACCCAAACGATACGCTCAGGGAGCGACAAGGGGGCGATCCCGTCATGGAGCTGAAGACCTCAGCGCACATCGATACCTTTCCCCGCGAACAGCTTCCGCCCGCTCATCAGTGGCCGCAGCTGCTCCTCGACCGTCCTGAGCTGCGCTATCCCGACCGGCTCAACTGCGGGGCGGAGCTGTTGGACCGTACGGTCGAACGCCTCGGCCCGGACCGGCCCGTCTTCCGTACCGCCGCCGGCGAGGTCTGGACGTACGGCGAACTGCTCGGCCGCGCCGACCGCATCGCGCACGTCCTCACCACCGACCTCGGCATCGTGCCCGGCAACCGGGTCCTGCTGCGCGGACCCACCACACCGTGGCTGGCGGCCTGCTGGCTCGCGGTGATGAAGGCGGGCGCGGTGGCGGTGACGGTGCTGGCGCAGCAGCGGGCGTCCGAGCTGGCGACGATGTGCGAGATCGCGCGGGTCAGCCACGCCCTGTGCGACGTACGGGCGGTCGACGACCTGGTGAAGGCCGAGGTGCCGGGGCTGCGCGTGACGGCGTACGGCGGCGAAGCGCCCGACGATCTGCTGCGGGCGGCGGCCGGCAAGCCGCCCGGGTACGCCGCCGTGGAGACGTCCGCCGACGATGTCGCGCTGATCGCCTTCACCTCGGGGACGACGGGGCGCCCCAAGGGCTGCATGCACTTCCACCGCGATGTGCTGGCGGTCGCCGACACCTTCTCGCGCCATGTGCTGAGGCCCCGCGCCGACGACGTCTTCGCGGGCAGTCCCCCGCTCGGCTTCACGTTCGGGCTCGGCGGCCTGGTCATCTTCCCGATGCGGGTGGGCGCGTCGGCGCTGCTGCTCGAACAGGCGGGGCCCAAGCAGCTGCTGCCGGCGCTCGCCGAGCACCGGGTGTCGGTGCTGTTCACCGCTCCGACGGCGTACCGAGCCATGCTCGACGGCCTCGACGGGTACGACCTGAGTGCCCTGCGCCGCTGCGTTTCGGCGGGTGAGAATCTGCCCGCCGCGACGTGGCAGGCCTGGTACGAACGCACCGGGCTTCGCATCATCAACGGCATCGGCGCGACCGAGCTGCTGCACATCTTCATCTCGGCGGCGGACGAGGCGGTCAGGCCGGGTACGACGGGGGTGCCCGTGCCGGGCTGGGAGGCGCGGGTCGTCGACAGCTCCGGCCTTCCCGTGCCCGACGGCGAGCCGGGGCTGCTGGCGGTGCGCGGGCCCGTGGGCTGCCGGTACCTCGCGGACGGCCGCCAGACGGAGTACGCGCGCGGCGGCTGGAACCTCACCGGCGACACCTACGTCCGCGAGCCCGACGGCTATTTCCGTTACGTCGCCCGTGCCGACGACATGATCATCTCGGCCGGGTACAACATCGCGGGCCCCGAGGTCGAGGACGCGCTCCTGCGCCATCCGGATGTGGTGGAGGCGGCGGTCGTGGGCCGGACCGACGAGCTGCGCGGCCAGGTGGTCGTGGCGTACGCCGTCCTGCGGGAGGGAGTCGTGCGCGGCGAAGCGGCCGTGGCGCGGCTGCGCGACTTCGTCAAAGGCGAGCTCGCGCCGTACAAATGCCCGCGCGACATCGTCTTCCTTGACGCCCTTCCGCGCACGCCGACCGGAAAGCTCCAGCGCTTCCGGCTGCGGGCGGCCGTAGAGTGATCACGTGGCCGAGCAGCACACCCCCCGTTCCCTGATCGTCTCCCTCTACGGCGCGTACGGACGCACCCCCGGGGGAGGCGGGGAGCCCATGCCGGTGGCCGAGCTCATCCGGTTGCTGGCCGCCGTCGGAGTCGACGCGCCGTCGGTGCGCTCGTCGGTGTCCCGGCTCAAGCGGCGCGGCCTGCTCGTCGCCGCCCGTACGCCCGACGGCGCCGCCGGGTACGCGCTGTCCGACGACGCCCACCAGCTCCTCGACGACGGCGACCGCCGCATCTACGAGCACCCCGCGCCGCACCTGTCGGAGGGCTGGGTGCTGGCGGTCTTCTCGGTGCCCGAGTCCGAGCGCGCCAAGCGTCACGTGCTGCGCTCCCGCCTCGCCCGCCTAGGCTTCGGGTCGGCGGCGCCGGGGGTGTGGATCGCGCCCGCGCGGCTGTACGACGAGACGCGCCACACGCTGGAGCGCCTGCAGCTCGCACCGTACGTCGATCTGTTCCGCGGGGAGCACCTCGGCTTCGCGGCGACGGAGGAGGCGGCGGCGCGCTGGTGGGACCTGACGGGGATCGCCAAACAGCACGAGCAGTTCCTGGACCTGCACGAGCCGGTGCTGCGGGCGTGGGTGGCGCGGGGCGAGGAGGCCCCGGACCCGGAGCACGCCTACCGGGACTATCTGCTGGCGCTCGACTCCTGGCGCCGTCTTCCGTACGCCGATCCCGGCCTCCCGGCCGAGCTGCTGCCGGCGGACTGGCCGGGGGTGCGCTCGGCGGAGGTGTTCTCGGGGCTGCACGCGCGGCTGCGGGATGCGGGGGCGGAGTTCGTACGCGGAGCCGGTGGCTGAACTTTCTGGCCGCTGGGCACCATGGGCATGACCATGTGGCTGACCATGTGGCATGACCATGTGGACCTTTACCGAAGACCTCGACGAGTACCTGGCCGCCGCGGGCGCCGCCGTCGCCACCCGGCCCGTGGAGAACACACTGCTGCTGACCGTCGCCGAGACGCTGCGCCGACGCGGCAGCGACGCGTACGGCGAAGGCGCCCCCCGGTACGGCTGGTGGCGCGGCGCGGACGGCGCCGTGGCCGGGGCGCTGCTGTGGACGCCGCCGCACGCGGTGCTGGTGGGGACCGTGACGGCGGAGGCGGTGGGGCCGCTGGCGGAGGCGTGCGTGACGCTCGGCCGTCCGGCGGTGAGCGCGGAGCGGGGTACGGCGCGGGCACTGGCGGCCCAGTGGCGGCGTACCGGCGCGGAGGTCACCACCGTGCTGGAGCAACGGCTGTACCGGCTGGCGGAGCTCACCCCGCCCGACCCCGCGCCGCCGGGCCGCGCGCGGGTGGCGACGGCCGGCGACCGGGGGCTGCTGGTGGAGTGGGTCGACGCCTTCCGCCGGGAGGTCGGCCACCCCGGGCCGGGCGCCGGCCGGGCGGTCGACGACCGTATCGCCTACGGCGGCCTGACCCTGTGGGAGCACGACGGCGTCCCCGTGTCGATGGCGGGCGTCTCCCGGCCCGCAGCGGGCACGGTGCGTGTCGCGCCGGTCTATACGCCGCCCCAGTGGCGGGGGCGGGGGTACGCGGCGGCGGTCACAGCGGCGGTGAGCGGGGCGGCGCGGGGCGCGGGGGCGGGGGAGGTGCTCCTGTTCACGGACCTCGCGAACCCGACGAGCAACGGCGTGTACCAGCGCATCGGGTACCGCGCGGTGGAGGACCGGGTCGAGCTCGCGGTGGGGGGCTAGTCGCCTGCGGCGCGACGCCCTGCGGGCGTGTCCTCAAACGCCGGACGGGCTGGACGGCTGGATGTTGCCGCTTGCGGCAACTCTCAGCCCCTCCGGCGATTGAGGAGCGGGGTCTGGGGCGGAGCCCCAGATCGACCCCCTCAGGGGCCCGCCCTACGTCAGCGTCAGCCTCGGCTTCGGCGCGTCCGTGCGCCCCGTCGGCGGGGTGCGGCTGCCCGCCCGGTACGGGAGGGGCCACGGCGCGCCCGGGCCCGTGTAGCCCTGCTCGGCCGCCGCGTGGAGCGTCCAGTGCGGGTCGTACAGGTGCGGGCGCGCCAGCGCGCAAAGGTCCGCGCGCCCCGCCAGCAGCAGCGAATTCACGTCGTCCCAGGACGAGATCGCTCCGACCGCGACGACCGGCACACCCACCGCGTTGCGGATGCGGTCGGCGTACGGCGTCTGGTACGAGCGCCCGTACTCAGGCGCTTCGTCAGCGACGACCTGCCCGGTGGAGACGTCGATCGCGTCGGCCCCGTGCGCGGCGAACGCGCGGGCGATCTCCACCGCGTCCTCGGCCGACGTACCGCCCTGTGCCCAGTCCGTGGCGGAGATACGGACGGTCATCGGCCGCTCGTCCGGCCAGACGCCGCGTACCGCGTCGAACACCTCCAGGGGGAAGGCGAGGCGGCCGGCCAGGGAACCGCCGTAGGCGTCCGTCCGTTGGTTGGTGAGAGGGGAGAGGAAGCCGGAGAGCAAGTAGCCGTGCGCGCAGTGCAGTTCGAGGAGGTCGAAGCCGGAGTCGGCCGCGCGCCTCGCCGCCGATACGAACTGTTCGCGGATGCCGGTGAGCCCGTCCCGGTCGAGCTCGCGCGGGATCTGGTTGACGCCCGCGCGGTACGGCAGCGGGGAGGCGGCGGCGACGGGCCAGTTGCCGTCGTCGAGTGGCTGGTCCATGCCCTCCCACATCAGCCGCGTCGAGCCCTTGCCGCCCGAGTGGCCGAGCTGGACACCGACGGCCGTGCCGGGCGACTGCTCGTGCACGAAATCGGTGATCCGGCGCCAGGCGGTGGCCTGTTCCGGTGTGTAGAGGCCGGCGCAGCCGGGGGTGATGCGGCCCTGCGGGCTGACGCACACCATCTCGGTCATGACCAGGCCCGCTCCCCCGAGGGCCCGCGCGCCCAGGTGGACGAGGTGGAAGTCGCCGGGGACACCGTCGGCCGCCGAGTACATGTCCATGGGCGATACGACGACCCGGTTGCGCAGGGTCAGGCCGCGCAGCCGGAAGGGGGTGAACATCGGGGGTGTGCCGGGCGGGCAGCCGAAGTCGTCCTCGACGGCCCCGGTGAAGGCCGCGTCGCGCAGCCGCAGGTTGTCGTGGGTGACGCGGCGGCTGCGGGTGAGCAGGTTGAAGGCGAACTGCCGTGGCGGCTGGTCGAGATACGTCCCGAGCTCCTCGAACCAGCGCAGGCTGGCGGCCGCCGCGCGCTGCGTGGACGCGACGACGGGTCGGCGCTCGCTCTCGTACGCCGCCAGGGCGGCCGGCAGGTCCGGCTGCTCCTCGACGCACGCGGCCAGCGCCAGGGCGTCCTCGACGGCCAGCTTGGTTCCCGAGCCGATGGAGAAGTGGGCGGTGTGGGCGGCGTCGCCGAGCAGGACCGTATTGCCGTAGCTCCAGCGGTCGTTGACGACGGTACGGAAGGCGATCCACGATGAGTTGTTGCCGCGCAGGGAACGGCCGCCGAGCGCGTCGGCGAAGACCTTGGCGCAGTGCACGGTGGATTCGGCCTCGTCGCAGCGGTCGAGACCGGCGGCCCGCCAGACCTCCTCGCGCATCTCGACGATGACGGTCGACGCGTTCTTCGCGTAGGGGTAGCCGTGCAGCTGCATGACGCCGTGCTCGGTCTCGGCGATCTCGAAGCGGAACGCGTCGAAGGCGAAGTCGGCGGCGAGCCAGATGTAGCGGCAGCGGTGGGAGGTGACGCGGGGGCCGAACACATCGGCGTAGGCGTCGCGGGTGAGGCTGTGCACGCCGTCCGCGGCGATCACCAGGTCGTACGCCGCCGACAGCTCGGCGGCGGGCGGCGCCTCCTCGCGCACGCGCAGGCCGACCCCGAGGGAGCGGCACCGCTCGTGCAGGATCTCCAGGAGCCGGCGGCGGCCGAGGGCCGCGAAACCGTGGCCGCCGGAGGTCAGGGTCCGGCTGCGGTGGACGATGTCGATGTCGTCCCACCGTACGAACTCCTCCTGGAGCGCGCGGTAGACGACGGGGTCGGCGTGCTGGATGCCGCCGAGGGTCTCGTCGGAGAGGACGACACCGAAGCCGAAGGTGTCGTCGGGGGCGCCCCGCTCCCAGACGGTGATCTCGCGCGCCGGGTCGAGCCGCTTGAGGAGGGCGGCGGCGTAGAGCCCGCCGGGCCCGCCGCCGATGACCGCGACACGCAGCGCCGGCATCGCTATCGCCCCCGCCACTTCGGGGGCCGCTTCTCCGTGAAGGCCGCGTGGAATTCGGCGTAGTCGTCGCCGTTCATCAGCAGCGCCTGGGTGGCGGCGTCCAGCTCGACGGCGGCGGCGAGCGGCATGTCCAGCTCGGCGGTGAGCAGCGCCTTCGTCTGCGCGTACGCCAGGGCGGGGCCGTCGGCGAGGCGCCGGGCCAGCTCGGCGGCGCGGGTGTCCGCCTGCCCCTCCTCCGTCATTTCGCTGATCAGGCCGATCCGCTCCGCCTCGGGGGCGCGCACCGGATCGCCGAGCATCAGCAGCCGGGTGGCGTGCCCGAGCCCGACGACTCGGGGCAGCAGGTACGCCGCGCCCATGTCGCCGCCCGAGAGGCCGACCTTGGTGAAGAGGAAGGCGAAACGCGCGGAGGGGTCGGCGATCCGGAAGTCGGCGGCGAGGGCGAGGACGGCGCCCGCGCCGGCCGCCACCCCGTGCACGGCGGCGATCACCGGGAAGGGGCATTCGCGCAGCGCCCGTACGACCTGTCCGGTCATCCGGTTGAAGTCGAGGAGCTGGGCGGTGTCCATGGCGAGCGTGGCGCCGATGATCTCGTCGACGTCGCCGCCCGAGCAGAAGCCGCGCCCCTCGCCGCCGAGGACCAGGGCGCGCACGGCGCGCTCGCGGGCCAGCTCGGCGAGGAGGTCACGCAGGTCGGCGTACGCGCCGAAGGTGAGCGCGTTGAGTTTCTCCGGCCGGGCCAGGGTGACGGTGGCGACGCCGTCCTCGATGGTCAGCCGCAGATGGTGCCAGTGCTCGGTGCGCGGTGCTGAGCCGGGAAAGGGGCTCATGGGGCCGGGCCTCCTTCAGCCGTGCGGCTGGTGCCTGCCCCTCGAAGGTATCACCGATGCGTGACTGTCGTCAGGAGCACGCGATACGCGCCCCTATTCGGCGCCCGCCATGGTCGCGACGAGCACGGCCTTGATCGTGTGCATGCGGTTCTCGGCCTCGTCGAAGACGACCGAGTGGGGCGATTCGAAGACCTCGTCGGTGACTTCCAGCTCGGTGAGGCCGTACTGCTCGTGGATCTCGCGGCCGACCTTGGTGCCGAGGTCGTGGAAGGCCGGCAGGCAGTGCAGGAACTTCACGTCCGCGTTGCCGGTGGCGCGCAGGACGTCCATGGTCACGGCGTACGGAGCGAGGGCCTCGATCCGCTCGGCCCAGACCTCCTTGGGCTCCCCCATCGACACCCAGACGTCGGTGGCGACGAAATCCACCCCCAGCACGCCCTCGGCCACGTCCTCGGTGAGGGTGACACGGGCGCCGCTCAGCTCGGCGGCCTTGCGGGCCTGCGCGACGATCTCCTCGGCCGGCCAGTAGGCCCTGGGCGCGACGATGCGTACGTCCATACCCAGCAGGGCGCCGGTGACGAGGTAGGAGTTGCCCATGTTGAAGCTGGCGTCACCGAGGTAGGCGTAGGCGATCCGCTCCAGGGGCTTGGCGCAGTGCTCGGTCATGGTGAGTACGTCGGCGAGCATCTGGGTGGGGTGCCAGTCGTCGGTGAGCCCGTTGAAGACGGGGACGCCGGCGTGCGCCGCCAGCTCTTCGACGGCGGCCTGACTGTCGCCCCGGTACTCGATGGCGTCGAACATCCGGCCCAGCACGCGCGCCGTGTCCTTCACCGACTCCTTGTGCCCCATCTGGGACCCCGAGGGGTCGAGGTACGTCGTCGACGCGCCCTGGTCTGCGGCGGCGACCTCGAACGCGCAGCGGGTGCGGGTGGAGGTCTTCTCGAAGATCAGCGCGATGTTCCTGCCGCGCAGCCGCGGCACCTCGGCGCCGGCCTTCTTGGCCGCCTTGAGCTCGGCCGCGAGGTCGATCAGGCCGCGGAACTCCTCGGCGGTGAAGTCCAGCTCTTTGAGGAGGTGGCGGCCTGCGAGGTCTGTCGCCATGGTGGCTGCTCCTGGGTCGGTCGTCGGGCGTCGGTCGTCGCGCATGCGGGCTCGATGGAAGTATATACAGAAGAGCGCATCACTATACGGCGTCGCGTTCGACCGGGCAGCTCATGCACCGGGGGCCTCCCCGCCCCCTGCCCAGTTCGTTGCCCTTGATCTCGATGACCTCGATGCCTTCCTTGCGCAGGTGGGTATTGGTCGTGACGTTGCGCTCGTAGGCCACGACCACGCCCGGCTCGACCGCCAGCACGTTGCAGCCGTCGTCCCACTGCTCGCGCTGGGCCGCGTGTACGTCCTGGGTGGGGGTCAGCACCCGGATGCGGTCCAGGCCGAGCGCGGCGGCGATGGCGTGGTGCATGTGCTCGGGCGGGTGGTCGGTGACCTTCAACGCGTGCTCGCCGACGCCCGGTTCGATGGTGTACGAGCGGAGCATGCCGAGTCCGGCGTACTGGGTGAAGGTGTCGCCGTCGACCATCGTCATCACCGTGTCGAGGTGCATGAACGCCCGGTGCTTGGGCATGTCGAGCGCCACGATGGTGGAGGCCGAACCGGCCTCGAAGAGCCCACGGGCGAGCATTTCCACTGCCTGGGGGGTGGTGCGCTCGCTCATCCCGATGAGGACGGCGCCGTTCCCGAGGACCAGGACGTCGCCGCCCTCGATGGTGGAGGGGTAGTCGGGCTGCCCCTCGGACCAGTGGTGGAAGGGACCGGCTTCCGGGCCCGTGAAGAGCGGGTGGTGCTTGTAGATCGCCTCGAAGTGAACGGTCTCGCGCTGCCGGGCCGGCCAGCGCATCGCGTTGATGGACACGCCGTCGTAGATCCAGGCCGAGGTGTCCCGCGTGAAGAGGTGGTTCGGCAACGGCCCGATCAGGAAGTCGTCCAGGTCCATGACGTGGAAGCGGACCGAGGTCGGCTCGGCGTGGCGCGCCAGGAACTCCCGCTTCGTCATGCCGCCGACGAGCGCCTCGACCAGATCGGCCACCGGCAGGTCGTCGAAGGCGTCGCGCAGGTGGCCGGTGGCGAGGGGCCCGTACTCCTTCTCGTTGAAGACCCGGTCCAGGACGAGGTTCTTGGCCGCCGGGATCTCCAGCGACTCGCGGAGCAGGTCACCGAAGAGGTGCACCTGGACGCCGCGGTCGCGCAGGACGTCGGCAAAACCGTCGTGCTCGTGGCGGGCGCGGCGCACCCACAGCACGTCGTCGAAGAGCAGCGCGTCCCTGTTGCTGGGGGTGAGGCGCTTCAGCTCCAGATCCGGTCGGTGGAGGATGACGCGGCGCAGCCGCCCGGTCTCGGAATCGACATGGAATCCCATGGCTCCATCCTGGCCGAGAGCGGCCGCACACGCGTCCGTACGGCGGATCCGGCCGCATGTCGTGGCCCCGTCCCCGGCCATGGGGCGACGGCGTCCTCGATTTCGACACCGCCTATAACTACCCCCTGTGTATCCGGAGTCCGAGTCACACAGGGGGTAGGGGACAGGCCGTCACAGCCGTGGGTCGACCGGCTCCGACTCCAGCGCCAGGACCGCGAACACGGCCTCGTGGATCCGCCACAGCGGCTCCCCCTCGGCCAGCCGGTCCAGTGCCTCGAGACCCAGCGCGTACTCGCGCAGGGCGAGCGAGCGCTTGTGGCCGAGGAAGCGGTGGCGCAGCTTTTCGAGCTGCTCGGGGCGCGTGTACTCGGGACCGTAGATGATCCGCAGGTACTCGCGGCCGCGCACTTTGATCCCCGGCTGCACGAGCCGGTTCTTGCCGTCCCGTACGAGCGCCTCGACCGGCTTGACGACCATGCCCTCGCCGCCCCGGCTGGTCATCTCCAGCCACCAGTCGACGCCGGACTGAACGGAAGCCGGGTCGCCGGTGTCGACGATCAGCCTGCGGGTGGTCTGGAGCAGCGCCGTCGGGTCGTGTTCGACCAGCCGGTCGAGCCAGGCCAGCTGCTCGTCGTGCGGTACGCCCGCCAGTGAACGGCCCTGGACGGCGAGCAGCTGGAACGGTGCGAGCCGCACCCCCTCCAGCCCTTCTGTCGGCCAGCAGTAGCGCCGATAGGCGTCGGTGAACGCTTCCGCGTCGGCGGCCCGTTCGCGCTGCGTCGCCAGCAGCCCCTGCACCTCGACACCGCGGGCCGCCGCCCCTTCCAGCGCCGCCACGACGCCGGGGAAGACGGCACGCGCTGCGGCGCCCACCGCGGCGTACTGGTTGCGCAGCAGCCCCGAGGCCTTGAGCGACCAGGGCATCAGCTCCGCGTCGAGCAGCAGCCAGTCGGTCTGGAGTTCCTCCCAGAGCCCGGCCTCCGTCACGGCGGTACGCAGCCGGCTGATGATCAGCTCGGTGACCGTCTCGTCGTCGAAGAAGGGGCGGCCGGTGCGGGTGTGGATGACACCGGTCGGACCGTCCACGCCGAACCGCTCGCGCGCCACGTCCGCGTTCCGGCAGACCAGCAACACCGCCCGCGAGCCCATGTGCTTCTCCTCGCACACGACCCGCCCGACTCCGTCCGCCTTGTACGTCGCGAAGGCCTCGGCGGGGTGCTCCAAGTAGCCCTCGATGTGTGACGTACCGGTCGGGGACATCGTCGGCGGCAGGTAGGCGAGCAGGCGGGGGTCGACGGCGAAGCGGCTCATGACTTCGAGCGCCGCGGCCGCGTTCTCCTCGCGTACGGCGACGCGTCCCATGTGCCGCGTCTCGACGACCCGGCGGCCGTGCACATCGGCGAGGTCCAGCGGACGGCCGTCATGACCGCCCGGGGCCTCGGTGGTGAGCGGCTTGGCCGGCTCGTACCAGACCTGCTCGGCCGGTACGTCGACGAGCTCGCGCTCCGGCCAGCGCAGAGCGGTCATCTTGCCGCCGAACACCGCGCCGGTGTCCAGGCAGATGGTGTTGTTGATCCACGAGGTGTTGGGCACGGGTGTGTGACCATAAACAACGGCGGCGCGGCCGCGGTAGTCCTCGGCCCACGGGTAGCGCACCGGCAGGCCGAACTCGTCGGTCTCGCCGGTCGTGTCGCCGTAGAGCGCGTGCGAACGCACCCGGCCCGAGGTGCGGCCGTGGTACTTCTCCGGCAGACCCGCGTGGCACACGACGAGGTTGCCGCCGTCGAGGACGTAGTGGCTGACGAGCCCGTCGATGAACGTCCGCACCTGCTCCTTGAAGGTGTCGTCCTCCTTCTCCAGCTGCTCGATCGTCTCGGCGAGTCCGTGCGTGTGCTGGACGTTCCTGCCCTTGAGGTAACGGCCCAGCTTGTTCTCGTGGTTCCCGGGGACGCACAGCGCGTCACCGGAGGCGACCATTCCCATCACTCGGCGCAGAACGCCGGGGCTGTCGGGACCGCGGTCCACGAGGTCGCCGACGAAGACGGCCGTACGCCCGTCGGGGTGCGATCCGTCGACGTAACCGAGCTTGGAGAGCAGGGTCTCCAGCTCGGAGCGGCAGCCGTGGATGTCGCCGATGATGTCGAAGGGGCCGGTGAGGTGGGAGAGGTCGTTGTAGCGGCGCTCCAGCACCACTTCCGCCGCGTCGACCTCCTCCACACTGCGCAGGATGTGTACCTTGCGGAAGCCCTCGCGCTCCAGGCTCCGCAGCGAACGGCGCAGCTCGCGCCGGTGCCGCTGGATGACGTGGCGGGGCATCCCGGCCCGGTCGGGGCGTACGGAATTGCGCTCCGCGCACACCTCCTCCGGCAGGTCGAGGACGATCGCTATCGGCAGTACGTCGTACTTCCTGGCCAGCTGGACGAGCTGCTTCCTGCTCTCCTGCTGCACATTGGTCGCGTCGACGACGGTCAGGCGGCCGGCCTCCAGCCGCTTGCCCGCGATGTAGTGCAGGACGTCGAAGGCGTCACGGCTCGCGCTCTGGTCGTTCTCGTCGTCGGCGACGAGGCCCCGGCAGAAGTCGGAGGAGATGACCTCGGTGGGCTTGAAGTGCCGGTGGGCGAAAGTGGACTTGCCGGATCCGGTGGCACCGACCAGGACCACGAGGGACAGGTCGGTGACGGGAAGCGTGCGGGGGGTGGTGCTCATGCGGCTTTCGCCTCCTTCTTGTCGTGCGCGACCTGCTTGTCCTCGACGATCACGGTGAAGACGGCCATCTGGGTGGGCGGCCCGACCTCGGGGTCCTCGGGCCCGACGGGCACGAACTCGACGCCGTACCCGTGCCGTTCGGCGACCCGCCCCGCCCAGCCGCGGAATTCCTCACGCGTCCACTCGAAGCGGTGGTCGCCGTGCCGCACGTGCCCGGCGGGCAGGGACTCCCAGCGCACGTTGTACTCGACGTTCGGCGTGGTCACGAGCACGGTACGCGGCCGAGCCGAGCCGAACACGGCGTACTCCAGGGCCGGCAGCCGCGGCAGGTCGAGGTGCTCGATGACCTCGCTGAGCACGGCGGCGTCGTACCCCTTGAGCCGCTTGTCGGTGTACGTGAGAGAGCCCTGCATCAACTTCACACGCCCGGCCTGCCGCTCACCCATCTGTTCCAGCTTCAGCCGCCGCGAGGCGATGGTGAGCGCGCGCATCGACACGTCCACACCCACGATCTCGGTGAACTTCACGTCCTTGAGCAGCGCCTGTACCAACTGGCCCTGTCCGCAGCCCAGGTCGAGCACCCGGCTCGCCCCGGCCGCGCCCAGCGCCTGGAGGATCGCGTCGCGCCGCCGCACGGCGAGCGGCACCGGTCGTTCGTCGGTGTCCGCCGTCTCATCGACGGCGTTGTCTATCTCCTCGACCTCCAGGTCGTCCGCCTCGGCGAGGCGCACCAGTTCGAGACGCTCCATCGCCTGCCGGGTAAGGCTCCAGCGGCGCGACAGATACCGGCTGGTGATCAGCTTCTGCTCCGGGTGCGCGGCCAGCCAGCCCTCGCCGGCCCGCAGCAGCTTGTCCACCTCGTCGGGCGCGACCCAGTAGTGCTTGGAGTCGTCCAGCACCGGCAGCAGGACATACAGCTGACGCAGCGCGTCCACGAGCCGCAGCTCGCCCTCCAGCACCAGCTGTACGTACCGCGAGTCGCCCCACTCGGGGAACTGCTCGTCCAGCGCCACCGGCTCCGCCCGCACCGTCGTCCAGCCCAGCGGCGCGAACAGCTTCGCCACCAGCTCGGCGCCGCCCCGCGCGGGCAGCGCGGGCACCTCGATGCGCAGCGGCAGAGGAGCCTCGGCGCGCTCGGGCCGGGCGTTGCACACGCCCTGCAGCGCGGTCTTGAAGACCGTGCTCAGCGCGACGGCCAGCAGCGACGACGCGGCGTACGGCCGGTCGTTGACGTACTGCGCGAGCGCGGAATCGGGTGAGCCGCCGCGCCCCTTGCCTTTGCCGCGCCGCACGAGCGCCACCGGATCCACCTCCAGCAGGAGCGCGGCCGTGCACCGCTCGACGGACGCCTCGGGGTAGAGGACGTGCGCCGTGCCGTGGGAAGTGGTGAACGTCTGCGCCTTGTCGGGGTGCTTGTGCAGCAGAAAGCCGAGGTCGGTCGCGGGACGCTCCTGGTTGCCGGTAGTGCTGATCGTCAGGTACAACTGCTGCGCCTTTCTGACCTGCGCTTATGTGAGTCGAACTGGCTGTGACCTGCTAGGACGGGTTGCAGAGGCGATCGGAGGCAATCAGAGGTAATCACTCTGATCCGACCCCGATTCGACCCCGGTCGAGCCGCGTTGGGGACGTCTGCCTCCCCTCGGCACCAGGCGCACGAAAGCCCCCAGGACGGGAATCCTGGAGGCTTCGCTGGTACCGATTGGAGGTCGGTCCGGACACCACCCCTGGTTTTTGCGGGCCTGGGTGGGTCCAGGTCCTTGGCAGGACAGCCCCAGAATGTCACACGGCAACCTTCTTCCGCACTCCTGTAAAAAGGCTGCACTTCCAGCAAAAAGCCAGCCGAGGCAGTCACAGGCGCTCACTTCGCGCTCCTTGGACTTCACCAGCTCCCCACCGCCGCAGCCGACCTCGCCCTGCTCGGTGACCTGACCGGCCGCTACGCGGCGGGCAGTTACAGCGAGCTCGGCTCAGACGGCCTGTCCGTCGTCCCCCGCTCAGACTGGCAGGGCGAGGCCGAGCACGGTCACCGGATCACAGCGGCCATCGCCTGCCATGTGGCCCGCGCCGGCGGATTGCACGTCCGGCCCGGACAGAGCGCCAGCGAGCTCGTCGCCTCCTCCTCAGTGTCACGGGCCACCGTCTAGCGAACCCTGCAACGCCTCACAGACCACCACCTCGTGCACCAGAGCGAGGGCACGTGGACTCTGACGCCCCGCATCCTGGACGACATCGCTCAGACCCGCAATCACACGGAGCCCTTCCCCGGGGCGGTGGCCGCCGAAGGCTGGGACCAGGTCGCCCACAGGTGCGGCACCGCGGGCACCGCCCAACGGCGCAGGGACCTGTACGCCGCAGAGCGTGCGGCATACCTCCAAGCCGTGGAACAGCGCGCCGAGCACCGGAGCCCGGCCTCGTCCGTCGTGAAGGACGACGGACGACTGGTCCTGGTCCCCTCGCCGCGCGGCGACGAGCTCCCCCGCAGTGGCAAGCCTCCGACGGCGGACTGCTCGACCCCACAACCGGCCACGCCCTGCCCGAGTGGCAGGTCGCCACCGACGGCCGCCTCATCCTCATCACCCCCGCCGACCAACGCTCCTACGACCCGCTCTGGCCGCCGACGATCTCGCGGTGTGCGAGGGCGCCGTCGAGAACCTGGCCACAGCAACCTGGCGCGCCGGGAAAGCCCTCCAGGCCACCTGCAACCGCAAGCTCTACCGCCACACCCACACCACGTTCGGTGCCTACGTGGAGGAACGCTGGGAGATCAGCGAACGCACCGCCTACCAAATGATGGAGGAATGGCCACTCGCCGAGCGCCTGGCCCAGAGCCTGGGCAAGCCCGCGACCGCATCCCACACCCGCGCTCTTCTTCCCGTCACCACTCGGTACGGCCTCCCCGCCGCAGCCGACCTCTACCAGCACCTACGCTCACGCGCCGCAGGCGAAAACCTCCGGCTCACCGCCACCATCACCACCCAGGTCGTCAAAGCCGTCCTCAAAACCGCGGGCAAGCAGGCCGGGGAGACACAGTTCAAAGAAGCCGCTCAGCAACTCATGACTGCCCAAGTCCTTCCGCTGACGACGAACACACGCCCAACCCCTCGCGCACTCCCCGCTCTTGCCCAGACACCGGCACCGGGTCTGCAAAATTTCGCAGCCAATCACGGCCCGGTAACGCCGTCAGATGCCGGCTCGAACGAATCCACCCAGCCAAGCCAGTCCGTGGACCTGACGTTCGAGAAGGGCACTCACGCCGATGCGCACTGCGGATGCAGATCCGGGGTGCACCATTCAGGTTCTGGTGGCACCTGCCGGCGTGCCTACAGCTCTTCCCTCGTTGTGGATGGTGCCCCTTTACGCCGAACCGCAGCCATCAAGACCTGGCTACTGGCCCGCCCACGGATCCGCCTGCACTTCACCCCGCCCGGGTCGTCCTGGCTCAACCTGGTCGAGCGGTGGTTCGCCGAGCTGACGAACAAGCAGATGCGACGCGGCGTCCACAAGAGCGTCCAGGCCCTGGGGAAGGACATCTGCAGCTGGATCGCCGCGTGGAACACCGATCCCAAGCCCTACGTCTGGACAAAGACCGCGGACGAATTCCTCGAACGCCTCACGAGTTGTCTGAACAGAATTCCTCACTCAGAAGACCAGGAGCGTGCCTGCCAAGGCTCAGCAGCGGCATCGAGCTTGGTGCATCGCCGCCTTTGCCCGCGCCACCTCGCCCTGGTTCCCGCCCGGCCGGGGTTCGCTCCCGTCGGACCGGCGTCCGAAGCAGCCGTGCACATGAGCACGCACCGCGTCTGCGCAGGTGTCGGCGACACCTCCCCTCTCGTCCGGGTTCAGCGCAGTGGGCGGGGCGGGGCGGGGCGCGGAGGCGGGACGGATCCGTAGCGGCGCTCGCGGGCCGAGTACTGTTCCACTGCCCGCCACAGATCCCGGCGGTCCATGTCGGGCCAGAGGGTGTCGAGGAAAACTAGTTCCGCGTAGACGGCCTGCCAGGGCAGGAAATTGGATGTGCGCTGGTCTCCCCCAGTACGCAGGAGCAGGTCGACATCGGGCAGGTCAGGGACGTGCAAGTAACGGGCGAAGGAGTGCTCGGAGATCGATGCCGGACGGATCCTGCCGGCGGCCGCCTCGTGGGCGAGCCGGGTCGCGGCTCTGGTGATCTCGGCGCGCCCGCCGTAGTTCACGCACGCTGTCAAGGTCAGGCCGCGACAGTGTTGGGTGGTGTGCTCAATCGCGGTGAGGGCGTCGATCATGTCTGCGGGCAGGGGGGAGTACTGGCCCGCCCAGCGCACGCGGATGTCCAGCGGCGGGCAGTCGTCCTTCAGGCGGCGCAACCGTTCGACGAACTCGCACATCAGCGCATCCAGTTCGTCGGTGGGGCGTTTCCAGTTCTCAGTGGAGAACCCGTACACGGTCAGGTACTGCAGGCCGGTCTCCAGCGCCCCGTGGACCACGTCGATCAGTGCCTCGCCCCCGGCCCGGTGGCCCTCGGCACGAGGCAGGCCTTGAGCGGTGGCCCAGCGGCCGTTGCCATCCATGATGATGGCCACATGACGGGGCATGTCCTGGTCGGGCAAGCGGGGCGGCCGCGCACCGGATGGGTGGGGCGTAGGGCCGACCCTTGGCTGCTTCATCCAGTGTGTGCGCACGTCGTCGCCAGGGCGCACCGTACCGGTTCCCGTGGGGCTGGTCGAAGGGGCCGGCGCGTGCGGGAGTCCTGGCTCCGCTGTGCCGGGATGAAACGGAAAGGGAAATAGCGTCCAGGCCAGTGCGGCCCGGACCCGTGCGGGTGCGAGCAGCCGACGGCGCGCACCCGGCGGCAGCGCCGGCCGACGGTGCAGGAGCGCGGCCGGGTCGCCGACGACGGCCTCCAGCCGGAGCCGGTACAGGCCCACGTAGGCGGCCAGGGGAATCTTGATCAGGGGATGCGCCAGGTCCGGTATCGCCGCTGTGCCCAACCCGGCACGCGCTTGGTCGGCCAGGCGGCGCACCATGGATTCGAAGGCCGCGGTGCTGCGACGGTCCAGGAGGTCGGTCCGCCGCACTGCCGCTTCGTCCAGGGCCTCCTGGGGGAGGGACACGTGCCCGCGGGTGAGGTCTTCGGCGAGGTCGGCCAGGGCGTCAGTGAGGTGGAGGGCATCGACCGTGGTTTGCCAGGCGAGGACCGTTTCCGGCATGGCGGTGGCGAGGGCTGCCGGCTCGGAGGAGACCCCTGCGGCCTTCAGGAACAGCCAGGCGATGTGCTGCGCGAGTGAGGCCCAGGCCAGGCTGCTGTAATCGCGCCACTCCTGCCAGGTCGCAAGCTGTCGGCCCGCGGCCTCCCTGCGCAGTGCCCCAAACAGCAGGTACAGCGATGTCGGCGGCAGATCCCACGTCAGCATGGTGTGGATCAGGGCCTGGCGTACGGGATCAGTGCTCGCCCCGTCGCGCAGATCCGCGTCGAACGCCGTGATCCACTCCTCCAGCCGTGCGGCCCGGTCCGCTGCTGGTGCCCCGTCGGCACCGACGTCGACCAGGTCGTCCACAGCGCGTGCGGCGCCGTACACAGCCCAGGTTGCAAGCCGAAGCGGTGCCGGCAGCAGCTGGGAGACGGCGTACTCAATCTCTGTGGCGCGGACGGCACGCTGGCACGCCCCGTAGCCCTCACGCAGTACAGGGTCAATGACTCCGCCGCGCCGGTAGACGGAAACCACTCTGCGCGGCGTGTTCGTCGGCCACATGCCATGTCTCCTGTCACGTTGTCGGCCTGTGGGATCCAAACCAGAGCCGGGACGCTGCCGACCACGGCGAGCAGCTCGCAGGTCCTCGGTTGCACTCGCCCGGGAGGGGAACCGTTGTGCCGGCGGCGCGCACCTGATGCTGCACTGCGACGGGCAGGTCATCGCCACGAAGGCCATGAGGGTGAGCACGGGCCGACAGGCACGTTCCTCACCGCCGTCTCGATGCGCTCCTGTTCGTCATACCCGGCACGTCCGCCTACGACGGGTGTTAGTCCTGCCCGGCCGCTCTCGCCGCGTCCGGCGCCGGCTTGGTGGCCACGTGGATCTCGTAGCGCACCGCATCACGATGACGGTAAGTCTCAACGACGACCGCCGCATTGATCACCGCGTTGTAGCACCCCATGCTCCGGGCCAGTACGTAGGGAATCCTTCCGAGCATCGCGCCGGCACGCAGCATGGGCAGCACGTTCGGCGTGGCGTCCGTAACCGACTCGACGGTGAATCCGGCGTTTGTGAGGTACTCCTCCAGGTCTCCACGAGGAAAGATGCTGGGCGTGCCGAGGACTTCGGACACCGCGCGCCCCAGGGCAAACACCAGTGGTTCCACAGCCGATTCGATGAATGAGTAATCGTTGATCAGTAGGCGGCCTCCGGGCCTGAGAACACGGAAGAACTCCGACAGCGCCTTCTCCGGGTGGGCGGAGTGGCAGAAGCTTTCCATGGCGTAAAGCCCTTCGAAGGAGTCATCATCGAAGGGCAGGTCATGAAAGTCGCCTACGAGGAAACGTGTGGCACCAATCTGGCCAGGCGTCCGTGTTGTGCGTCGGCGCGCGATAGCGATGTCCGATTCGATGTAATCGATACCGACGACCTCCGCTCCGGTCAGGCGTGCCACGGTCCGGGCGGCGTCACCGACACCGCAGCCCGCGTCGAGGACCTTGGCCCCCGGTGGCAGCGCCAGTTTCCGCGCGACGACGGCCTCCATACGACGCATGGCGGCGGAAAACGCCCAGGGCGACTGACCGTGCTCGTACCAGCCCATGTGCCGCGTGCGACCCCCCAGGATCGTGTATACGAGACGGGAATCCAGCCGCCGGTAGTAAGGCTGAACTTTCGTCCGGAGGTGCTCAGCACTGCTCAGTTCGACCATGGCTTCTTCCTCACACTGGCCGGCATCGGGCTGTCAAATGGGAAAGCGCGTCGTACTGCTTGTCGTCCGCCTTTGCCAGCAGCGCCCACGGCCATTCGACCCGATGATGAAATGCCCACGTCATATCCAGGGAAACGCAACGGCCCGGCCGATTAACCCGAATGAGTTAATGCCCGGACGCCGGAAGTCGCCCTACCTTCTGGGCGGGTTTCAGTGGGCCATTCGCGCACCAGCCGTCTGCGGAGCATCACGGTGCCCAAGACCTGCTCCACGCCCCACCGCTGGAGCCGTACCGCAAACTCGTGCAGACTCACTGGGTATTCAACGATCTCGACGTCAATGCCAGTTGGGCGCCGTACCCGCCGACGCGGAGTTCTTGGCCGACTTCTCGAGAAGCAGCCACCGCTGCCTCATGGCAGGCCAACTCCGGCTGTGGACCCTGCAGTTCGGCCACCCAGTGCGCCACCCCGCAGCCCCCACTCATCTGAACAGAATTCCTGACTCAGAAGACTAGGTTCCCGGCGGGAACGTAGCCGGTTGAGGGACCGCAGTTATCTGTTGCGGCCGGTCAGATTCGAGTCATGAGGGTGTTGAGTGCACTGCTCTGCCTGTGTTCTCAGTTCGGATCAGTTGGCCGAATGGTGGTCCGTGCGGCCGGGAGATCGTCGCGTGTTTCACTGAGCTGGCTGATCAGTTCCTCGGCACGGGCAAGCGCCTGCGCGAGCTCACCGCGCAGTTGTCGTCAGCGAGGAGTACGCGGAGGAGACGCTGGTCCGGCGCCAGGGGACCGACTGCGTCCAGCTTCCGCGCCGCCTCGACGCGCTCAGGCGTCGTCATTCGCCGACGGCGGGGTGACGTGGCTTCGATCCGATCACGGCTTCTACGGGATCTGCACAGGCTCACCTCCCGCGTGCGAGAGTCCGGCCATGACATAGGCGGACGACGCAAGCTCGGCGCCCTCGTCGGCGTATGCATCGCCGGGGCCCTGCTCCCCGGCATCACCCTGGGCGCGGAAAACGTGGACGTGGCGCTTTCACTCATGGTCGCGGCCCTAGTGATCGTGATCCTCACCCAGCTCATCTACGTCGGCCCGTCAGCCCGTGTCCCGGCCCTGCTGGCCTTCGGCCTGGCCGGGTTTGTACAGGACACGCTCATCTGGTGGCTGCTCTCCTGGCTGGGCGGGAAGTTCGCCGAGCTGGAGGTCGAGGGCTTCGGCACGATCCTGCTCGCGGGACTGATCACGCGCGTCTCGATCCTCGCGTTCTCCCTGGCCGGCACGGAGACGACGGCGGACTGACGATTTGGTGAGAGGGCGTGGCGCGAAAGTGCGTGCGGCGACGGACGTGCCGTAGTACTCCTGGGGAGACATAGAGACACGTTCGTTCTCACTTGGAGTCGTCGATGGCCGTTCGCCGTGTTGTGCCCAACATTCAGTCGGAGGCCGCGCAGGAGAGCCGGGAGTTCTATGGCCTGCTGGGCTTCGAGGAGGTCATGAACCACGGCTGGATCATGACGCTCGCCTCCGCGTCCAACCCGGCAGCGCAGATCAGCGTCATGACCAGCGACGAGACCGCGCCTGTCACCCCCGACATGAGCGTCGAGGTGGACGACGTGGATGCGGCTTATGCGGTCATGCGGGAGAGCGGTGCGGAGATCATTCACCCCTTGCAGGACGAGGAGTGGGGCGTGCGGCGGTTCTTCGTCCGCGACCCCAGTGGACGGGTGGTCAACGTGCTGGGCCACCGCTGACAGCCTCTCTCACACACCCTGGTGAACATGCCGTCACAGCCACTCGCTGATAGCCGCGACCAGGGCGGTTGCTTCGTAGCGGACGGCGAGTTTCTCGTACGGCACGACTCCCGCGGCTGGGAAGAATCCGGCGCCGAGGCCGCCATCGGCAACACCATGACCATGCGGACGGTGGCTATCAGGGGTGGACTGGTCATCCCGCACCGCCGTCGCAAGGGCGAGGATCTCCCGGACTGGAAGGAGCACACAACCGGTCGCACAAGCAGGTGAGGGCCCCGCATTGAGCACACCTTCGCCCGTATGAAGGCCTGGAAGATCCTGCGCGACTGCCGACTCGAAGGTGACGGCGTCCAGCACGCCATGCTCGGCATCGCCCGCCTGCACAACCTCCCCCTCGCCGGATAGGCCGAACGGGCGGGGCAGCGACCGGCCGCGCCTCCACCGACTCCAAGATCATTACGGGACAACCCTTTAGAGCGGCTCGTGAAGCAGAGAAGCACAGCCTGACACCAGCCATGCTGCGCCGGACGACAGTTCCCTTACGCCGAACCGTCCGGAAATGTCCCGGCCCGGGTCATTTCCGGACGGGTTGAAAGGTGACCAGGGGACCGCCGCCCCGGAACGCCCGCACTCACCCGCGCCGGTGAACCTCGGTCACGGGGGCCCGACCGGGTGAGCGTGGTGGGCACCGCCGTATCGGTCAGGGCAGCTCCTCGGGGTGACGCATGCTGACGAGCAGGCACCCGTGGTGGCGTCGGCAGACCAGCGTGGCGCGGGGCCATCGTTCACCCTCCGTACCCGGCACCACGCTGTACCGGCCGCCAGCCTCTGAGAAAGCCCACGGACACGGGCTGACCCCGGCCGGCAAGAAGGTGTTCGACAAGCCGCTGCCCAACAGCGAGCCGATACTGCGGGCCGTCTTTGAGGAACTGACCGCGAAGTTCGGCACGGTGCTGGTGATCGTGTACCAGCCCGCCTCCATCGGCGCCCTGCTCCTGGCCCTGGCCCGGGACGCGAGCTGCCAGGTCGCCTACCTGCCCGGACTCGCGATGCGGGGGATCGCCGACCTCTACCCGGGCGAGGCGAAGACCGACGCGGAAGACGCGGCGGTGATCGCTGACGCCGCCCGCACCATGCCCACACTCTGCGCTCGCTCGAACTCACCGATGAGATCACCGCCGAGCTGACCGGGTTCGACCAGGACCTCGCGGCGGAGGCCACCCGCATCAGCAACCGGATACGCGGCCTGCTCGCCCAGTTCCCCCGTCGCTGGAACGCGTCCTGGGCCCCCGCCTCGACCACCCCACCGTTACCTGGCTCCTCGAGCGATACGGACCCCGGCAGCCCTGCGCAAAGCAGGCCGCCGCAGACTCGTCGAGGCGATCCGGCCCAAGGCCCCGCGCATGGACGCCCGGCTGACCGACGACGTCTTCGACGCCCTCGACGAGCAGACCGTCGTGGTCCTGGGAACCGGCACCCTCGACATTGTGAATCCCGTCCCTGGCCGCCTTGCTCGCGGCCGTCCACGAACAGCGGCGGACCTCTCTTCACCCGGTCCTGACCTCGATGCCCGGCGTTGGCGTCAGGACCGCCGCCGTCCTGCTGGTCACCGTCGGCGACGGCACCAGCTTTCCCACCGCCGCCCACCTCGCCTCCTACGCCGACCTCGCCACGACCATGAAGTCGTCGGGAACCTCGATCCACGGCGAGCACGCACCCCGCGGCGGGAACCGGCAGCTCAAACGTGCCATGTTCCTCTCCGCCTTCGCTTGCATGAACGCCGACCCCGCCTCCCGCACCTACTACGACCGTCAACGCGCCCGCGGTAAAAACCCAAGGAGGTTCCCGCTGCTCCCGGAGCGGAGGCCGGTGGCACCGCACCGGAGGCAGAGTGGTGGCGCACGGCGGCGCCGCTGCCCCCGGAAGTACCCGCTCCTCGCGCGGCGTCCACCCCCGGGCCGGAGCCAGGAGGAGACTCATGCCGCCGCTCACGCGGACACCTGAGACAGTGGCGGCTCGGACCTGGAGTGGTAGCGGGGCACGGACGTACGCGATGAGTGGCGCGACACCTGAGCGACGCATGGCAGTGAGGGGATCTCGGCCGCGCACGAGATCGGCGCTCACATCGGGGAGGCGATCTCCGCGCGTCAGCCCGATCCGCATGCTGCGGCCGACAAGCGCGGGCTGGACCTTCGCTGGCTGCGCTTGAAGGAGGACACGCCACCGTCGCGAGGCACAGAAACAGCCGCCGTTCCCGGCCCACCCGCTGATCACACGCAGCCCCAGCGCCACCAGTGCGGGCCATGGAGCGCAGGTCAGATGCGTTCGCTGGGCCTACACCCCCATATTCATGGCCTTCTCCATCGCCGACCAATCACCCCGGGCCGTCGGGCCGGTGGAGCGCACAGCGGCGATGACCACCCATACGGTTGCGGCGATCTGGGCCTGCATTACCTGCACGGGCCCGCGTTGGGGCGTCGCGGGCTGGAGCGCATCCACGACCGGGTGCGCCGGCTGGAGCGGGCGTGGTAGCCCTACCGGCCGGGGTCATGGTGAACTCGCCGCCGCGCGATTCGTGCGGCGAGATCATCGAGTCGCGCGGGCCAGTTTGAAGTCCGCAGCACTCACAGGTCTCGCCGCATAGAACTCCAAAAAGCTAAGAAGTGAGCATTACCACAAGGTAACTTGTCGTTACGTTGCATGAGGTGGCGTCGATTTGTCAGTTGGGGCTAAGTCGGCTGAGGGTAAAAAATGTGACGTTCAGTCACCAAGAAGCGGACGGCAAGGGCCGGGTGCTGGTCTAGACCCTTCCCTGGGAGTCCATTTGGGCATAGATTCCTGTTCGATCGCGGAGATGACCAAGGCAGCGTTCGCACCGGGGATTTCTGAGTGCGGGGCTCCTCTCACGATCTCGACCACATCACATGCACCACAGGGGGACCACCCATGCCCATTACCTCTCGTTCGCGGTATTTCATGCGATCCGCAGTAGCCGCAACGACGCTTGCCACAGTCGGCCTGGCAGCTCCTCAAGTCTCTGCCGCCGAAGGCCACTCCGTTGCCGGCGTCGCGCTATCGCCCACTGCCTCCAAGGCCACGCGCACCATTGCCGCCTCCCAGACAGCGGCGGTACGGGCGACGGCGAACCTCTGTGGCTCAAGCTACGTACTGCAGTCGGCCGAACGTCTTCCGGATGCGCGGCGGTTCGGCACCCTGTTCACGTACACCCGGGGTAGCGCTGGGTACACGGGCGCCTGCGCGGTCTTCGACAACAACTCCGGTACCCCGAAGTACATGAAGCTCAAGCTGTGTACCAACAGGACAGAGCCGAGGTGCGACACCGACGAGGGCACCTTTAGCCAGTACGCAGGCCCTGTCACCATCACGGGTACACACAGTGAGATCTTCTGCTCCAAGTTCACCGCGGTCATGAAGAGCAGCAAGACCGCCACCGCAGCGCTGATCGACCGGGTCGACTACGCCACGCCATGCAACTGAGAGCAGGCGTGCCGGGCCGTGTGCAGCCATCCCGGGGCGGACTGGGCGGGCGGGTCAGGGCACTTGTGCTGAGCGCTACGACACTCACGGCTTGCACACTCACCGCCTCCTGCAGCGGGACGAATAGCGACAACAGTGGCGTTGACAAGAGTGCGGTGACGGCCTCCAAGCCGATCCCCACCGAATCGGCGCGGCTCCCAGCACCGAGCGAATCGAAGTCGGCACGAGCATCCGCCGCCCCGGTGTCCCCGTCCCTCTCGGCGACCGTCGACCCGAGCAAAGAGGCGGCGGACAAGGCAGCTGCGGAGAGAGTCGCGGATGCGCCCCGCGGGAAACCGATAACGTCATCGACGCCCAGTGGTCTGGTCTCGGGCGGTGAGACCTTCGGTACTCCGGTCGCCACCGATGGGGACGTCGTGGTCTATGCCCCTAGCCGCACCACATCCGGACTGACCATTCCAGTGAAGATCACCAACAATGGTGACCGGCGAGCCATCTACCAGGTCGATGTGCGCATCACAGGGCCAGGCGGGTTCGAGGCAACGGCGCACGTCAAGACCACGGTAGTCGGCCTCTACCCCGGCACATCATGGCCGACTGAACTCACCGTTAGGGACCCCGGCAAGCCGGTGCCGGAGCATCCATTCGTGTCCATCGAGAAGAACACCAAGCAGGAACTCCAAAGCTGACCCAGTTGCAGGGGTGACCCGCAGCACTCTTCGGGCAGGATGAGGGCCTCCTCCGCCCCGGCACCGGGCCCGCGGCTTGCCGCGCTCGAGGGAGTAGCCAGCCTGTGGCTGCTGCGAGGCGGCCATGGGTGGCCATCGAGGCATCCGAGAACAAGGGTGCATCTGTTTGGGGATGACGCTGGCACTCCCGCAGACGTCCCGCAGCCAGAGTGCCCACAGCGGTAGAACGCCCTCAACTCAGTCTCAGCAGGTGTTCTTCGCTGAAGCGTTGGGTTGGCCGGTGCAGAGCTGCCGCCCCGAAGAGTCGCGGGTTTCCGGCGCCCTCACTCTCGACCGGACACAGCGCGCATCGATGGTTCTGGCCTTCCTGCATACAGCACCGATCCAACGGCGCGCCCCAGCTCAATGAACCGAATTCTGGATGGGCCACGTCGCGCTCATTCACCACTAAATCCGGAGGATTTCATATGAATCGCACCATCATGCGCCTGTCCACATTCACCGCGACGGCTGTCGCCTGCAGCGCGGTCGTGCTGACGTCGCACTCTGCGAGCGCAGCTGAGACGTGCTCGACGGCATCCGGCAACGTACGAGCCATCGACCTTCCCGGACTCAAGCCGGACACTCAGATCGGCGCCGATGTCTGCGCCGCCCCCTCAGCTGACGGAAAGATAAAGACCAACACCACCCTCAACTGGGGCATCCTGGATGACCAAGTACAGGACTCCGGCAAGCGGTTCACGTCGTTCAAGGTGACCAGCCGCCTGGAGAACCGTCCGACGTCGTCCGGTGCCGACACCGTGATTACCAGCATCACGTGCGACTTCACGGACAAGCTCAACCAGAGCTACGCCAATGCAAGCGGGCTGACCTGTTCCTCGCCGAACGCCGCGTTCAACCCGGATCTGTGGTGGTCGGGCGACGCGACCGTCGTCTACGACATCGAAGCAGACGGCAAGGGCCCGATCACCTGGCAGCTCACCGGATCTCCGCTCGTCAGCTGAGCGAGAGACGCAAGCAAACTTCGGGCCGCCCCCGGTAACTACAACCGGCACCGTGTCGGAGCCTGCCTGCCTTGCTGACGCCTGCTGGCTGCCGGCGCGCCCGGCGGCGCGCTGGCAGCCGGCATCCCCGCCTAGCGTGCGCGGCCATGAAGAGCATTCAACTGTGCGGGAGCAGTGCCGCCCCGGAAAAGGTGCACCCCTGCATACCCCGATGCCCCGGCGCTGATCAACCCCCCGGCCAAGAGCGGGACGCCGCTGTGCTGTGCAACGACGAACAGAGAGAAAACCAAGATGGCAGACGAGCGAGTTCTCGAGGCTCAGAAGTGGGTCAACTCCACTTACAGCAGCGTCCTTGGCTACAAAAAGTGCCCGGAAGACGGCAAAACGGGGTGGGGCACGATGTACTCCCTGACGCACGCCCTTCAGTACGAACTCGGCATCACCAACCTGTCCAATACTTTTGGCCCCACGACACTCAATTCGCTCACGCAACGGGGCGGGGTGAAGGATGGTGAAAAGAACGAGAACATCGTCAAGATTATCCAAAGCGCCTGCTACTGCAAGGGGTTCGACCCCGGCGGCATCAACGGAACATACGGGATGTCCACCCGTAGTGCGATCTCCGTCATGATGACGAAAATGGGCATCGGCTCGGAGTTCGACACGGCGAAGGGATACCTGGACCCGAAAGTGTTCAAGGCCCTGCTGACCATGGACGCTTACACCGTCGTCTCCGGCGGAACAGAAGAAGTGCGAACAATCCAGCAGTGGTTCAACAGTCGCTATTGGAAGAAATCGCCCTTTTTTATCATTCCTTGTGACGGGCACTACACGCGCGATGTGCAGCAAGCTGTGATGAAGGCACTCCAGCTGGAAATGGGCTTCCCGGAAGAGTCCGTCACCGGTAACTTCGGCACCGGCACGCAGGCGGGACTGAAGAATCACACTCTCAGTGATGGTTCGACAGGGATTTTCGTTCAGCTGTTCTCTGCAGCGTGCGTCTTCAACGGCAAAGTAAGCAACCTCATTACCTCGTTCAAGTCCACCTACGATGCCAAGCTGGCCCAGTACGTTTCAGCGTTCCAGTCGTTCTCCAAGCTTTCCAACACAGACGGGCGAGGAGACTACGACACGTGGTGCCAACTCTTGGTTTCTATGGGTAACCCGGACCGCAAAGCTACCGCTTGCGATACTCGCTTCACGATTTCGTTGTCGCGCGCCAAGGCGCTCAAGGCGGCAGGGTACGACGTCGTTGGGCGGTACCTCGATGAGGAGGTGCTCGACCCTAAGTACGACCTGAACAAGGAACTGATGCCGGGCGAACTCGATGCGATCTTCGACGGGGGCATGAAGGTTTTCCCCATCTCTCAGTACATCGGCCGGTATCTCTCAGACTTCACCTACGATCAGGGTTTCAAACACGCGGTGAAAGCGCATGACCGCGCCGAAGGCTACAAGTTCAATCGCGGAACGGTCATATACTTCGCGGTCGACTATGACGCAACCAGCGAACAGATAGCGTCTAACATCGTTCCTTACTTCACAGGCGTACAAGCGGGATTGAATCACAAGGGCAAGAAGTACATTGCGGGCGTTTACGGCTCCCGCAACGTATGCTCCCGCGTCAGCGCAGACGCTCACGCACGGCACTCGTTCGTGTCCGGCATGTCATGGGGATTCTCCGGGAACCTGGGATTCCCCATGCCGGAAAACTGGTCGTTCGCTCAGATAAAAGAGTACAAATTCGATGCCAGCGGCGACAAGTTCGACCTCGACCGCGATGTTATGCGAGGCACCGACCCGGGCGTAGGCCGCGATGGCATTGGCGACACCGGTTCGCCCGTCGATTCTTTCCTGAAGTACATCGACGGCTTGTACCAGACTGCTGTCAAGTACAACAGCGGTAATGCCTCTCACAAGGTTCTCGAGTGGCTCCGCTACCCTTCCTACTACTCCTATGGGCAGGGATGGGAAACGCTGATCGGCGAGATCGACATGAAGTGGATCAACTACTGCGCAGCGAACGGCCCCGCGCGCGTCAAGTCCTACACCGATCCCTCCTACGGTGTCACAATCAACGCAGACCACCTCGCTGCCTGCGCTGACGCGTACTACCTGAGAGGCGTCCCGAGTGCGGCTGCGGCCAACCGCGGTGACTTCGCCGGCTGGGGCGGGGACCTCACTACCTTCTACGCCGACTGGCGAAATCACGCGGACTCGTATGCGTCCGGGTACCTCTTCGCGAAGGACCGGCTGGCAAAGATAAACGTGGCCTCCTCGTTCGGCTTCGGTGATCTCATCGAGGACGCCGACGGATACCTCCTCGGGAAAGCAGTGAAGAATGGCACAAAAATCACCGACTGGTTCCGCTCCCACCTCGGAGGAGCCGGTCACCTGTCCCGATTCACAAAATTCTTCAACGAACGCTACAACGGTCAGACCAATACGGTCATCGGCGCGGCCCGGACCATGCTCGTCGATGTCGGCGCCGACGATGAACTCGATGCCATCCGCACCATGCTGATCCGTAAGAATGCCGGCGTCGACACGATGATGCCCGGCTACTTGCCCGGCGACAAGCTCAATCCCTTCCTGTCCGGATACGCGGATACGCTGAAGAGCGTCGTTGACCAGGAGTCAAAGCGTAGGCGTGCTTTCTTCGCCAAGAGCAGCTGAGTGTCGGACCAGGGAGTAAAACTGTGGCGTACAGCAACTATGGGTTGCCCGACGTGAGATGGCCCCGCGGCCCTCGTGCCTGGGCTTACGCTGCGGCTGCCGCGGCGCTGGGCGCGGGAAGCCTGTACGTATGGGGGCTCGTCTCCCTGTTCGGAACGTACGACCTGGAAGAATTCTGCACGCTGACGAAGCATCAGGACTTCGATCCGGAATACGCGTACGCGACGGAGCAGTGGTTCCCGCTGTCGCAGAAATGCAACGCCACCTACGACCTCGTCCCGGCGTATGTCAACACAGGCGTCGTCGCGCTGGCCGCACTCACCGTGGCGTGCGTCGTCGCAGCAGTAGCCATCGCTGTCAAGCAACGGCGTGGCGCGAACGCCGGCCCCACGGATGACAAGGAAGCAACCACATGAACACCTCCGTACGGAACCTGCCGCGGCGCTGGTTCATCACGTCCGCTGCCGGCACCGCAGGCGGCGCAGTCCTCCTGGGAGCGGGATCCGCCACTCCTGCCGCTGCAACGCCCTTGGTCGAAGGTGCCACCTGGAACGGCAAGACGTCCGCCAACGGCTGGCCCGTGATCGGCAAGGGGACCAGGCACGCGATAGAGGGAAGCCCCGCCTCGGTCACCCTCGCCGACGGCGACGCGGCCATCGTCCTCCTGCACGTCGCGCGTCGTTTCCACTACGAGGTGGACGCGTTGCGGGTGGGTGACGTAACTGGCCACTCCACGAATCCGGTGGTACGGAAGGACTACGAGTCCAACTACCTCTCCGGCACTGCCATCGCCATCCGGCCAGGCGCCTATCCCCCGGGAATCACAGGTGGGCTGTTCCCGCACGAACTGATCGTGATCCGAGACATCCTGACCGAACTCGACGGCACAGTCTCCTGGGGCGGTGACGAGGCGACGGCTCCGAAGGAATCCCACTTCCAGATCGCACTCAATCCGGGGCACCCGAAGCTGAAGCGGGTCGCGGCGAAGCTCCGCGGCTGGAACGAGAAGCCGGGCACGGGAGCTGGCGCAACCGATGCCTTCGCCCCGGCACGCCGCAAGGCGGCCCGCACCTTCAAACAGCGGGCCGTCAACTAGGGGGCCACCGTCGAGGCCAACGCACAGCGCCTCCTCACCCCGGAACAACAGCACAGAACTGCACGACGACGGACCCCGGGCCAATCAACTGCCGGGGTCCGCTGTCCTTCCCTTCGAATGCCTTGTGCGTTGCCGGAGGCGCGACTCTCGCCTCCGATCGCTCGCTGGGGCTGGCACGGGGCGTGCTACGGGCGTAGGGAGCCAGCATCCAAGCTGTCGTCGATCCGGAACTCGACTCCGGTGGTCTGGCCGGGCGGGGCAGTTGGGTCGACCAGGGCGACGAACTGGGCGAACGCGGTAGGCCGCGGGCAGCAGGTCGAGGTCGGCGACGACCCCTTCCGCGTTGACCGCGGTGAAATGCAGACCGCAGTGGAAACGGCCTGGCCGAGGACGATCGTCCAGACCTGCGTGGTCCACCTGCTGCGGAACTCCTTCCGCTATGCGGCCCGCCAGGACTGAGACAAGATCGCGAAACTCCTCAAGCCCGTCTGCACCGCGCCGACCGAGCCGCAATGGACCGCTTCGCCGCCTTCGCCGAGATGTGGGGGAAGAAGTATCCGGCGATCGTCAGGCTGTGGGAGAACGCCTGGGAGGAATTCACACCGCTCCTGCGGTTCGACACCGAGATCCGCCGGATCGTCTGCACGACCAACGCGATCGAGTCGGTCAACGCCCGGATCCGCCGGGCGGTCAAAGCCCGCGGACACTTCCCCAACGAGCAGGCCGCCCCGCTGAACAAGAAGGACTCCCGCTGCTCTTGTGGTGAGCCGACCTGTCCGCTTCGGGAGTGTCTACTGAGGTGGGACTCGTGATGCCGTCATGCGGGTCTGATGGTCAGGCCGGTCTCGGTGAGGCAGCCGTTAATCAGGTTGCTGCGGTACTGGATGTGCCGTAGGCCTCTCCGGACGGTGCGAATGAGGTGTTCTGGCGTGGAGAAGGCGACGTTGGAGAGCCAGCCGCGCCGCAGCAGGTCGCGCGGGAAGCACATCTGGGCGCGCTGCCGCTCCACCGCCGAAGCCGGTCCACCCCCGCTCGCGCGGGAAGCACAGGCTGCCGACCTCGACGGTCAGCGACTCGTGCGGTCCACCCCGCTCGCGCGGGAAGCACGTTCCCGCGCGAGCGGGGGTGGACCGCAACTCCGTCGTCATCTCGCCCCGCAGCGCTGTGCGTGCCTGCTCCCCGCTGAGCCCGACCGACCGACTAATGGTCTGCCGGTCCATCCCGTGGGCGTACGCGGCGCGCATGGCGGCGTTGCGACGGGCGAGGTGGGATTGGCGGCGGCCCTTGCCAGCGACGGTGCGTTGAAGGAGCCGCGCCCACGACAGGAGAGCGCGGCCTTGCCAGACGGTGGTCGGGCTGGGTACGGGTGTTGTCGACTCGGCCAACAGGTCCCCCTCGATCAGCTGGTATCCGTTCGACATGCGGGACCGGGTGGAGGGCTGACAAGGCGCGCTGCCGTCGGATGGGATCAAAAAACGGGAGCGCGACCACAGCTACACCGACCGGAGGTCCAGCGGCTGCCAGTTGGCCCGAGTCGCGGCAGCACTCCGGTACTCGTGCGGGCACCTCCACCGTGCCCGCCGCAGCAGCAGCGTGGAGTTGCAGACAAAGGGCGTGCCGGGGTTCCGGACCGCAGTGGCCGAGAGGCAGGTGGACAGGCATGGGGGTGTCTGCGATGAGCGGTACCGATCGCCGATTGCCTGTCCTTACCGATGATGAGCTTTCCGAGGACCCAAGAACGGCCAGATCTTCAGCATCGGCGGGCCGCCCCTGATCACGAGCGATCTAATGAGCTGGGTACCCGGGAGTGCCGCAGCACGTCCGAGCCCCCGGCGTCCCCTCGATCACCCGGCGCTCCCCGGACAACTTCGCACGATACGAACGTTCATAAACCCGAGGTGACGGGGCAGCCGTAGAGGGCGAGGGTGACCCTATAAGCGCGCATGTCCCGCCATTGCCGTGCGACAAGGGACTGATTCGCGCGAGGGTTTACGGCCAGAAACGCCCCCGATTCGACCCCGCCGAAACGTCCGCGCCAAAATACATGCCCTGACCTGCGGGAAGTCAGGGCAGCAGACGAGTCGGACTGTACGTCAGGAACACATGCCCGAGTATCGTCGGCCCGGCCCAACCCTGACCAGGGGTTTAAGCGACGGGTGGTTCAGGCATCCGGTCCGGCCAGCCGGGCCAGTTCCGCGATCTCCGCGGGCCCGACCCGGCAGCAGCCACCCACCAGCCAGGCCCCGGACTTCCGCCACTCGCGCACCCGCGCCGGGTCGTACGTGCCCCCGCCGCTCCACCGCCTCGCCTCCGCGTCCCACCGCTCACCACTGTTCGGGTACACGACGACCGGTTTCCCCGTCACCGAGGCCGCGACCTCCACCGCCGCGTCCGCGTCGCGCGGCTCGCAGCAGTTGATCCCCACGGCGATCACCTGGTCGTTCCCGGCCGCGAGCGCGAAGGCGGCGTCCAGCGGCTGGCCGGCCCGGGTCCGTCCGCCCGCGATGCTGTACGAGAGCCAGACCGGCGTCCCGGCCCCCTCGACGGCCCGCAGCAGCGCCTCGGCCTCGTCGGTGTCCGGCACCGTCTCCAACGCCAGCACGTCGGGCGCCGCCGCGACAAGCGCTTCGACCCGCGGCCGGTGGAAGTGCTCCAGCTCGCGCACCGAGAGCCCGTACCGTCCCCGGTACTCGCTGCCGTCGGCGAGCATCGCCCCGTACGGTCCGACCGAGGCCGCCACCCAGATCTCCCGGTCCACGGACTCCCCTGCCGCACGCGCCAGTTCGACGCTGCGCGCCAGCAGCTCCGCGGCCTTGCCCAGGCCGAGCCCCCGCTGCGCGAAGCCCTCGAACGTCGCCTGGTAACTGGCGGTGATCAGCACCTGTGCGCCCGCCCGCACATACGCCGCGTGCGCCGCCGCGATCTGCTGCGGCCCGTCGGCGAGCAGCCGCGCCGACCAGAGCGCGTCGGACAGATCGCAGCCCTGCGCCTCCAGCTGGTTGGACAGACCACCGTCAAGGACAACGGGCCCCCGGGCCCCGGCGCCGAGTGCGGCGGCAAGCGGACGGACGGGCTTCACGGCAAGACTCCTTTACTCGTCAGACACTCCTCAGGCCACTCCTCAACTCAGCTGGGACTGGACCTGCGAGGAGATCAGCTCCAGGTGTTCGAGATCGTCCAGGTCCAGGATCTGGAGGTAGACCCGCGACGCGCCGATCGCGGCGTACTGGCCGATCTTGTCGACCACCTCGGCCGGCGAGCCCGCCAGCCCGTTCGCCTTGAGCTCCTCCACATCCCGTCCGATGGCCGCCGCCCGGCGCGCCACCTCCGCGTCGTCCTTCCCCACGCATGCCACCAGCGCGTTGGAGTACACCAGGTCGTCCGGCTTGCGCCCGGCCTTCTCCGCCGCCGCCCCGACCCGCCCGAACTGCCGCTCGCTGTCCTCCAGCGAGGCGAACGGGATGTTGAACTCGTCGGCGTACCGCGCGGCCAGCCGCGGCGTGCGGGTCGCGCCGTGCCCGCCGACCAGCACCGGCACCTTGGCCTGCGCGGGCTTGGGCAGCGCCGGTGAGTCCGTCAGCTGGTAGTACGTCCCGTCGTAGCTGAACGTCTTGCCGGTCTCGGTCGCCCACAGCCCGGTGACAATGGCCAGCTGCTCCTCGAGCCGGCCGAACTTCTCCTTCGGGAACGGGATCCCGTACGCCCGGTGCTCCTCCTCGAACCAGCCTGCCCCCAGGCCCAGTTCCACCCGGCCGCCCGACATCTGGTCGACCTGCGCGACCTGGATGGCCAGCACACCGGGCAGCCGGAAGGTGCCCGCGGTCATCAGCGTGCCCAGCCGGATCCGCTTGGTCTCGCGGGCGAGCCCGGCCAGCGTGATCCAGGCGTCGGTCGGCCCGGGCAGACCGTCGCCCGACCCCATGCGCAGATAGTGGTCCGAGCGGTAGAAGGCGTCGAAGCCCAGGTCCTCGGCTGCCTTGGCGACGGTGAGCAGGGTGTCGTAGCTCGCCCCTTGCTGGGGCTCAGTGAAGATTCGAAGATCCATACCTCCATCCTGCACCGCTGGACTGCCGTCAACCCCACCGCCGGCACCCGCCCCGCGCCTGCCCTGTCGGGTGAACTTCCACCGGCCGGGCGGCCCGCGCACGGCCTCGCCAGTGACCGGCGCCCCCGAAGATCGTTGGCTCGGGCGGAGCCGGACCGCCCGGCCCGTGCGCCGGCGGCCGCTGCCGGCGCGTCGTACGCGGCACCGCCCTCCCCCGTGGGGAAGGCCAGGGCCGAGGAGTCCGCCATGTCCCAGGAAGCCGCGCCAGAACAGGCCGTACCCCAGCAGCCAAAAGGTCTGCTCCAGCAGATGGAGGAACTGATGGCGGCGCTGAACGCCGACCTCTCGCAGCTCGACGCCGACCTCCAGTCCGGCACCGACGTGCAGTCCGGCATCGACGTCCCGTCCACCGCCGACCGCCCGCCGGTCGCCGAGAGCGGTGGCGGTGGCGGTGGCCTCAGCGCCGGCGGCGGCTGACGGCGTCATGACGGCCCCGCCGCCGAGTCGCGAGCAGCGCTGCGACGTCTGTCCTGCTCCCGCACCGTGAGCCGGCGTAATATCCCGCGCACGCGGTCGCTCGACTCGTCGGCGGCGTCGATGCCCTCGATGCACTGCCAGTAGAGGCCCTCCTCGTCGGTGGCGCACGCGACCCCGACGAGCGCGATTCCCACCTCCCCGAGAAGTACGCTCAGCCCGATCAACGCCGCTCGCGCGTCCGCCACTTGGGACAGCTGCGCGGCACGTGGCCGGGCGTCCGGGGGCGGCCCCCCGGCGTCGTCCGTCCCGCCCGCCCACAGCGCCGGGATGTCGAGCACCCCGCAGCCCCGCCCGCCTGTCTCGCTGAGCCCGCGCGCCTCACCTCTCAGCTCCGCCGGACCGGTCAGCACCAACTGTCCGGCGATCGCCTGGGTCAGTGCCTGCGCCTGCCAGGCCTCCGCCAGGATGTCCCGTGCCGCCCGGCTCTGCGCGAGTGCGTGCCGGCTCTGCCCGATGAGCCTCACCGCGTCCATGCGCCGCCCCCGTCCATACCATGGCCCGCGTCTTTCGCGTACCGTCTCCTACCCACTACCCAGAGTGAGGGTCTGGGGCCCGGAAAGCCAGGGCTATGGCGAAATCTGTGGACAGAAAAGCGGTTTTGGATAAATCCATCACTCCGAAGAGTGACGATCCTTGTTTTCCGGCACCGGAAAGCGCAGCTCGTTCCGGTCGATCTTGGCCGCCAGAGCCGCCAGCACATCGATCCCGAGCACCTCACTGAACTGCAGCAGGTACGCGAGGACATCAGCGACCTCGTCCGCCACCCGGTGCGCCGTCCGTGGATCCTCCATCACCCGCGCCGACTCCTCGGGCGTCAGCCACTGGAAGATCTCCACCAGTTCGGACGCCTCCACGCTCAGTGCCACGGCCAGGTTCTTCGGCGTGTGGTACGGCTCCCACCCCCGGGCCGCCGCGAATTCCGCCAGCCGCCGTTGCAGTGCCGCCACATCAAGTTCAGTCACGGGCCCAGGTCTACCACCGCCACGCCGTCCACCCCGCGCGCGTACGACGCCGAGGCGTCCGTGACCGTTCCCACCAGCCGGATGTGCCCCTCGGCGCAGACCGAGGCCGCCAGCGCCACCAGTTCCCGCGTCTGCCGCCCGTCCAGGGACCGGTCGAAGCCGTCCGCGAGGACCGTCAACGCCTGCATCGCCGCGGGCACTTCGGCGACGGTGTCCATGGCCAGCACCCCCGGACCGGTCAGCAGCACCAGCGCGAGCGCCAGATACCTCAGCTCGCCGTCCCCGAGCCGCCCGACCGGCGAGGCCCACGGACCGCCCCGGCCCACCATGGCCCGTACCCTCCCGTCCGCGAGCTCCTCCACGGTCAGCGCCTCCACCGGGCCCGCGCACCCCGACCGCACCATCGCCGCCAGCCGCGCATGACGCTTCGCGCACTGGTGGTGCGTACGCCGCAGCACCTCCGCGAGGTTGTCGCAACCGCTCAGCAGCCGGGCATCGCCCCGCGCCACCGGCTCCCGCATGCGCGAGGGCTGCGGATCGCACGCGAACACCGAACGCAGCGCGAGCACCACCTGCTCAGCGGCCGCCAGTACGCGCACCTGCCCCGCCGTCTTGCCCGCCACCCGCAGCGGCAGCAGCGCCGTACCGAGCAGGTCGTCGGGCAGTGGCGCCCGCGTCACCGGCGCGGTGCCGGCCGTGTACCAGGCCGCCTGGACGGTGCTGCGCCCCGGATCGCGCAGCGCCGTTGCCAGCAGCGTCTGCCCGTCGCAGGTCAGCCGCTCGCCGACGATGCGCAGTTCGGGTTCGGCCTGTACGGCGAGATCCAGACGTACGGGACCGGCGGGCCCCTCGACAGTGCAGCCGATCCTGAACCCCCGCCGCCCCTCGGCGTCCGGCCCCGCCCGCTCCGGCACGCACCCCGCCGGGTCCCGGAACACCGCGCCCAGCTCGGCGCCCCCGCCGAGCCGGGCCAGCGCGTCGTACACCTCCAGGACGCTCGACTTGCCGCTGCCACTGGCTCCCGCGAACAGGGTCACCGGGCCGAGCGGGAAGACCGCGCCGCGGTGCGATCTGAAGGCCGAGAGCCGCAGTTCGGTGACCGTGGGGACGCCACGATCGTCGGCCGGAGGTCCGGGGCGCGTCCCCGGCGAAAGCACAGTCATGGCCGGACGGTACGCACCGCCTCGGCTGACGAACCGTTACGCCTGGAGGACCTTCCTACGATTGAGGGACCGCGGCCGCCTCGGCGCCCTCGACCTCCATGCCGGCCGGCGACAGAAGGAAGACGTTCCGGTCGACCCGGTGCATGCCGCTGCCGAGGCCGAAGACCACACCGCTGCTGAAGTCAAGGATGCGTTTGGCCACATCGGTGTCGGCCGCCGTCAGGTCCAGGAGTACCGGTACCTGCGCGATCAGGTACTCCGCTACCTCGCGCGCGTCGGAGAACACCTGCACGCGCAGCACGATCATCCGCCGCTGCTGGGCGGCCTCCTCCTCCGGCATCGCGCGGTGATCGACTCTGGAAGGCCACTCATTCCTGCTGCGCAGTGGCACTACTTGAGCGAGCCCGGCCCACTGTTCATCGGTGACGTCGTACCTGCTCACCGGACCACCCCGCTCACCTGCTGTGTCTGCATCCGGCCATCCTCCCGCGCCTCACCCGTTCGGCCCAACAGCGACACGGACGGGATGGTGTGCGGAAAGAATCATGATGAAAGGAACAAGCTAGTGTGCGCCGGGGGTTGCACCTTCCGCAAAGACGCAAAGACAGCAGAGACGCAGAGACGTAAGACACCGAGAAGAGAGGAAGAGCAGGTGGCACACGCGCCCGGAAGTCTCCTGGCCATCAGCGACCTCCACATCGCCTACAAGGAGAACCGCAAGATCGTCGCCGACCTCCGCCCGGAGTCCGACGACGACTGGCTCCTGGTGGCGGGAGACATCGGTGAGAAGTCGTACGACATCGACTGGGCGCTGCGCACCCTCGCCTCCAACTTCGCCAAGGTCATCTGGGCTCCCGGCAACCACGAGCTGTGGACGCCGCGCGAGGACCCGCTCCAGCTGCGCGGCGTCGAGCGCTACCAGCATCTGGTGGAGCTCTGCCGGGGCCTGGGGGTCGTCACGCCCGAGGACACCTATCCGGTCTGGCCCGGCCCTCAGGGGCCGGTGACCGTGGCCCCGCTCTTCCTCCTGTACGACTACACCTTCCGCACCCACCCCGGGCTCAGCAGGGAGGAGGCTCTGGCGGCCGCGCACGACAAGGGCGTCGTGTGCACGGACGAGTTCCTGCTCCACCCCGATCCGTACGAGAGCCGGCAGGCGTGGTGCGAGAGCAGGGTGAAGGAAACCGAGGTGCGGCTGGCCGCGCTGGATCCGGCGACACCCATGGTGCTGGTCAACCACTATCCGCTGGTGCGTGAGCCGATGGACGTGCTGCACCACCCCGAGTTCGCCCTGTGGTGCGGTACGGAACGGACGGCCGACTGGCACCGGCGGTTCAATGTCGCGGCGATGGTGTACGGACATCTGCACATCCCCCGGTCGACCGTCTACGACGGGGTCCCCTTCGAAGAGGTCTCGGTCGGCTACCCGCGCGAGTGGCGCAGGCCCGGCCACCGGCGCACCGTGCCGCCCCGCCGGATCCTGCCGATCCGGTACTGACGCCCAGGAGGCGTACGCCCGGGCCCTCGGGGAGCGGGAGTCACTGATCAGCGGTCCGGACAACCGGCTACGCTCTGATCCAGGTTTTCGGGCAAGGGGCCCGTTCTGGTTGGGGGTTGTTGTGGTGGTTACCGGTCGTGTGGTGCGTTTCGACGGCGCACGGGGGTACGGGTTCATCGCTCCGGAGGGCGGTGGCGAGGATGTGTTCCTGCACGTGAACGACATGCTGATCCCGGAGGCGATCGTACGCTCGGGCCTGGCCGTCGAGTTCGAGATCGATGAGGGCGACCGCGGCCCCAAGGCGTCCAACGTCCGGCTCGCCCGGGGAGCCGATGGCGAGCCGCTGACGCCGCCGGTGGCGGCGGGCGACACGGACGTGATGTGCGATGTGCTCAGCGCGGACGAGCACCTCAAGGAGGTGACCGAGGTGCTGTTGCGGACCGCACCCTCGCTCACCGGCGAGCAGATCCTCGCCGTGCGCGCGGGCCTCGCGAAATTCGCGAAGGGCCATGGCTGGATCGAGGGCTGATCGAGGGCTGATCGAGGACTGACGGACCATCCGGTGCGGCCGTGCCAGCCGTGGCCTCATTGCCGGGCGGGCATTCACCTTCACGACGCAGTCCATCGAGGAGGTCACCGACCGCTTCCAGTGAATCCGCCTGGCCCATGGCGGCATGCTGAGTGCGATCGAGCCGCACCCACGATGTGGGTGCGGCTTTGGTGCGTCAACCCGGATCCCGCCACCGGGACATTCAGCACGGTAGGTCCCAGGCAATCCCACCAATGCTTAGGTTAGGCTAAGCTAAGTCTCCCGACACCGGGTAGCGACCCGCGCCCGTGGCCCGACTGGGCGGACACGTCATCAGGGAGGAGATTGCCCATGGGCTTGCCGGCCATCGGCTCCTACCCCATGCCCGACCGCGCCACGATCCCCCCGTCCTGCGTTCCCTGGACGATCGATCCAGCACGGGCCGCGCTGTTGGTCCATGACATGCAGAACCACTTCGTCCGGACGTTTCCGGCAGGTCGCTCCCCCGTGGTGGAGCTCGTCGACAACATCGCCGCCCTGCGCGAACTCGCGGGCACGCTCGGCATGCCGGTCATATTCAGCGCCGAACCGGCCGGCCAGCCCCCCGGCCAGCGCGGACTGCTGGCCGACATCTGGGGGCCCGGCATCGGCCACGAGCCCGACGCGGCCGCGATCGTCGCGACACTCACCCCGCGGCCCGGCGAGCACCTGCTCGCCAACGTGCGCCACAACGCCTTTCTCCGCAGCCATCTCGGCAGGCTGCTGCGCTCCACCGGCCGCGACCAGCTGATCATCTGTGGCGTGTACGCACATCTCGGCGTCCTGCTGACGGCGGCGGACGCCTTCATGAACGACATCCAGCCCTTCGTCGTCGCTGACGCGGTGGCCGACTTCTCGGCCGAGGAACACGCCATGGCACTGCGGTGGGCCGCGCGCAGTGGAGTCGTGTCCACCACCGACGCACTGCTGCGCGACCTCCTGATCGGCAGGGCGACGCGCGGTGCATGACGGTCAACCAGAAGCACGAAGAAAGACGAACAATATGACGGTACGGGTCGCGGTGGCCGGAGCGAGTGGCTACGCCGGAGGGGAGATCCTGCGCCTGCTGGTGTCCCATCCCGGCGTGGAGATCGGGGCGGTCGCCGCGCACAGCAGCGCGGGCCGCACGCTCGGGGAGGTACAGCCCCATCTGGCCGCCCTCGCGGACCGGGTACTCGTGGAGACCTCGGCCGCGTCGCTCAGCGGCCATGACGTGGTGTTCCTGGCTCTGCCGCACGGCCAGTCGGCCGCGCTCGCGGAGCAGCTGGACCCCGAAACGCTGATCGTCGACTGCGGCGCGGACTTCCGGCTGCGCGACCCCGCCGACTGGGAGCGGTTCTACGGCTCGGCTCATGCCGGTACCTGGCCCTACGGACTGCCCGAACTCCCCGGCGTACGAGAAGAACTGAAGGGCGCGACGCGGGTGGCCGTACCCGGCTGCTACCCGACAGCGGTGACCCTGGCGCTGTACCCGGCCTACGCTGCCGGCCTGGTGGAGCCTGAGGCGGTGATCGTCGCGGCGAGCGGGGCCTCGGGCGCGGGCCGTGCGGTCAAGCCCCAGCTGCTCGGCTCCGAAGTGATGGGCGCGATGAGTCCGTACGGAGTCGGAGGCGGCCACCGGCACACGCCGGAGCTGACGCAGAACCTGTCGCGGGTGGCGGGCGAGCGAGTGGCCGTGTCGTTCACGCCGACGCTGGCCCCGATGGCCCGTGGCATCCTCGCCACCTGCTCGGCCCGCCTGCGCCCGGAGGCCGGTGCCGGACCGCGAGAAGTGCGGGCGGCGTACGAAGCCGCATACGCCGACGAGCCGTTCGTACGGCTGCTGCCGGCCGGGCAGTGGCCGTCGACCGCCGCCGTACTCGGCGCCAACAGCACGCAGGTGCAGGTGGCGGTGGACGAGCAGACCGGTCGCCTGATCTGCGTGAGCGCGATCGACAACCTGACGAAGGGCACCGCCGGTGGCGCGGTGCAGAGCATGAATGTCGCCCTCGGCCTGCCGGAAGGGCTGGGCCTGCCCACGAATGGAGTGGCTCCGTGACCGTAACCGCTGCACAGGGATTCCTCGCGAGCGGTGTGGCCGCCGGGATCAAGGACTCCGGCGATCCCGACCTGGCGCTGGTGGTGAACCGCGGCCCGTCGCGCGCGGCTGCCGGTGTGTTCACCTCCAACCGGGTCCAGGCCGCTCCCGTCCGCTGGTCCCGGCGGGTGCTGGCCGACGGCCGGATATCCGGGGTCGTCCTCAACTCCGGGGGCGCCAACGCCTGTACGGGGCCCGCAGGCGCCGTGGACGCGCGGGTGATGGCCGAGCACACGGCGCGGGCCGTGGGGGTGGGTCCGGACGAGATCGCGGTGTGTTCCACCGGACTCATCGGCATTCCGCTGCCGATGGACAGGGTCACGGCGGGAATCGACGCGGCCGCCGAGCGACTGTCGCCCGAGCGCGGCGTGGAGGCGGCCGTCGCGATCAAGACGACGGATTCGGTGCACAAGACGGCGGTGGTCTCCGGACCGGGCGGCTGGACGGTGGGCGGTATGGCGAAGGGCGCGGGCATGCTCGCGCCCGGTCTGGCCACCATGCTGGTGGTGCTCACGACGGACGCCGAGGTGACCGCGGCGGGTCTCGATTCCGCGCTGCGGGAGGCTGTCCGTACCACCTTCGACCGGGTGGACTCGGACGGCTGCATGTCCACCAACGACACGGTACTGCTCCTCGCGTCGGGCGCTTCCGGGGTCACACCGGACCCTGACTTCTTCGCCGAGACCGTGCACACGGTCTGTCTGGATCTGGCACGGCAGTTGGTCGCGGACGCGGAGGGCGCCTCGAAGGAGATCGAGGTGGAGGTCATCGGCGCGGCCTCGGAGGGGGACGCCGTGACGGTGGGCAAGTCCGTGGCCAGGAACAATCTGCTCAAGTGCGCGCTGCACGGGGAGGACCCGAACTGGGGACGGGTGCTGTCGGCCATCGGCACGACGCCGGCCGTTTTCGACCCCGACCACCTGGATGTGGCCATCAACGGCGTCTGGGTGTGCCGGGACGGCGCGGCGGGAGAGTCCCGTGACAAGGTCGACCTGTCGGGGCGTCAGATCACGGTCACGATCGACCTGCGCTCCGGTGACGAGTCTGCGGTGATCTGGACCAATGACCTCACCGCCGAGTACGTCCACGAGAACAGCGCGTACAGCTCATGAGCGCCCACCCCCGGCTGGAGGAGTTCCGGGGCCGGACGGTCGTGATCAAGTTCGGCGGCAACGCCATGGTGGACGAGGAACTGAAGCGGACGTTCGCCCAGGATGTGGTGGAGCTGTGGCACGCGGGGCTGCGCCCTGTCGTCGTACACGGCGGCGGGCCGCAGATCAGCGCGCTGCTCGACCGGCTCGACCTGGAGGTCCGCTTCGAGGCGGGGCTGAGGGTGACCACTCCCGAGGTCATGAACGTGGTCCGGATGGTGCTGACGGGTCAGGTCCAGCGGGAGCTGGTCGGACTCATCAACAGCCACGGGCCGTTCGCGGTGGGGATGTCGGGCGAGGACGCGCACACCATGACGGCCGTGCGGCGACCGGCCTGGGTCGACGGCGAGCCGGTGGACATCGGCCTGGTCGGCGACATCGTCGACGTGAACCCGGACACCGTGCGGGCCCTGCTGGAGCAGGGCCGTATCCCGGTGGTCTCCCCCGTGGCCCGGGGCGCCGACGGACAGGTCTACAACGTCAACGCCGACCTCGCGGCGGCGGCGATGGCGGTGGCCCTCGACGCGGAGAAACTGGTGATGCTCACCGACGTCGAGGGGCTGTACGCGAACTGGCCGCACGACACCGAGGTGATCGACCGCCTGACGGCGGACGGGCTGGAGAAGCTGCTGCCGGAGTTGGCGGGCGGGATGCTCCCCAAGATGGAGGGGTGCCTGCGGGCCGCCCGGGCGGGCGTACCCATGGCCCACGTGCTGGACGGCCGGGTGCCGCACTCGCTGCTGCGCGGGGTGTTCGGCGGCGACGACCACTTCGGCACCACCGTGGTTCCGGACGAGGAGGGGGACGCATGACCGCCGGGACACTGGGCCGGCCGGTCCTCACGGATCGCTGGCGTGCCGTGATGATGGACAACTACGGTACGCCGCCCCTGGCTCTGGTCAGGGGCGAAGGCAGCACCGTATGGGACGAGTCCGGGCGCGCGTACGTCGACTTCACCGGCGGGATCGCCGTGAACACCCTGGGGCACGCCCATCCCGCCGTGGTGTCGGCGGTGAGCGACCAGGTCGCCAGGCTGGGGCACGTCTCCAACCTGTACGTCTGCGAGCCCGCGGTCGCGCTTGCCGAACGGCTGGTGCGGCTGATGGGAAGGCCGGGACGAGTGTACTTCGCCAACTCCGGGACGGAAGCGGTCGAAGCGGCGTTCAAGATCGCCCGTCGGACGGGGCGGCCGCGTCTGGTCGCGACGCAGGGCGGCTTCCACGGCCGCACCATGGGGGCGCTCGCCCTTACCGGCCAACCGGCGAAACGCGAACCGTTCCTGCCGCTGCCGGGTGACGTGACCCATGTGCCGTTCGGTGACGTGACGGCGCTGCGGGCGGCGGTCACGGAGGAGACGGCGGCCGTCTTCATCGAACCGGTGCAGGGCGAGGCCGGCGTGCTCCCGGCACCCGAGGGATATCTGCGGGCGGCCCGTGAGATCACCCGGGCCACCGGCACGCTGCTGGTGCTCGACGAGGTCCAGACGGGGATCGGTCGCACCGGTCGCTGGTTCGCCCATCAGGCGGTGGAGGGCGCGGACCCCGATGTGGTGACGCTGGCGAAGGGGCTGGGCGGGGGGCTGCCGATCGGCGCCACGGTGGCGTTCGGGCCGGCGGCCGACCTGCTGACGCCGGGCCAGCACGGCTCGACCTTCGGCGGCAACCCGGTGGCCTGCGCGGCCGGGATCGCCGTACTGGAGACCATCGAGCGCGAGGGGCTCCTCGAACATGTCGCGAGGGTGGGTGAGCGGCTGCGGTACGACATCGAGGGGCTGAAGCATGCGCGGGTGAGCCATGTCCGGGGCGCGGGGTTGCTGCTCGGCGTCGTGCTCACCGAACCGGTCGCACCCCGCGTACAGAAGGCGGCGCAGGACGCCGGCTTCCTCGTCAACGCCACCGGCCCCACGACAGTGCGGCTGGCTCCGGCGCTGACCGTCCGCGCGACGCAGGTGGACGAGCTGATCGCGGCGCTGCCGGGCATTCTCGACGCCTGAACCGGGCGGCTGAGCCGGCGCCACGTGTCGTGGCAGAGCAGGGGCTGGTCCCGGAAGTCGTACTGGGGCTCCGCCCCAGCCCCCGCTCCTCAAACGCCGGAGGGGCTGGATGATGCGGCAACCATCCAGCCCGTCCGGCGTTTGAGGACACGTCCGGAGGGCGTCCGGAGGGCGTCCGGAGGGCTGGGGGCTTGCCCCCCGTACGACTTCCGCGCCGGCCCTGCGGGTCAGAGCACGCGGGCGAGTACCTGCGAATTACGGCGGGGGTCCAAGGAGTTCGCCCACGCCTTCGGCGCGAGGCCGGCGCGGGCGGGCGCGAAGCCGTACCGGAGGAAGAGGTCGCCACCACCGGTCGTCGCGGTGAAAAGGGCGTCCAGCGAATGGGCCGTCGCCTTGGCGAGCGCCGCACGCAGGAGCTGACCCCCCAGTCCACAGCCCTGCCTGCGCGGCGCGACGCAGAAGTTGTAGAGGACGCCCGTGGGCCCGCGGCCGTCGGCCGGGTCTGCGGGGTGAACACGCAGTCCCAGACAGCCGTCGAGGCTGCCGTCGCGGGCCTCCACGACCAGGAAGTCGGTCGCGTCCGAGGCGTAGAGGGAAAGGGAACGCTCACGCAGCGCGCCCATGCGTACGAACGGCCGGGACAGGGCCGCCAGGGCTGCGGCATCCTCGCGAAGCGCGGATCGTACAGCGAGCGGGGCAGGCAGGATGGTGCGTGACGACAGTGTGCCGAGGCGCGGGGCGGCCGTGATCAAGGGTTTCCCTTCCTTCGGTCCCACCCGTGCGCGGAGGACAGCTCAGCCACCGCAGCACCTGGGACACCAGATGAAATAAGGGTAGCCTCACCTAAGCTCTCGGCCAAACGGCACGCCTACGCCGCGCAAGGACGGCCCGGATAGTCGAAGCTCTCCGGTACGCCGGCTTCGCGCATTCTGCGCAGGACCTCGCGCAGGGTCGCTTCCCCGTCGATGTCCACAGGGCAGTTGATCTGCGTGTCGAAGACCATGGTCTCCGCAGCGGTGTTCCAAATGACCCACTGATGCCGGTACGAGGACGCCTGCCACAGGTACGCGTACCGCTCGGTGTCTGCCAACTTCGTACTCATAGCGCCGCCTTATCGCTCTCACGGCCGTCGACGAACGTCGCGACCACTTCGATGTCACCAATGCGTGAGGTGCTGACGCGCCGGGGGTCGTCTCCCAGTACGACCAGATCGGCACGTTTTCCGGGGGTGAGGCTGCCCGCGCTGTCGTCCCAGTGACAGGCGAAGGCTCCACCGACGGTGTACGAGCGCAGGGCCTCGTCGACCGTGATGCCCTCGTCCGGGCCGATCACCTGGCCGGACTCCGACGCGCGCTCGACCATGAACTGAATGGCCCGCAGCGGCGATCCGTCCGTGACGGGACGGTCGGAGCTGCCCACCAGCGTGATGCCGTGGTCCAGGAACCCCTTGCCCCGGTACAGCCAGGGCGCCCTGTCCTCGCCCATGATCGACGCGTAGTCGTCGCCGAAGTAGCGCAGGAAGTTCGGCTGGACCACGGCGATCGCGCCGAGTCGCGCGAATCGCGGAAGCTGGTCCGGCCGGATCAGGCCGGCGTGCTCGACGCGGTGCCTCGCGTCCGGGCGTGGCCGGATTCTCTGGGCCCGTTCCAGGGCGTCCAGGGCGACGTCGGCGGCGCGGTCGCCGATGGCGTGGACGGCGAGCTGCCACCCGGCGAGATGGCCGTCCACGATGGTGTCCGCGAGGAGTTCGGGGTCGTCCTGCAGCTCCCCGGCGTGTTCCATACCGTGGTACGGGCTGCTCAGTGCGGCGGTACGGGCCATCATGCCGCCGTCGGTCCATAGCTTGAGCGCGCCCACAGAGAGCCAGTCGTCGCCGAACCCGGTGCGCAGGCCGAGGTCGAGGGCCCGGGGTATGCCGTCGCCTTCGTGCGAGCCGACCGGGTGCAGCGTGTCCGCAGCCACCATCAGCTGCACCCGCAGCGGCAGCCGTCCCTGCTCCCGCACCAGCTGATAGGCGCCCAGCTCGACCGGGCTGTGGCCGAAAAGAGCGCCACCGATGCCCGCCTCGGCGCAGGCCGTCACTCCCTCCGAGAGACAGACTCGCCCGGCGTGCGCGATCGCGTCCGCCAACTCGTCCTGGGAGTAGGTCGGTCGAAGCTTCCGTGCGGCGCCCATGGCGCTCTCGGCGAGGTATCCGTCCGCGTGGCGGACATCAGCGGGCAGCAGGTCCAGGACGGCGCTGTTGACCACGCAGGCGTGTCCGGAGTCGTGCATCAGGAACACCTTGCGGCCGTGGCTGACCCGGTCGAGCTCGGCAGCGGTCAGATGGCGCCCGAGGGCCCGCTGGTCGTACCCGGCGATGTCCACCCATGCGCCGGGGGAAGTCTTCCGGGAGACAGCCTCTTCCACGACCGCGAGCACGTCCTCGACCCGCTCGCAGGGTGCGACGCTCGGGGTGGTCGCCTTCAGCCCCGTCCATGCCAGGTGTACATGGCTGTCGATGAACCCGGGCAGCACGGTCGCGCCCTGGAGGTCGATCACCTCGCGGGCGGGCAGTGAGGTCACCGCGTCGTCCAGGCCCACGATCCGGCCGCGCCAGATGCCCAGGTCGTGGGCGACGGGGTGGTCCGGATCCATGGTGATGAAGTGGGCGTTCGTCAGCCGCGTACAGAGCATGGGCAGTCAGTCCCGTCCCTATGGTGAATCCGCAAGCACGTCGCCTGCCATTGCAGGGCGCTTGCGGGCCGTGGGCACCATCAGCGGAGTACCGGTTTCGGGGTCGTCGATGATCCGGCAGGGCAGGCCGAACACGTCCTCGATCAGCTCGGCGGTCATGACCGTCGCCGGGTCGCCTTCGGCGGCGACCGTGCCGCCGGCCCTCATCACCACGAGGTGGGTGGCATAGCGGCAGGCCTGGTTGAGGTCGTGCAGCACCGCGACGATGGTGTGGCCCTTGCGCTCATGCAGATCGGCGCACAGGTTCAGCACCTCGACCTGGTGCGCGATGTCGAGGAAGGTCGTCGGTTCGTCCAGCAGCAGGATGGACGTCTGCTGCGCCAGCACCATGGACAGCCACACGCGTTGCCGCTGGCCGCCGGAGAGGTCGTCGACGGGCCGGTCGGCGAGTTCGAGCACGCCGGTCTGGCGCATCGCCTCGGCCACGGCGGACTCGTCCTCCGCGGACCACTGCTTGAGCATCCGCTGGTGCGGGTAGCGGCCGCGGGCCACCAGGTCTCCCACGGTGATGCCGCCCGGCGCGGTCGACGACTGCGGGAGCAGGCCGAGCCGGCGCGCGACTTCGCGGGAGCGGTACGACGAGATGGCGGCCCCGTCGAGATAGACCTCTCCCGCCTTGGGCCTGAGCATTCGGGCCAGCGCCTTGAGCAGGGTGGACTTGCCGCAGGCGTTCGGGCCGACGATCACCGTGAAGGAGTGGTCGGGGATGACGACGCCGAGGTCGGTGGCCACGGTCCGCTGATCGTAGGAGAGCGTCAGGTCCTCGGCGCGCAGCCGGGCCGTCGGGGGAATCGTTCCTGTCATGCGCGGCTCTTTCGCGATTCTGTGACCAGCAGCCAGATGAGATACAACCCACCGATGGTGCCGGTCGCCGTACCCACCGGGAGGAGAGCGGGTGAGAAGATCCGCTGCACCGCGAGATCGCTCCCGGCCAGCAGTACGGCGCCCATCAGGGCGGCCGGGACGAGTGCGGGGCCGGACGACCGGGTCAGCCTCCGGGCGAGCTGCGGGGCAGCGAGTGCGATGAACCAGATGGGACCGGTCACCGCCGTGGCGAACGCGGCCAGCGCGACGCTGATGCCGAGCAGCAGAAGCCGGCTGCGCGTCACGTCGACGCCGAGCGCCTTCGCCGTGTCGTCGCCCATTTCCACCATGGACAGTCGGCGGGCGAGGAAGAAAGCGGGCGGAAGCAGGAGCGCGACGGCGATGACGATCGCGAGCGCGTGGTCCCAGCCCCTGTTGCCCAGGCTGCCGATCAGCCATGCCTGGGCCTCCAGCGCCTCCTGCCAGCTCGCCCGGGTGATCAGGTAGGAGTTGACGGCGAGCAGCAGGGCGCTCACGCCGATCCCGATGACGACGAGCCGAAATCCTTGCAGGCCGCCGCTGAAGACCAGCAGGTACATCGCGGCGGCCGTGGCCAGCCCGCCGATCAGTGCCCCGAAAGCGATCTCGGTCATGCTTCCGTGAAGCACGACGATGACCAGCAGCGCTCCGGTCGCCGACCCGCTCGTGAAGCCGATGATGTCCGGGCTGCCGAGCGAGTTGCCGGTCAGGCTCTGCAGGATCGCGCCGCTGACCGCCAGCGCCGCTCCGACGCACAGCGCGGTGAGCAGTCGTGGCATGCGCAGGGTGTTGACGATGAAGTCCGCGCCTCCGGAGCCCTTGCCGGCCAGGGCCTGAAGGACTTCCGCGATCGACAGCTCGAAGTCCCCGGTGGTGAGGGCGATCCCCATGACCGTCGTGAGCGCGACCAGCAGCACCACCGTCACAGCGACTGCGCGGCCCTGAACTCGCAGAGACAGACGCCCGCTGCGGGTACGGATGACCCGCCCGCTGACGACGCGGGTCGTGTCGGTGGCGGAGGTCTCGGCCTCCCGGACAGTGCTCACAGCATGGCCAGCTTTCGACGGCGGCACAGCGCGATGAACAGCGGTGCACCGAGAAACGCGGTGATGATGCCGACCTGGAGCTCTCCGGGAGCGCCCAGAACGCGGCCGACGACGTCCGCGCCGATCAGCAGGATCGGCGCGAGGACCATCGAGTACGCCAGCACCCACCGCTGGTCGGGGCCGACCAGGAGGCGGGCCACGTGCGGCACCGCTAGGCCGACGAAGCTGATCGGCCCGGCCGCGGCGGTGGCGGCACCGCACAGCAGCATCACCGCGACGACGCCCAGTACGCGGGTCCGGCCGACGTTGACACCGAGCGCGCGTCCCAACTGGTCGCCCATGGCGAGTGCGTTGAGCGAGGGGGCGAGCCCGAGGGCGATAACGAGGCCCACCACGACGAAGGGCAGGGTGACGTACACGATCTCGAAGTTACGGCCGGCGAGCGCACCCACCGTCCAGAACCGGAACTGGTCGAATGCCCGCGGGTTGAGCAGCAGTACGGCTGAGTTGAAGGCGAACAGCACCGCTGTGACCGCCGCACCCGCGACAACCAGCCGGTCGGGGGTCGCCAGTGTCCGGCCGGACGAGCCGAGCACGTAGACCACGACGGATGCGAGAGCCGCGCCGAGGAAGGCGAACCACACATAGCCGAGGGCCGATCCCACGCCGAGGAACGCGATGGCCACGACCACGCCGGTCGAGGCGCCCAGGCTCACCCCGAGCAGACCGGGGTCGGCCAGCGGATTGCGGGTCAGCGCCTGCATCAACGCCCCCGAGAGTCCCAGGGCCACGCCCACCAGGAGGCCGAGCAGGGTCCGGGGTATCCGGTAATCGTGGATGATGACCGCGGTGTCCGACCCGTCGTTGTGCCACAGCACGTTCCACGTCGAGGTGAACGGGATGTCTCTGGTCCCCAGCCACACACCGAGCAGGGCGATCAGGATCAGCGCGCCAAGAGCCACGAGCAGTCCCAGGCCGCGCAGTGCCGCCGCCGCGACCCGGCGATTCGGGGGCGCGGGTGGGTCGTCGTCAACGCTCCCGGATGCCACCTGCGCCTCGACCGACAACAAGTACTACCCCCCGGCGGCAGAGTGCGCATCACGCGAAGAAATGTCACGTACGCACAACAAACAGTGACTTAGGTGAGCCTAACCGAACCGCTCTGCACGGTCAACGAGCAGGCGTATCCCGCCAGTACGGCGCGTAGGCAAGGCCGACGCGAACCCTTGGCCCGAACGCTCATTAGAGTAGCCTTACCTAACCATCCAACCGTCTCCGCGGAGGTACCGCATGCTCGATGGAGGACCGACGGGGGGCCATGTCCTCCGGAGGGCGATCAGGGGCCAGCGTCGCCACGTCGCCGGGGCATCGCTCCTCGGCATGGCCCACCAGGGTTGTGAGGCGATGGTTCCCGTCGTCATCGGCCTGATCATCGACGAGGCGGTCGCGACCGGTTCCTCCAGCGCCCTGCTGCGCTGGCTGGTGGTACTCGCCGTACTCTTCTTCGTCCTGTCCACGTGCTACCGCACCTCCGCGAGGATCACCGACGGGGCCGGCGAACGGGCCGCGCACCGGCTGCGGCTCGATCTCGGCGCCAGGGTGCTCAACCCGAGCGGCGGCGCGGACACGGGCCGGCTCCCGGGCGAGCTGACCTCCATCGCCACCGGCGACGCCGCCCGGGTGGGCGCGGTCGCGGCCGCGTTGCCCTACGGGATATCGGCGGTCGCCGGACTGGTCATCAGCGCGGTGGTACTGCTGCGGATCTCGGTGCCGCTCGGGCTGCTCGTACTGCTCGGCATCCCGCCCCTGCTGTGGATCGGTCACCGCATCAGCCAACCCCTCGAACGCCGCAGTGAGGTCGAGCAGGAACGCGCCGCACACGCCTCCGGCGTCGCCGCCGACCTCGTCGCGGGACTGCGCGTACTCAAGGGCATCGGCGCCGAACAGGCCGCGGTGTCCCGGTACCGGCGGACCAGCCAGGACTCGCTGGCGGCCGCACTGCGGGCCGCCGGGAGCCGCGCCTGGCACGACGGCGCGATCCTGGCCCTGACCGGGATCTTCATCGCCGTCATCGGGCTGGTCGGCGCGCATCTGGCCATGAGCGGCGCGATCAGCGTCGGCGACCTGGTGGCGGCGGTCGGACTCGCACAGTTCCTGCTGGGGCCGTTCCAGCTCCTCACGTACGTCAACGGCGAATTCGCCCAGGGCCGCGCGTCCGCCGACCGGATCGCGGAGGTACTGGCGTCGGCCCCCGCCGTGACAGCGGGGTCCGCCGCGCTGCCCGACCAGGTCGCCGGGCGGCTCCGGCTGCGCGGCGTCACGCACGGTGCGCTGCGCGGGGTCGACCTCGACGTCACCCCTGGAAGTCTGGTCGGCGTCGTCGCCAAGGACCCGGCCGCTGCGGCCGACCTGCTGCTGTGCCTGGGCAGGGAAATAGACCCTGCCGAAGGGACGATCGAGCTCGACGGCGTGTCTCTGGCCGGTCTCGACCCCGACGGCGTACGCCGGGCGATCCTGGTCGCGCACCACGACGCGGCCCTGTTCGAGAGCAGCCTGCTCGACAACGTGCTGGCCGGAACGGGCGGCGGTACGGCGGATGTTGAGCCCGCGCTGAAAGCCTCGGCGGCGGACGACGTCGCACGTGCCCTGCCCCAGGGTGTGGACACCATGCTCACCGAGCGCGGACGGTCGCTGTCCGGCGGGCAGCGACAGCGGGTCGCGCTGGCGCGGGCGCTCGCCGCGGATCACCCGGTGCTGGTCGTCCACGACCCGACCACCGCCGTCGACACGGTCACCGAGTCCCGGATCGCCGCCCGCCTGCGGGAACTCCGCCGTGGCCGCACCACGATCCTGGTCACCACCAGCCCCGCTCTGCTCGCCGTGACGGATCGCGTCGTGGTGCTCGACGACGGGGCCGTGACGGCGGACGGCCGCCATCCGGAGCTTGTGGCCACGGACGCGGCGTACCGCTCGGTGGTACTGACGTGACGTCCGCCCATACAGAACGCGCGAACGACGAAGGACGGACGATGAGCGAAACCAGCGCGCCGGAACGCGAACTCCTGCCGATCGCCACCGGCGCCCAAACACTCGCCGTCGTTGGTACGTTGCTGCGCCGTCACCGGTTGCTGACGGTGTCCGCGGTGACCGTGCTGGTCGTCGGCACGGGCATCGGTCTGCTGACCGCCCCGCTGCTCGGTCGCATCGTCGACCTGGTCGTCGAGCACCGGGGCGCCGAGGCGCTGGTGGTGCCGATGGTCCTCCTCCTCGCGGTGGCGGTGGCCAGGGGCGTCGCGACCGCGATCGGCACGTCGCTCGTCGCCCGGCTCGGCGAGACCGTACTCGCGAGTCTGCGTGAGCGGTTCATCGAGCGGGCGCTGCGACTTCCGCTCGAACGCGTGGAACAGGCCGGTTCGGGCGATCTGACCTCCCGGGTGACCGGCGATGTGACCCGAATAGCCAAGGCGGTACGCCAGGCGCTGCCCGAGTTCGCCGGCGCCCTGCTCACGATCGCTCTGACGCTGGTCGGCCTCACCGTGCTGGACTGGCGCTTCCTTCCCGCCGTCCTGGTGGCCATGCCGATCCACGTCCTCACCGTGCGCTGGTACATGCCGCGCGCCACGCCCCTGTACGCCAAGCACGGGGTGGCGACCGGCGCCCTGCAGCACCAGCTTCTCGACAGCTTCGGCGGGGTCCGGACAGTGCGCGCGTTCCGGCTGAACGACCGGCACGCGGAGCTGCTGGAACAGCGGTCGCAGGAATCCGTCAGCCTCGCGCTGCGCGCCATCCGGCTCGTTTCCGGGTTCTTCTCGAGGCTCAACCTCGCCGAGTTCGTCGGTCTGACGTCGGTCCTGGTCACCGGATTCATCCTGGTCGGCAATGGTTCCGTGAGCATCGGCACGGCGACCGCGGCGGCGCTGTACTTCCACAGCCTGTTCAATCCCGTCAACGCCGCGCTCTTCCTCATCGACGAGGCGCAGTCCGCCGGTGCCAGCCTGGCGCGGCTGGTCGGCGTGTCGAATCTGCCCGGGGAGCGGGAGCCGGACCGGCCCTCCGTACCGGTGGACGGTTCGGTCAAGGTCTCCGCGCTCAGCCATGCGTACGTGTCCGGGCATCCCGTACTGCGCGAGGTGGACCTGGAGGTGCGCAGCGGGGAGCGGGTGGCGCTGGTCGGCGCGAGCGGGGCAGGCAAGACCACGCTGGCGAAGCTGATCGCCGGCATCCACCAGCCGTCCGAGGGGGTCATCACCCTGGGTGGTGTGGACGCGCAGGAGCTCGGACCCGCCGGCATGCGGCGGGCAGTGACGCTGATCAGCCAGGAAGTCCACGTGTTCGCCGGGCCGCTGTCCGAGGATCTGCGGCTCGCCCGGCCGGAGTCCACCGACGAGGAGCTGCGGGCCGCGCTCGCCAAGGTCAGTGCGCTGGACTGGGTGGAGGCGCTGTCCGACGGGCTGGAGACGGTCGTCGGCGAGGGCGGACACCGGCTGACGGTGACCCAGGCCCAGCATCTGGCCCTGGCCCGCCTCGTCCTCGCCGACCCGCCGGTCGCGATCCTGGACGAGGCGACGGCGGACGCCGGCAGCGCGGGCGCGCGTGTCCTGGAGACGGCCGCGCTTCAGGCGCTGGAGGGGCGTACGGGCCTGATGGTGGCCCACCGGTTGCCGCAGGCGGCTACCGCGGACCGGGTTGTCGTCCTCGATCAGGGCCGGGTAGTCGAGACGGGTACGCATGAGGAGTTGGTGGCGGCGGGTGGGCGCTATGCGGCGCTGTGGGCGGCGTGGTCGGACACGCGGCGGCAGCCGGCGGAGGCCTGAGCGGCGCCGCACCAGGTTTGCGTGAGGCCCGCCGGGTAATCCCGGCGGGCCTACGCATTGGCGCCTGCGGCGGGCCTTTCCCTTACCCGCCCCTTCCCGAACTGGGGCTCCGCCCCAGACCCCGGTCCTCAAACGCCGGACGGGCTGGAGCGGCCGGGGGTTGCTGGGGCTCCGCCCCAGACCCCGGACGCGCTTCGCGCGTGTCCTCAAACGCCGGACGGGCTGGATGGTTGCCGCAACGCGGGCTGGGTTGTGCGCGCGCAGCGGCGCATACTCACGTAGTGGCACATCGCCGCCGAGCGGCACATCCAGCCCCTCCGGCGTTTGAGGAGCGGGGTCTGGGGCGGAGCCCCAGCAGCCCACCCCGGCCACTCCAGCCCGTCCGGCGCTTGAGGACCGGGGCCTGGGGCAGAGCCCCCACGCGGCGGAGCCGCAAAATGTCACAGCGGGAAGGGGCGGGGTGGGGAAAAGGCTCGCCGCAGGCGCCCCCGCGCCCCCGAACCGCCGGCGCACCCATCGCCCCGGCGGTAAACGCGCGTCGCCGCCTGCGTGAGGTGGTCCCTCATCACAGGCGGCGACTTGGCTTCAGCAGCGTCGGTCAGCCCTGCTGGGCGATCAGGCTGGCGGGCCGCAGATCCGTCCAGTTCGCCTCCACGTACGCGAGACACGCGTCCCGGGTGTCCTCACCGAAGACGGTCCGCCACCCCGCCGGGACTTCGGCGAAGGACGGCCACATCGAGTGCTGGTTCTCATCATTCGTCAGGACCAGGAAACGGCCCTGCGGGTCCTCGAACGGGTTGGTGGTCATGCGCTCTCACTCCTCATGGACATTACGGTGAACAGCTCCGAAAGCGGCTGTTCCGGGTCGGCTGCCACGTTCCGCAACAGCACCTGAAGTTCGTCGGCGAGCTGCCCCGCCTTGGCCCTGCCGAGCAGCTCGGTCGCGTAGATCAGCTCGCAGTGCACCGGCCCGTCGCCACGCGGCTCGTAGAAGCTGAGCGTCAGCTCCGCCTGCACCGAGCCGGTGGGCACAGCATGGAACGAGCCCATGCCGCCCTCGAGTTCCCCGAGGTCCGCCTGCTCATGGTGGATCACCATCACCTGCGGACCCTCCGGGGCCAGGCCCGTCGCCCGTACGACCTCGTCGAACGGGACGTCCTGCCGGTCCAGCGCGCCGAGCGTCGTCTCCCGCACCCGGGTCAGCAGCTCAGCGAAGGTCGGGTCGCCCGCGGTGTCGGTACGCAGCACCACCGTGTTGAAGAAGCAGCCGACCAGGTCGGCCAGCTGGTCGTCGGTACGGCCCGCGACCATGGTGCCGATCGGCAGATCGGTGCCCGCACCGTGCGCGGTGAGCAGTGCCGACAGCGCCGAGTGCAGGACCATGAACATGCTCGTGCCGGTCGCCCGGGCGAGCTGGTCCACGTCGGCGTGGAGCTGCTCGTCGAGGACGAATCCGACGTAGTCACCGCCGTGGCCGAGAAGGCCGGGTGCGGCGGGACGCGGCCGGTCCGTCGGCAGCGCGAGCTCCTGCGGCAGGTCCTTCAGCGTCTGCTGCCAGTACGCCAGCTGCCGCCCGCCCAGGCTGTCGGGGTCGGCGAGATCGCCGAGCACCTCGTGCGCCCAGGTGGTGTAGTCGGCGTACGTGACCGGCAGGGGCTCCCACCCGGGCTCCCGGCCGTGCGTCCGATCCTCGTACGCCGTCGTGAGGTCACGGAACAGAGGCACCACCGACCACTCGTCCACCGCGAGGTAGTGCATGGTCAGCAGCACCGCCTGGGTGCCGTCCGCACCGGTGAGCAGCCGGGCCCGCAGGGGCGGTTCCAGCGACAGCTCCGGCGCCTGCGCGGCGAGTTCGGCGAGCCGTGCGTCCACATCGGCGCACTCCTCCCGCTCCAGGACCGGGGACTGCGCGGCCTGCTGGTGCACGGCCCCGTCCCGCTCGGTGAAGACCGTACGCAGCGGCTCGTGCCGTGCCACCACATCTCCCAGCGCGGCTGACAGCGCGTCGGCGTCCAGCCCTCCGGGCGAGCGCAGCACGAGTGCGTGGTCGAAGCCGGCGTTCCGTCGGTACGACGACCACTGCCACCGCTGTACGGGCGCGACCGGCAGGGCAGCACCCTCCGCGCGGTGCTCGACCGGGCGGAGCGGCGGCCGGGCGGCCGACGCTCCGTCGAGCTTGGCGGCGATTCCGGCGACGGTCAGCGCGTCGAAGACGTCGCGGATGCTCAGCTCGACCCCGAATTCGGAGCGGATCCTGCCGAGCAGCCGCATCGAGGCCATCGAATGGCCGCCCAGCGCGAAGAAGTTGTCGTGGATACCGACGTCTTCCAGCTTCAGGATCTCGCCGAACAGCTCCGCCAGCCGGATCTGCGTCTCGGTGGCCGGTCGGGCGTCGCCCGTCATCCCGGACCAGTCAGGCGCGGGCAGCGCCTTCCGGTCCAGCTTGCCGTTGGGGGTCAGCGGCAGCGGACCGTCCAGCGGCACCACGAGGGCGGGCACCATGTATTCGGGCAGAAGGCCGGCTACGTGCGTACGAAGCGCCTGCGGGTCGATTTCGAGATCGCCGCGCTCCGGGACGGCGTAGCCCACCAGCCGCACGATGTCGCCCTCGCGGTCGGGGACCACGGCGGCCTGGCTGACCGCCGGGTGGTCGGCGAGCGCCGCCTCGATCTCGCCCAGCTCGATGCGGAATCCGCGGATCTTCACCTGGGTGTCGACCCGGCCGAGGAAGTCGATGTTGCCGTCGGTGCGCCAGCGGGCGCGGTCACCGGTGCGGTACATCCGGGTGCCGGGCGGGCCGAACGGGTCGGCGACGAACCGCTCGGAGGTCAGCGCGGCCTTGCCGAGGTAGCCGCGGGCGAGTCCGCGTCCGGCGACGTACAGCTCGCCCACCACGCCCGGCGGGACCGGGCTCAGGTTGGCGTCCAGTACGTAGCAGACCGTGTTGGGGTCCGGCCGGCCGATCGGCACGCGCCCGGTGGGCCGTCCGCCGGCCTCGCGGGCGGGCCAGAGCGTGGAGTTCACCGTCGCCTCGGTCAGACCGTACGCGCAGATCAGGTTGGCCGTGGCGCCGAAGCGCTCGAACAGGTCCGGCGGCACGGTCTCCGTGCCGACCAGGATGGTCGATCCTTCGGGCAGCTCGCATCCCGCCGGCAGTGCCGACACCAGGGAGGGCGGCAGGATCATGTGGCTGATCCGCTGGTCCGCCAGGAAGTCGGTCAGCGCCGGTCCGGCGACGCGTGCCTCGTCGGATATGAGCACGAGGCGGCCGCCGTGGCACAGCGCCATCGACAGTTCGAAGGCGAAGACGTCGAAGCCGATCGACGCGAACTGCAGCACCCTGCTGTCGCGTTCTAGACCCATGCGGTCGACTGCGGTGGCCACCAGGCTGGAGATGCCGTCGTGCGGTACGACCACGCCCTTGGGCCGGCCGGTCGAACCGGAGGTGTAGATCACGTAGGCGGCCTGGTCCAGGCTCACCGGCAGACCGTCCACCCGCGACTCGGGCAGCCGGTCGAGTTCGGCCGTGACCTCCGGAGCGTCGAGCAGCACCACGGGTACGCCCGCCACTTCGGGGATCTTCCCGGCCACCGGCTCGGTGCCGACGACGAGGGCGGCACTGGAGTCCTCGATCATGTACGAGAGCCGGTCGGCCGGGTGGACCAGGTCGAGCGGCAGGAACGCGGCCCCGAGCTTGAGGGCGGCGAGGACCGTCGCGACCATGTCGACCGAGCGGGGCACGGCCACGCCGACCACACTCTCGGCACCCACGCCGCGCGCGGCCAGCAGGCGTGCGATCCGGTTGGACCGGGCGTCCAGCTGGGCGTAACTCACCGACCTGGACCGCTCCACGACGGCGACCGCGTCGGGCCGCTCGGCGAGCCGCTGGGCGAACAGGGCCGGCAGCGAGGACTCGTCCACCACCCGCTCGGTGGCGTTGAAGCCCTCCAGAACCAGCTGCCGCTCGTCGGCGGCGAGTACATCGCCCGCCGAGACCGGGGCCTCCGGTTCGGCGACCAGCGCCGAGACCAGCCGCCGCAGGCGGTCGCCGAGCCGCTCGGCGGTCTCCTGGTCGAACAGCTCGGTGGCGAACTCCAGGCGGCAGCTGAGCGCACCGTCGTCCCCGTCGGCGCCGACCTGCTCGGTGAAGCTGAACACGAGGTCGAACTTCGCCGACTTGATCCGGAACGGTACGTACTCCACGCCGAGCCCGGGCAGTTCCAGCTCGTCGCCGGTGCGGTTGTGGTAACCGACCATCACCTGGAACAGCGGGTTGCGGGCGAGCGAGCGCGTCGGGTTGAGCTTCTCGACGACGGACTCGAACGGCACGTCCGCGTGGGAGAACGCGGCCAGGTCGGTGTCGCGGACCCGCGCCAGCAGTTCGGTGAAGCTCGGGTCGCCGCTCAGGTCGGTCCGCAGAACGAGGGTGTTCACGAAGAAGCCGACCAGTTCGTCGAGCGCCTCGTCACTGCGCCCGGCGATGGGCGAGCCGAGGGCGATGTCCGTACCGGCGCCCATCCGGTGGAGCAGCGCGGCGACGGCCGCGTGCACCACCATGAACATGCTGGCGCCGCTCTCGCGGGACAGCCGCTTCAGTCCCTGGTAGGCCGGGGTGTCGAAGTCGATGTCGAGTTCGGCTCCGGTGAACGCCGGGCGTGCGGGCCGCAGCCGGTCGGCCGGCAGCTCGATCTCCTCCGGGGCACCCTCCAGCGTCGTACGCCAGTACTCCAGCTGCCGGGCGGCCAGGCTCTGCGCGTCGGCCGGGTCACCGAGCAGCCGCTGCTGCCACAGCGCGTAGTCGGCGTACTGGACGGGCAGCGGCTCCCACTCGGGCGCCGAGCCGGACCGGCGGGCGGCGTAGGCGGCGGCCAGGTCACGCAGGAAGGGACGGTCCGACCACTCGTCGGTGGTGATGTGGTGCAGAAGGAGGACGACGACGTGGTCGTCCGGCGCGACCTCGATGATGGTCGCCCGCAGCGGCAGCTCGGCAGCGAGGTCGAACGGACGGTTGATGGCGGCGTCGACGATGCCGGCCACCTCGTCCTCACCGGCGCGGACACACTCCACCACCGGGTGCGCCTGCTCAGCAGGCAGAACGCGCTGGAACGCCTGGCCGTCGCGCTCGCCGAACACCGTACGCAGGGCTTCGTGACGTCCCGTCACATCGGCGAGGGCCGCCCGCCACGCGTCCACGTCGAGCGTGCCGCGCAGCCGCATGACCAGCGGGAAGTTGTACGCGGCCGAGGTGCACTCGATCTGCTGGATGACCCACAGCCGCTGCTGGGCGTGGGACAGCGGCAGCTCGGCGGGCCGCTCGCCGGCCGTCAGCGCCGGACGGTCGGCGGCCTGTGAACCGGTCGCGCGCTCCACCAGCTCGGCGACGGTCGGCGCCTCGAAGAGGTCCCGGATCGCCAGCTCCGCCTTCAGGGCGGTACGCGCGCGGCTGATCAGGCGGGTGGCCAGGAGCGAGTGGCCGCCCAGGTCGAAGAAGTTGCTGTCGATTCCCACGCTGCCGGCGGCGAGTCCGAGCACTTCGGCGAAGAGCTCGCAGAGCGTCTCCTCCTGCGGCGACCGGGGCGGGCGGCTGGTGCTCGGCCCGGCAAAGTCCGGGGCGGGCAGGGCCTTGACGTCGAGCTTGCCGTTGACGGTCAGCGGCAGGGTCTCCACCGTCACCAACGCGGCGGGGACCATGTAGTCGGGCAGACCGGCCTTCAGGTGCTCGCGCAACCGCTGGAGCAGCGCGTCGTCCGGTGCCGCACCTTCCTCGGGTACGACGTAACCGACCAGGCGCTTCGTCCCGGCGGTCTCCGCCACGACGACGGCGGCGTGCGCGACATCGGTGTGGGCGGCCAGCACGGAAGAAATCTCGCCCAGTTCGATCCGGTATCCCCGGATCTTGACCTGGTCGTCCGTACGGCCGAGGAAGTCGATGAGCCCGTCCGGGCGCTGCCGGACGAGGTCGCCCGTACGGTACATCCGCTCACCGGGGGCACCGAACGGGTCTGCGACGAATCGTTCCGCCGTCAGGCCCGGCCGGTCGTGGTAGCCGCGGGCGAGGCCGGTGCCTGCGATGTACAGCTCGCCGGGGCAGCCCGGCGGGACCGGGCGCAGCATCGCGTCGAGCACGTAGGCGCGAGTGTTGCGGATGGGCATGCCGACTGTGGAAGTCGGGCTGTCCGTGGTGGATCCGCCGAGCGTGTTGATCGTGTACTCGGTCGGCCCGTACAGGTTGTAGCCGTACGTGCCCTCGGTACGCCGCAGTCGCGTCCACACCGTGTCGGACACGGCCTCGCCGCCGAGCAGCACGAGTGCCGGCCGGTGCTTACCGGCAGCCTCGTCGTGGTCGAGGAGGCCCTCCTCGATCAGCAGCTGGGCGTACGTCGGCGTCACATTGACCACGTCGACGCGGTGCTCGTCGCAGTACGCCACGAGGGCTTCGGCGTCGCGGCGCAGCTCCTCGTCGCAGACGTGCACCTCATGTCCCTCGACGAGCCAGAGCAGTTCCTCCCAGGACATGTCGAAGGCGAAGGAGACGGTGTGCGCGATGCGCAGCCGTCGGCCGCCCGCCGAGGCGATAGCGGGGTCGAAGATCTCCTTCTGGTGGTTGAGCTGCATGTTCGTCAGACCGCGGTACGGGGTGACGACGCCCTTCGGCTTGCCGGTCGAGCCGGAGGTGTAGATGACGTAGGCCGGGTACTCCAGCCGGTTCTCCACCCCGTGCGCGAACGCGGGCCGCTCGGCGTCGGTGACCTCCCCAGACGGGAGGCCGGCGAGTTCAGCGGCCACCGACGGGTCGTCCAGCAGGAGTTCGGGGGCGACTGCTCCCGTCTCGCCCCGCAGCGTCGGAGCGACGGCCGTCGTGGACAGCAGGCACAGGGGCCCGGTGTCCTCGACCATCAGGCGCAGCCGGTCGGCCGGGTGGTCGAGGTCGAGCGGCAGGTAGGCGGCGCCGGTGCGCAGCACCGCGAACAGCGCCACGACCATCTCGATGGAACGCGGCAGGGCGAGGGCGACGACCTTCTCCGGCCCCGCGCCACGGGCGAGCAGCAGCCGGGCAAGCCGGTTGATCTGCGCGTCCAGCTCCGCGTACGTGAGGGCCGTCTCTCCGAACACCAGCGCCACGGCGTCCGGCGTGCGGGCGACCTGAGCCGCCAGCATGTCCGCGACGGTCTCGTTGGGCACCGGGTTGACGCTGGACGCCCACTCGGAGAGCAACTCGGCGCGCTCGCCGGGCAGCAGCAGGTCCAGGGCGCCGACCCGCGCCGACAGGTCGCCGATCAGCCGCTCCACCAGCGCGCCGAAGCGCTCCAGCGTGGCCACGGCCTGCTCGTCGTCGACCAGGTCCGGGCGGTACTCCAGCTTCGCCTGGACGACCTCGGCCGGGTTGACGATCAGGGTCATGGGGTAGTGGGTGGCGTCCACGCTGCCCACGCCGGTGATGCCGTGCCGCGCGGTCAGCTGATTGAACGCGCCTTCGTCGGCGAAGTTCTGGAGTACGTACAAGGTGTCGAAGAGGGTGGTGTGGCCGCCGGCCCGCTGCAGCTCGGCCAGGCCGAGGTACTCATGGCCCATCAGCTCGATCCGCTCCGACTGCATACGGCGCAGCAGGTCCGCGACCGGCTCCTCGGGGTCGAGCGTGACGCGCAGGGGCACGGTGTTGAGGAACATGCCGATCGCCGTGTCGACTCCGGCGACGTCCGCCGGCCGTCCGGCGACCGTGGCGCCGAACACCACATCGTGGCGGCCCACCGTCGCGGACAGTACGAGCGCCCACGCGGCGGACAGCACCGCGTTGATCGTCAGTCCGTGCTCGCGGGCCGATGCCCGCAGTCGGTCACTGACTTCCGGGGAAAGTTCGAAGGTACGGCGCCGAGGAATCGTCGGCTCGCCCCCTCCGTTCCGCGCCACGAGCGTGGGCTCGTCGAGTCCCGCCAGAGCGTGGCGCCACGTCTCACGGGCCGTGTCGAAGTCCTGCTCGGCGAGCCAGCTCAGGTAGTCGCGGTAGCTGCCGGGTACGGACAGCGCGGTGTCGTCGCCCGCCGCGGCGTAGAGAGCGAGCAGTTCGTCGAGGAACACGGACTGCGACCAGCCGTCCCAGGCCACCAGGTGGTGGCTGAGCATCAGACGGTCGGTGTTCTCGGTGAGCCGGATCAGCTTGAGCCGGAACAGCGGGGGCGCGGCCAGGTCGAACCGCTCCCGACGGCCTGCCTCGGCGATCTCGTCGAGGCGTGCCTGACGCTGCTGCTCGCCCAGGCCGGTCAGATCGACCTCGGTCAGCGGCACCGGCAGCTCGGCCGCGGAACAGACGAACTGTACGGGCGCGGGCAAGCCGTCACTGGTGATGCCGGCGCACAGGCTCGGGTGCCTGCGCAGCAGCGTCGCGCAGGCCGCACGGAGCCGATCGGCGTCGAGCCGGTGGTCGAAGTCGAAGTTGTCCTGCGCGGTGTAGACGTCCAGCGCGGACGTGTCGTAGCTGGCGTGGAAGTGGATGCCTTCCTGGAGCGGGGAAAGCGGCCAGATGTCGGCGACGGGCACCGGGCTGACGCGCTCGATCAGGTCGATGTCGGCCTGATCGAGCTGGACCAGCGGCACGTCGGACGGCGTGAGAGCCCGCCCCTGCGGGCCGGACCGCGTAGCCTGCGCGACGAGTTCGCGCAATGCGGCCGCCCACTCACGGCCGAGCGCCTGTACGTCCTCCTCGGTCAGCGTGTCGCCCGCCGGCCAGGTCCAGGTGGCGCGCAGCTGGGGGCCGTGCGGGGTGTCGGCGCACACCGCGTTGACCTGGAGCGGGTACGGCATGGCCAGGTCGGCGTCGGGTTCCACCGACAGGGCGTCGGCCTCGACGGCGGGCGCCCAGTCGTGCGTCTGCTCGGCGGGGAGACGGCCGAAGTAGTTGAACAGCACCTGGGCGCTGGACAGCTGGGCGAAGACGGGGGCGAGCTGCGGGTTGAGGTAGCGCAGCATGCCGTAGCCCGCGCCGGAGTCCGGCGCCGACCGCACGGACTCCTTGACGAGCTTGAGTACGTCGAGTGCGCCGTCGGCGGCGGGGAGCCGTACGGGATGCAGGCTCGTGAACCAGCCCACGGTGCGCGACAGGTCCATGTCGGTCCCGTCGCGTCCGTGCCGTTCGAGATCCACCAGCAGGTCGCCGTCGAGCGCGGCGGCGTCCCGCTCGCCGCGCCAGCGCGACACGGCGATCCGCAGCGCGGTGAGCAGCACCTCGGTGACATCGGCTCCGGCCGTGGCAGGCACGGACGTCAGCAGCGCCTGCGTGTGCTCGGCGGAAAGCGACACAACGTGTTCCCGCGCCGAACCGGCCGTTCCAGCACGTGTGGCACCGGCGACCAGTTCCGCTCCGGGCGCCAGGGTCTTTGCCCAGTACGGCAGTTCGGCCTGCCGCTGCGGTGAGGTCGCCTGCTCGGCGACGTCCCGTGCGAACCGCCGCAGCGACGTGGGCACCGGCTCCAGCACAGGCCGCTCACCCTGCGCGACGGCGTCCCACGCGGCGGCGAGGTCGCCGAGCAGCACGCGCCAGGACACGCCGTCGATCGCCAGGTGGTGTACGACGAGCAGCAGTCGGCCCGGTCGTTCGCCGCCCGCGTCGAACCAGACCGCCTGCAGCATGACGCCGCTGTCAGGATCGAGTCGGGAAGCCGCACCGTCGGACTCCTCGGCGATCACCGTACGGAGTCCTGCGTCGTCGAGGTCGCGTACATCGACGCGCCGCAGCAGCCCGGTCGCGTCCACCGAACCCACGGCAAGCGTCTGAGCCGACCACAGCGCGGGAATCGCCGGGCCGAGGTCCATCCGGGAGAGCGTGAGCCGCAGACCGTCGTGGTGGTCCACGACCGCTTGCAGGACCCGCGCCAGCGCGACGGCGTCCGCGGCGGCGGGCGCCTGGAGCAGCATGGACAGGTTGAAGCGGCTGACCGTTCCGCCGTCCTCGCGGAGCTGGTGGACGATGGGCAGCAGCGGTACGTCGCCCACGCCGTCGGAGTCGGCGACGACCGCAGGTGCGGCGTCCCCGGACTCCTCCGTTCCGACGACGGTGGCCGCCAGCGCGGTCGGCGTGCGGTGCTCGAACACGTCACGCGGGCTGATCGACAGACCGGCCTTGCGGGCGCGGCTGGAGACCGACATGGACAGGATGCTGTCTCCTCCGAGTACGAAGAAGTCCTCGTCCGCGTCGACCTCGTCGATCCCGAGCACGTCGGCGAAGATCGCGCAGAGCTGCCGCTCGCGGCCCTCGCGCGCTGTGCGTCCCTGCCGCCTGCTCCGGATCTCCGGGGCGGGCAGCGCCTTGTGGTCGATCTTCCCGCCCGGCGTCAACGGCAGCGCGTCAAGCTCCACGAAGTGGCTGGGCACCATGGGCGCGGGAAGCGAACCGCTCAACGCGCTCCGTACGGCCGCGACATCCAGGGCCGCTCCGGCAGCGGCGACCAGGTAGGCCACCAGTTGCTTGACTCCACGGTCGTCGTCGCGGGCCACGACGACCACATCGCCGACGGCCGGCTCATCGCGCAGCCGCGCTTCGATTTCACCGAGTTCCACCCGGTTTCCCCTGATCTTGACTTGGTGGTCGGTGCGCCCGAGGTAGGTGAGCACACCGTCTCCACTGAACTGGACCATGTCTCCGGTGCGGTACATCCGCTCTCCGGGCCCGCCGTACGGATCGGCGACGAACCGCTCCGCGCTCAGCGCGGTGCGTCCGTGGTAACCGCGGGCCAACTGCGCGCCCGCGATGTAGAGCTCGCCGGACTCGCCCTCGGCAACGGGGCGGAGGTACCGGTCGAGCACGTAGAGCCGGGTGTTCCACACCGGACGCCCGATGGGTACGGTGCCGGCTTCAGCCGGTTCGGAGCCCGCTTCCCAGCTGGTGACCTGGATGACGGCCTCGGTCGGCCCGTAGACGTTGAAGAGCGGCACGCCGGTGCGCTCCCGCCAGCGGCGCGCCAGCGGAACGGGCAGTGCCTCTCCCCCGCTGAACGCCCTGCGCAGACTCGTCCACCACTGGCCGGCGTCCTCCTCGGCGAGGAGCGCGCCGTACAGCGAAGGCACCAGATCGACGTTGGTGACCCGCTCGTCGCGGATCAGCTCGGCGAGATACGCCGGATCGCGGTGGCCGTCCGGCCTGGCGATCACGACGGTCCCACCGGTCAGCAGCGGGGCGAAGATTTCCTGCACCGACGGGTCGAAGCTGGTCGAGTACTGGTGCAGCACCCGCTCGCCGGGGCCGAACCCGAACTGCTCGGCCGTCCAGGCCAGCTGACCGACGACCGCTCGGTGCGTCACTACAACACCCTTGGGCCGGCCGGTCGAGCCCGAGGTGTACATCAGGTACGCGGCGCTGTCCGGATGGACAGGTACGGTCGCGTCCGGAGCGGGCACAACCGCGTCGGTGCCGACGAAAACCCTTGTCACGTCCGTCAGTTCAGGAAGACGCGTCCAGGAATCCTCGGTGGCGACGACCGTTCGTGCCCCGGAGTCCGCGAGCATGTAACGAACGCGGTCGGCCGGGTAGTCGACGTCGACCGGCAGGTAGGCCGCGCCCGCCTTGAGCACACCGAGCAGGGCGACGAGCGTCTCGGCGGACCGGGGCACAGCCACGGCCACGATGGACTCGGGCCCCACGCCCTGGGCCAGCAGCCGCTGCGCCAGGGCCTCGGCCCGCTCGTCCAGCTCGGCGTACGTCGTCCGCTCGCCGTCCTGGATCAGAGCGGTCGCGTCAGGGGTACGGCGTACCTGCTCGGCGAACGCACCGTGCACCGTGCCGACGGGCAGAGCGTGATCCGGCCCCGTGAGGCGGTCGAGCGTGCTCCGCCGCTCGTCGGCCGTCCGCGTGGCCAGCTGGGCGACCGGGAGCCGGGGGTCGGCGATCACCTGGTCGAACAGCGCCCGCAGGCGGGCGGCGAACCGCTCGGCGGAAGCGGCGTCCAGCCGAGAGAGATCGTGTTCCAGCCGCAGCTCAAGTCGCTCGCCGGGGAGCACGGTGAGCGACAGCGGGTAGTGCACCGCGTCGCGGATGTGCGATCCGACGATACGGACCTGCCCTGCCGGATCGGTCGGCTCGCCCGCGTCGGGCAGGTTCTCCACCACGACCAGCGCGTCGAACAGTTCGCCGCGGCCGACGGCACGCTGGATGTCGGCGAGTCCGAGGTGCTGGTGGTCCAGCAGGTCGGCCTGATCGTCCTGGAAGCCCGCCAGGACCTCGGCGAGCGGCTGCTCCGGACGCCACCGCAGCCGGGCGGGCACAGTGTTGATCAACAGACCGACCAGTGCTTCGACGCCCTCGACGGCCGCTTGCCTGCCGGAGACGGTGCTCCCGAAGACCATGTCGTGGGAGCCGGTCACATCACCGAGCACCAGGCCGAACCCGCCCTGCACGACGGTGCTCAGGGTCAGCCCGAGCTGCCGGGCCCGCGCCGTGAGCGCCGTCGTGTCGTGCGCGGACAGCTCAAGGATGACCTTGCCCGTCTCGGAACCTGTCTCGGAAGGACTCGGCTCCCCCGCGCGTACGGGCAGCCTGGCCGGAGCGTCGAGCCCCGCCATCGCCTCGCGCCACGCGCTCAGCGCCGGCTCCCGGTCGCGGCCGGCGAGCCACCCGGCGTACGACCTGTAGGTCGCGACGGACTCGGCCGGCACCGAAAGTTCGGCGGCCGCGCCGGGGCAGTAGCCGTCCAGCAGCTCGCGCATGATGAGCGAGACGGACCAGCCGTCCACGACGATGTGATGCATGGTCAGCACCAGCAGCGACCGCTGCTCGCCGAGCCGGATCAGGGCGGCCCGCATCAGCGGCGGTACTCCGAGGTCGAACCCCTCGGCCCGCTCCTGCGCCGTGATCTCGTCGGCGGCCGTGGACTGCTCCGCCGCATCTCGTCCCGACAGATCGTCGAAGCGCCAGGGCAGCTCCACCCGCTCCCCGATGAGCTGCACGATCTGACCGTCGTCCGGGCGCTGGCGGAAGGCGGCGCGCAGCAGCGGATGGCGGTCGAGCAGCCGCTGCGTGGCCGCACGCAGTGCCTCGGCGTCCACGTCACCGGCGAGTTCGAGGGTGTCCTGGACGGCATAGCCGTCCGACCCGCCCTCGTCGACAGCGGCGTGGAAGAAGAAGCCCTCCTGCAGCGGAGTGGCCGGTACGACATCGAGGAGATCCGGAACGGCGGCATCGAACTCGGCACGCTCGGCGTCGGTCAGCGGAACCAGTGAGAACGGCGCGACTGCTGCACCGGATTCACCCGACGGCGCGTCCGCACCGTCAGTGACGCGCGCGAGCGCCGCCACCGTACGGTGCCGGAACACGTCACGCGGGCTGATCGCCAGTCCCTCCGCACGGGCGCGGGTGACCAGCTGGATGGCGACGATGCTGTCGCCGCCGAGTTCGAAGAAGCTGTCGTGGACGCCCACCGACGGAAGGTCGAGCAGCTCGGCGAACAGCTCGGCCAGAGCCGCCTCGGCCGGCGTCGTCGGCTCGGCGTCACCGGTCATCGCCGTCCACTGCGGCTCGGGCAGCGCCCGGGTGTCGAGCTTTCCGTTGGGCGTCAGCGGAAGAGGCCCGTCCAGTACGACGAGTGCCGACGGCACCATGTAGTCCGGCAGCGCCTCCGCCACCTGTACCCGCGCCGCCGCAACGGAAGCGTCGGCATCCGCGCGCCCGCCACCCACCAGATAGGCGACGAGACGCTTCACACCCCGGTGGTCCTCCCGTACGAGGACGGCTGCCTGGGCGATGCCCGGGCACGCCATGAACGCGCTCTCGATCTCGCCCGGTTCGATCCGGTGACCGCGGATCTTGAGCTGGCCGTCCGCGCGGCCGAGGAACTCCAGGTTGCCTTCGGCGCTCCAGCGCACCCGGTCGCCGGTGCGGTACATCCGCGCACCCGACGGCCCGAACGGGTCGGCGACGAACCGCTCCGAGGTCAGACCGTGCCTGCCGAGGTAGCCGCGGGCCAGGCCGCGTCCACCGACGTACAGCTCACCCTCGACTCCCACCGGGACGGGACGCAGCGCCGAATCGAGCACGTACGCCCGGGTGTTGGGGTCGGGTACGCCGATCGGCGCGGGCCCCTGCCAGTCCGGCTCGGCGAGCCACAGCGTGGAGTTGACCGTGGCCTCGGTCAGTCCGTAGGCGACGACGACGCGCAGCCGCCCGCCCCAGCGGGCGATCAGCTCGCTCGGCACCGACTCGGTGCCCACCACGAGGACCGCCCCGTCCGGCAGCTCACACTCCTGCGGCAGCGCCGACACCAGCGACGGCGGCAGGATCATGTGCGTGGCCCGGTGCTCCGCTATGTAGTCGGTCAGGGCGGGCCCGGCGACCCGGCGCTCGGTGGGGACGACGATGATCCGGCCGCCGACGCACAGCGACATGATCAGGTCCCAGACCGTCACATCGAAGCCGACCGAGGCGAACTGCACGACGCGGCTGTCCGCGTCGATGCCGATCCGTTCGGTTGCTGTGGCTATCAGGCTGCCGACACCGTCGTGCGAAACGACGACGCCCTTGGGGCGGCCGGTGGAGCCCGAGGTGTAGATGACGTACGCGGCCTGGTCCAGGGCGATCGGCAGGCCGAGGTCCGAACCGTCCAGCGCGGTGGACTCGGCGGCCACGGACGGGTCGTCGAGCAGGAGGTGGCCGACGCCGGGCGCGGTCGGCAGTGCACCGGCCAGCTCTCGCGTGGTGACGACGGTCCGCGCGCCGGCGTCGGACAGCATGTAGGCGATCCGGTCCTGGGGGTGATCGGCGTCCAGCGGCAGATACGCCGCCCCGGCCTTCATCACCGCCAGCAGGGAGACCACCAGTTCGGGCGAGCGCGGCACGGCGACGGCGACGACGTCCTCGTCGCGCACACCGCGCGCGATCAGCAGGCGGGCCAGCCGGTTCGCTGCGGCGTTGAGCTCGGCGTACGACAGCTCCTGGTCCTCGCACACGAGCGCGACGGCGTCCGGCGCGCGGCGCACCTGCCGCTCGAAAGCGGCGGGCCAGGACAGTTCGGGGACGTCGCACGGCGCGGCTCCGAACACGTCGAGCAGCTGCGCCCGCTCCGCGCCGGAGGTCAGCTCGATGTGCCCGATGGGGTGGTCCATCCCCTCGACGAGGGCGTCCAGCAGCATGAGGAAACGGCGCTCGTGGTCGTTCAGCGTCCGCTGGTCGCACACCGCCGCGTCCGCGTCGAAGTGGATACGGATGTTCTTGCCCGCGCGGGACTCGTCGACGGTGACCGCCAGATCGCTGACCGGGCCGAGCCAACCGGGCCTGAGGTCGGCCTCGTGGTCGCCGAAGCGCATCCCTTCGCCGCCGGGCAGGATGTTGACGGTGGGGCCGACTAGTTCCGGTACGCCGTCGACCAGCCCGAGGTCCCTCGCCAGGTCCTCGGCGCGGTATCGGCCGTGCTGCACCGTCTCGGCGACCGCGCAGCGCACCGCCTCCACGAGCTCAGAACCGGTCATACTCCCGCGTACTGCCACACGCAGCGGCAGGACGTTGGACACCATGCCGGGGACATCCCTCGACTCGGCGTCCTGCCGGGTCGTCACCGGCAGGCCGAGCACCAGGTCCTGCTCGCCGGTGACCCGGTGCAGGTAGGCGGCCACGGCGGCGACCAGCAGACGGGAAAGGCGGACGCCGGTGCCCGCAGCCGCGCCCCGCAGCCGGGTGGTGTCCTGCGATGACAGCTCCGCCGTGCGGCGGATCCGCCGCGTCATCGGCGCCGACGCGCGCTCGACGAGGCGTACGGGCTCCGGCCGGTCGGCAAGCCGGTTGAGCCAGTACGCGCGATCCGCCCGGTACTGCTCCGACTCCCGGTAGGTCCGGTCGGCGTCGACCAGCCGGGACAGCGCCCAGTCGGTGTCACCGGCCTCCGCGCCGGAGGTGTAGAGCTCACCGGCCCGGTGGGTGATCAGCGCGATGCCTGTGCCGTCGTTGACGATGTGGTGGTACCGCTGGTACCAGAGGACGCGGTCGTCGGCGAGCCGCAGCAGGGCGTGGGCGAACAGCGGACCGTGCTGGAGGTCGGCGGGCCGGTCACGCTCGGCTTCGGTCCACCGCGCGGCAGCGCCTTCGGGGTCCGGCTCGTTCCGCAGGTCGACGGTGGGAACGTCGACGGCGAACCGCGTGGGTATCTGGCGCGGCTCCGCGCCCTCGGGGCTCACCCGCACGTGCAGGCACTGGGCCTCTTCGACCGCCTGCCGCACGGAGGCGGTCAGGCGGGAAAGGTCGACGTCGCCGCGCAGGTCCAGGAGGAAGGAGACGTTGTAGGCCGAGCTGTCCGGCTCGATCTGCTGGGCAAGCCAGATGCCGGATTGCCCACCGGTGACGGGTATCCCGGCAGCGGATGTCCGGTCCGACTCGGCGTCAAACATCGTCGAAGGGGCCTTTCCCTGGTGGTGCGTCATTGAAAAGTCGTCGATGGCGTACGGGATCGCGTGCGCGCGCCACGCCTGCCCGGTGGGGACGGTTACCGGGCAGGCGCGACAGTGGGGAGCTACTTGATGGCCTCAAGCATCGGCACGACCTGGTCGACGGCGTACGGGATGCTCAGCACGGTGTTGAAGGACAGCGCGGCGCCGATGTCCGGGCTGTCGTACGGCAGGAACAGGTCCCGCTTCTCCTTGTGGACCTTGGTCTTCTTGTAGAGCGGGTCGGCCTTCATGGCCTTCTCGGTCTCCGGGGTGCCCAGCCAGACCGTGCGGTCGGCCTCCATGACGTCGAGGCGCTCCGAGCTGAGGTCGGCGATGTTCTCCTTGCCGAGCGCCTTGCGGTACGCCTCGGAGGTGGTGAAGCCCATCTCGCTCAGGAAGATGACCTTCGGGTCCTTGGGCGAGAACGCGGAGAACTTGCCCGGCTCGTAGGGCTCGCCGACGGTGACCGTCTTGCCCTTCCACTCCGGGTGCTTGTCGCGGACGGCCTTGAAGCGCGTGTCGATGCCGGCGATCAGCTTCTCGGTCTCGGCGTCCTTGCCCAGCGCCTTGCCGATCTGCTTGGTCATGACCTGCCACGGCGCCTGGTAGTCCTCGTGGCCCTTGGGCTGGGCGACCACCTTGGCGATCTTGGAGAGCGTTTCGTACTGCTCCTTCTTCATGCCCGAGTACTGAGCGACGATCAGGTCCGGCTTGAGGGCCGCGATCTTCTCCATGTTGTACTCGTCGCGCTCACCGACGATCTGCGGCTTCGTGGAACCCCACAGCTTCTTGGCCCACGGCCACTTGCCGTACGGCTTCTCCTTGAACCAGTCCACCGAACCGACCGGCTTCACACCGAGCGCCAGGACGGCGTCCTGGTCCGACAGACCGAGGGTGACGACCTTCTTCGGCTCCGTCTCGATCGACGTACTGCCGTACTTGTGCTCGACCGTGACGGGGAAAGCAGCGGACTTCGCGTCCGCCTTGCCGGACGACTTGGACTCCGGCTTGTCGGCCCCGCCCCCACAGGCGGTCAGGGCGAGCGCGGCGACAGCGGCGACTGCCACGCGGGGGACGTTTCTGACGATCCTCGTCAGCGCGGGGCGTGTACCAGTGGACACGGTGCTTCCTTTCACGGGGTTTTCACGGTGCGAGTGCCACGCCCACCCGGCGGGAGACGGCCACGGGAGAGGGCGTGTTGGTGTGGGGGAGGCTGGGAGAGACGGTGTCTCTAGAGGGGCGTGCTGACCTCGTCGGCGGCGTTGCGGAGCGGGCCTGCGGTGGGCTCCTGGCTCCGGTCCACGATCGACTCGAGAATCTCGCCGACCCTGATCGCGGTGTTCGACAGCAGGGACGACGTGATGCCGTGCGTGTGCTCGGTGCCGCCCTGGAGGTAGATACCGCAGCGCAGTTCGGGGTCGGTGGCGACGCGGTAGTCACGCTCGACGCGGACACGCCCCTGGTCGTCACGGTGGCACTGCTCGCCGATCTCGCCGAGGAGCCCGAGGGCGTCGGCGGACCGGTAACCGGTGGCGTAGACCACCACATCGGCGTCCAGGGGAGTCTTCTCGCCGGTGACCAGCGACTCGACCGTCGTACGTACCTTGTCCGGGGTCTCGACGACGTCCGTGATGCGGGACACGTTGAGGAACCGCAGGCGCTCGGTGCCCAGGACCTTCTCCTGGTACGCCTGGCGGTACAGGTCGTCGATCAGGTCGATGTCCACCACGGCGTAGTTGGTGTTGCCGTGGTAGTTCATCAGCTTGCGCTTGATCTCGTCAGGGGCCGTGAAGTAATCGTCGACCGCTGTGGGGTCGAAGATCCGGTTGGCGAAGCTGCTGTCGTCGGCGGGGCTGTAACCGTAGCGGGCGAAGACGGCGCACACCTCGGCCTCGGGGAAGCGGCGGTGCAGGAAGGCCACATTCTCGGCGGCGCTCTGGCCGGCGCCGACCACGATGAAGCGGGACGGCTGGGCGTCGTCCAGGCCATCCACCTTTGCCAGCAGGTCGGAGTTGTGCCAGATCCGGTCGGTACGGTCGACGCCCTCCGGCATCTGCGGCCGCAGCCCCGTGCCGATCACGAGATTGCGGGCCCGGTGGACCACCACCTCCGACCCCGAACGGGCCGTCACATCGACGTACTCCACCACTCCGTCGCGCACGACGGGCCGCACGGCGATGACCTCGTGCCCGTAGGACACCATGTCGTCGACCTGGGCCGCGGCCCACTCGAAGTAGTCGTGGAACTCCACCCGCAGCGGGAAGAGGCTCTTGCCGTTGACGAAGTCGACCAGCCGCCCCTTGCTCTGGAGGTAGCACAGGAAGCTGTACTCACTCGACGGGTTTCGCAGCGTCACCAGGTCCTTGAGGAAGGAGACCTGCATGGTCGCGTCGTCGATGAGCATGCCGCGGTGCCAGCCGAAGGCCGGCTGCCGCTCGAAGAAGTGAGCAGTGACCGCCTCCTGCCTGCCGACGCGTGCGTTGTGCTCGCTGAGCGCTATCGCCATGGCCACATTGGACGGCCCGAAGCCGATTCCTATGAGGTCGTGGATCGGTGGTGCGTCGTCAGGAAGAGCCTGTGACATGTCACTCCCATCGTGCGGGGCAGCCGCTTGTCAGGCGTTGGGTAAACAAGAACAGGGCACGCCGACTGAGCGGCGGGCCGAGCGGAACTTAGGTAAAGCTAACCTGATCTGGCCAACCTGTCGACGGGGCAAATCGGACAAGCAGCGGGTCATGGAGGCAAACACAGCCCAAAATCACGCCTCGTTGCATCCTTAGGTAAGCCTTGCTTTACTTACCCTCGTCCATTACTGCTCTGAGGAGGAACCCCATGCGGGTCGTCATGTTCGGTTATCAGACCTGGGGGCACCGCACCCTGCAAGCTCTCCTGGACTCCGAGCACGACGTGGTGATGGTGGTGACGCACCCCAAGAGCGAGCACGCGTACGAGAAGATCTGGAGCGACTCGGTCGCCGACCTCGCCGAGGAACACGGCGTACCCGTGCTGATACGCAACCGGCCGGACGACGAGGAGCTGTTCCTGGCCCTCAAGGAGGCCGCCCCGGACATCATCGTGGCGAACAACTGGCGGACCTGGATTCCGCCGCGCATCTTCGACCTCCCCCGCCACGGCACGCTGAACGTGCACGACTCGCTGCTGCCCAAGTACGCGGGCTTCTCCCCGTTGATCTGGGCCCTGATCAACGGCGAGCGCGAAGTGGGCGTCACCGCGCACATGATGGACGGCGAACTCGACGCCGGCGACATCGTGGTGCAGCGCGCGGTGGCGGTCGAACCGACCGACACGGCCACCGACCTGTTCCACAAGACCGTCGACCTCATCGCCCCGGTCACGGTCGGCGCACTCGGCCGCATCGCGGCCGGCGAGACCGAATTCACCAAGCAGGACCGGTCGCAGGCGACCTTCTTCCACAAGCGGTCCGCCGAGGACATTCGCATGGACTGGAGCTGGCCGGCCGAGGACCTCGAGCGCCTCGTACGCGCCCAGTCCGCCCCGTACCCGAGCGCGTTCACGTACCACAAGGGCAAGCGCCTCGAGGTCGTGTCGGCGGTCGTGTCCGAAGGCCGCTACGGCGGCACCCCTGGCCGCATCTTCTACCGCGAGGGCGACGGCGTGGTGATCGTCGCCGGAGCCGACGCCCGCACCGGCCGCAACCACGGCCTCGCCATCACGCGCGTGCGCACGGAGGACGGCGAGGAGCTGCCCGCGACCGACTACTTCACCTCGATGGGCGGATACCTCACCACCCGCCCCTGACCTAACCCGCCGGCCCGGCCTCGTCAGGGACTTGCGCAGCTGGAGTGCCGCACGCTGGAGCTACGTTCGGCCAACTGGACCACCGGCGCCCCGCCATGGCCCCGGGGCAACCGGTCATCGCCGCCGCGCGGATCACCCGATCCACGCGGCGGCGACTTTTGAGGGTGCTTCGTCCCCGCCGGGCCCGCAGGCGTTCGACCTCGGCTCTCAGGTACGGCTGGCTGTAGAGCCAGGACCGGGAGACGCCGCTTCGCGGGCGAGGGCGGCAATCACGAGGGCGGCCTCATGCGTTACATTCGCGGAAATGATCAAGGTAAGCGCGCCCCCTACGATCTGGCCCAGTACGCGGCTACAGGGTGGCGTGGTCAGCGTCTCGATAAGCGTACGGACGTGACTCCCTCGGGGGCGGCCAGGACAGTGAGGGATGATTTCGGGTGAGCAGGACGGAGCGCGGCCGGGACACGGCCGAGCGGGCAAGGGCGTTGGTACCGGCGGGTGAGGTGCTGCGCGCTGATCACGGGGTCGCATTGGCCGAACGGGCGCCGTTGCCCGGCTATTTCCGCCGCCCGCGCGCTCTGCGATCCGAGCGCCGCACGCTCGGGAGCTGGTTGATGCTCCCTGTGTACTGGGTCGCGAGACTCACCACCGCCACTTGGAACCCGGTCGAGAGGCTCGTCGAAGCGTTCACGGAGCGTGAGGCGAAGAAGCCGGGCAAGCCGTTCCACGGCGGCTGGAACAGCATGGCCGGCCACCTGGCCCGCGCCCTGGTGCCCCGGACCAAGAACAACAGGGCCGTGATGCTGCAGGTCACCGACCGCCGCCTGCAGCTCGTGTACGTGTCCCAGGCGCGCTCCTTCACCGGCGTACCCGGCCCGGCCGAGGTGGGGTGGGCCACGGATCTTCGTAACGTGACCTGGATCCGGGACCGCAGCGACGTGGCGGGCGGCGTCCACGAGATCGGCTTCGTCGACGGTTCGTGGTGCTCGGTCCACTTCGGCGGCCACGGCTGGCGCCGTATGGCGGAGGCTTTCCCGGTCCGGTTGAGTCACCTCGACCAGGTGACGAACCGGGCATGAGCAGCCAGTTGGGAGCCGTGCCGTCAATGAATCCGCCCGGGACCCGCTTGCTCGGTCCCGGGGCGACGCTGTCGTAGCACCTCTAGGTGAGTTGGTCAGCGGCCCGTCTTGGACCGCTGACCCACGACATATCAACCAGGCAGTTTCGTGTGACTCAGCGGGCGGACAGGGGAAAATGTCGTCGCCCCGGGCGGCTCTCCAGGCTGCGAGGTGATCACGGTCGGCTCGGCGACCCGTGCCGACGGCAGCAGGCGCGTGCGGCCGCGAGCAGTGCCTGGATCCGGCCGCCGGCCTCTGCGGCATCACTCAGTGGAGCGGGGAAGGACAGCCGCACGTCGTGGTGCGCGTTGGCGTGTTCGAGCCGCAGCGTCATCCCGTACCGGTCCAGTGACACCGGGAGGACGCGCCGTACTCCCTGCACGAGCCGGGGGTCGACGAGTCGAGTGAGCAGAGCCACGACGTCGCTGTGGCCGTCGACAAGGTGGGTGAGCATGTCGGCCTCGTACACGGCCAGGGGATCGGCGCGGGCCAGGGTGAGTTCGTCGAGGCCGACGGTTACCGTTCCTGCCGCCGTTTCAAGTTCGGCGTGTGCGAAGTCCAGACGCAGTTGGACGCCGGGCTCCTGGGAGTTCCCATCGACCGGAGCGAACCAGCCGGTGAGCGTCACGCGGGCGCGCACTCGGTCGCGTACCGCGGTGGGTGCGATGTCGGTGAACTTCAGCACGGCGGCCACGATCCCGCGCGGCGCGAGGGCGACCTCGGCGGCCAACACACCGTCGTCCGGCACCCGCAGCAGCAGCCGTCCCCTGTCATCCAGGGTGTGCAGGCCGGCCAACTCGCCGGAGTGTCTGTCCGTGACCACCATGAGCGATCCCGCGGCGGCCACCACGGTACGGACTCGCTCGCCATTGGTCGGTCGGGCCGCGCACGCGTCCGCATCCATCCGAGCCACCCTTCCAGGTTAAGTAAGGCTTACCTAACTTAATGCCGGATGGATCTCAGTGTCCAGTCCCCGCCAAGCCGATCCCCCAAGCCACCGCCGGTTGTGGTTGGGCGGTGCCGAGGCTGACCTCTCGCTCCAGAAGATGCGGCGCGACCTGGCCGCCGGCCTGGCGCTCGCCGTCTTCGCGATCGTCCGGGCACCCGAGGTCGGATGGGCTGCGAGCGAGACCGTGCTGGAACTCATCGGCGCGGCGGCCCTCCTGCGCACCCCGGGCCTGGGCGTCTCGAACCTCCATCCATCCCACCAACCGAATCGCCGCAGGAGCCACCGCCTTTACCCCGCGGCCACCGTACGTCGGGAGGGCTCGCTCCCCCGCTGTTCATCCTGCTTGCGCCACCCGTACCGGGTCACGCCCCGTGGCTTGAACACCGAGAGGATCAGGATGATGAGAAGTACCACCAGGCCGCCGATGGAGTGGAGCAGGGTGCCGGGCAACTCGCGGGGATCGGCACCGGACGCCGCCGCCTGCGCCAAGCGGCTCACGCTCCGCGCCTCTATCAGCAAGACGGTGGCGGCGAAGACGGTGAGCAGGAGTTTCGCCAGGACCCAGTGGTGCCGGAACAGACCCCACGGAGTGCCCAGCGCATTGACGATCCCGATGAGCACCGACGCGAGGGCCAGCGGAACGATGACAGACCAGACCGTCACCTCCATCGCGGCATACGCGCCGCGCACCGTCTGAACGTCCTGGCTGGTCACCACCGTGACGTCGAGAGCGAGGTAGGCGCAGACCGCACCGAGCCAGCCGACGGAGGTGGCGACGTGAGCGGTGAGCGCGACCTTGCGGAGGCGGGGCGGCATGATCATCAGTACCTGACTCCCGCCGACGCGTAGTCGTCCAGGTTGCTGCCGGACAGGCTCTGGACCTGGGTGACGCCGGCCGGAAGTGCGCCGTTGGCACCCATGTGCCGGCCTGGGCCGTGCTCGCCGCCGAGGCCGGTGAGTTTCACGATCACGGCCAGCAGGATCAGAACGCCGACGATGATTGCGGACACCTTCACCCAGCGTGGCGCCTTGGGCGGTGCGCTACGAGGCGATCCACGGTCAGAGCCAGCCATGAGATTCCTCCAGTGCGTGTGTCGGCGAGGTGCTCTGAACAATGACAGTTTACGAGACACTCTGTCTACTGAGAATCAAAGTGTCACGCTTCCGTCGTCACGTATACTGCACGGGTGCCGAAGCTGTGGAACGAGACGATCGAGGCCCATCGCCATGCGGTCCGCGAAGCGATCCTGGAAACGACCTGGGGGCTGGCGACCGAGCACGGCCTGATGTCGGTGACGATGACGCAGATCGCCGAGAAAGCCGGGATCGGGCGGGCGACGCTGTACAAGTACTTCCCAGACGTCGAATCAATCCTGGCCGCCCACCACGAACGTCACGTCACCAGCCACCTCGAACATCTCGCCGAGCTCCGGGACCGACCCGGCGACCCCGGCGAGCGGCTCGAAGCCGTACTCGAGCGCTACGCGCTCATCTCCCGCTACCGGGGCCGCCATGGCACCGAAGAGCTCGCGGCACTCCTGCACCGCGGCGAACACGTCGCCCACGCGCAGCAGCAGCTCATTAACCTGTTCCGCGACCTGCTGACCGAGGCAGCTGCAACCGGCGACGTCCGGGACGATGCCGCGCCCGACGAGCTCGCAAGCTACTGCCTCCACGCCCTCAGCGCAGCCAGCACTCTGCCATCCGAAGACGCGGTCCGCCGTCTTGTCGCGGTCACTCTGGCCGGATTGCGCCCTTCACGCTGATCGCGTGGCACTCGCCGGCTCAGTGATCCGCCGGGTACGTGTCCAGCGTGTCTTCGACCATCGTGGTCATCGTCGTACCGCTGGCAGCACATGTGGCATCGGCGTGCTCGGCATGCCCGCCGACACCACCCTCGTCATGGCCGACGTGAACGCAGTCCTCACACTCGGCTGCGTCGGCATGCGACGGAGCCGCAGCCGTGACCCCGTGGCGGACCTCCGGCATGGCGGACGCCGACGTCGGAGGACAGCAGGCCCCAGGCCGGGCTGCGCGCCACACGTGCTGTCTCATACCGGCATCCTGATCGGCGTCCTGTCGGCCCATCGGACGCCGATCACGGGAGCTGCGGAAGAGAGACCCGGTCGAGCCGGCGGCTCAGCCGACCTTCTCCATAGGGAGCCCGCAACAGCACGTGGGGGCTTCGTCCCCGCCGTGGCCTGGAGCCGCACCCTTTGTCACGGTGATCTCACAGCCACAGTCGGGGTCCGGGCACCGGTACACCTCGCCTTCGACGAACACCATGAGGTGACCTCCTTCCCGCTTGGCGCCTACGCGACGACTCTAGAACCTTCCCTCTGGGGCAAGGTCAAGGCCGGTTGGATGGATGGATGGATGGGTGGTCATATCTCAGGGTATTCCGGAGGGAACCCGTATGCCGGACGCAGCGTCGACCGTCCGGACCGCAGGCGAGCCGCGTGAACAGAAGCGGCCACCTGTGCGCCGGGCTCAATGGTTGTGGCCGTCTTCGTCCCCGGGCTCCCCGCTGGGGCGAGTGTCCTTCGTCGGCGCGGTGGGCTCGGAGGTCGGATCGGCGGTGCCGCTGCCGGGGTCACGCTCACATCCTTCGTCGCTGCCCTTCTCGGTCTCGACATCACTGTTGCTGTGTCCCCCTCCCGCCTGCTCGGCCATGGTGGGGGCAATGGGACGCAGGCCCGCAAAGGTGAGGGCCGTGACAACCAGGACTGCCAGACCGAGCGGCCCGTCAATCCGCGCGTGACAACTTCACCGCGTTGATCCGTTAAGAGCCCGACCAAGTGGCTGAACCCGTTGCGTTGGGGCGTTGGCATTCCCCAACGCGCTACCGCTCGAAGCCCCCACGCCCTGCGCATACGCCCGTTGCATGCCGAAATGGCATGTGCCACGCACGATCGATCTGACCGCGTGGCGGAGAGCGTGCCGGAAGTCGGCCGCCTCCCAGCTTCCTCGTGGTGAAGGACGGACCGCCCATGCATGCACAACCCGGCATCGAGGAGCCCGGAGCGGGCCAGGACGAGCCGGTCGCGGTCGTCGGAGCCGCCTGCCGGTTCCCGGGTGGGGTCAGCTCTCTCACCTCGCTGTGGCGCTTGTTGATGGCGCGCCGGGAGACGATGCGGGAGGTTCCCGGTGAGCGGTGGGAGCAGGCGGAACTGGCCGGCCTCCCCGCCCAGGTCGCGGACCGGCTGCGCTACGGCTGCTTCCTGGACGACGATGTCTACGCCTACGAGCCGGAGTTCTTCGGAATCAACGCGCAGGAAGCGCCCTGGGTGGATCCGGAGCACCGGTTGCTGTCCGAAGTGGCCTGGGAGGCCATCGAGCACGCCGGAATTCCGGCCCAGCGACTGTCCGGCACGCCGACGGGCATGTTCTTCGGGATCTATCAGAAGGACTACATGCTGCGCGTGCAGCGGCCGTTGGAACAGGTCAACGCCTACGCGATGTACACCGGCTTCGACAGCATCGGTCCCGGCCGCGTGGGCTTCATCTTGAACCTGAGAGGTCCTCAGGTCGTCATGGAGAGCGCGTGCGCGTCCGGTCTGGTCGCCGTGCACACCGCCTGTCAGAGCCTGCGGACCGGCGAGTCGGACGTGGCGCTGGCCGGAGCCGCCATGCTGTCCCTGGGGCCCGAGGGGGTCATCGCCCCCGCGCTGTGGGGCGTGTTCTCCCCCACCGGCCGCTGCCACGCCTTCGACGCCGAGGCCGACGGCTACGTCCGCGGAGAGGGCTGCGGCGTGGTCGTACTCAAGCGCCTGTCGGACGCGGTACGGGCCGGGGACCGGGTACTGGCCGTGGTGCGTGGCACGGCGGTCAACCAGAACGGCCGGGGCACGCGGCTGAGCGCGCCCTCGGAACCCGCACAGATCGATCTCTACCGTCTGGCGCTGGAGCGCGCGGGCGTCGAGGCCGGTGACGTCGGGATGGTGGAGGCGCACGGTCCGGGCACGGCGGTGGGCGACCCCATCGAGTTCGCCGCGGTGGCCGCGGTCTACGGCAAGGGCCGCGACCGGTGCGCGCTGGGTTCGGTGAAGACGAACATCGGCCACACCGAGCCGGTGTCGGGCGTGGCGGGTCTGCTGAAGGCCATCGCGTCCCTGCGGCACGGCATGGTGCCGGCCAGCCTGCACTTCAACAGCTGGAACCCGCAGATCGACCCCAGCGGTACCCGGCTGTTCGTGCCCACCGACACGACCGAGTGGCCGGTACGGGAAGGCACCCGGCTGGCCGCGGTGTCCTCCTTCGGTATCAGCGGCACCAACGTCCATGTCGTGCTGGAGCAGCCCCCCGCGCTCCCCCGCGCCCGGCGCGCGGCCCGTCCGGTGCCGCCCGGCGATTCCGGTGCGGCCCGGGACGACGAAGCGCCGCGCGTGTTCCCGCTGTCCGCCGGCACGCCCGTGGCCCTGCGGTCCGCGGCCGGCCGCCTGGCCCAGTGGCTGAGGGGAGAGGGGTCGCAGATTCCGCTGGGCGACGTGGCGCACACGCTGGCCGCGCGTCGGTCGCCCGCCCGGGAACGAGCCGCTGTGGTCGCCGCCGACCGGCCGGAGCTGGTGACACGGCTGGAGGAACTGGCGGCCGGAGCCGCGCCCTCCACCGGGGGGGCGACCGGCAGGGCGGTGCCGGACGCCGGGCAGGGCGTGGTGTGGGTCTTCTCGGGGCACGGCTCGCAGTGGGCGGGCATGTGCCGGCAACTACTGGACCACGACCCGGAGTTCACCCGGGTCATCGACGAACTCGAACCGCTCGTGGCCGAGGAGTCCGGCTTCTCTCTGCGTCAGACCCTTTGCCGCCCCGAGGTGGTGACCGGATTCGACCGGGTGCAGCCGGTGATCTTCGCCATCCAGTTGGGTCTGGCGGCGATGTGGCGGTCCCACGGCGTCGAACCGGCGGCCGTGATCGGCCACTCCATGGGAGAGGTCGCCGCCGCCGTGGCCGCGGGAGCGCTGAGCGTCCGGGACGGTGTACGGGTCATCTGCCGCCGCTCCCGCCTGATCCTGCGGGCCGCCGGGCAGGGCCTGATGGCCTCGGTCGCCCTGGGACGCGCCGAGGTCGAACGACTGCTGGCGGAACAGGACGTGCGGGGGGTGACCGTCGCGGTCGTCGCGTCGCCGGAGAACACCGTCGTAGGCGGGGACTCCGACCGCATCCGCCGCCTCGCCGAGGAGTGGGACGCTCGCGGCGTGGGCATCCGCGTGATCGAGGTGGACGTCGCCTCGCACACCGCCCACATGGACCCGATTCTGCCCGACCTCGCCGAAGCGCTCGCCGAGGTCACCAGCAGGTCGCCGGGAACGGCTTTCTACAGCACCGTCACCGACGACCCGCGCGAACATGCCGTCTTCGACGCCTCCTACTGGTCGGACAACCTGCGCCGGGTGGTGCGCTTCGCCGACGCGGTGCAGGCCGCGGCCGAAGACGGGCACCGGCTGTTCGTCGAGATCGGCCCCCACCCCGTGCTGGTCCACCCGGTGCAGGCCACGCTCACCGCGCACGGCCACACCGACACCGCGGTCATGTCGTCCCTGCTGCGCGACACCGACGACGCGCTGGCGTTCCACACCAACGTGGCGGCGCTGCACTGCGCGGGACACCCGCTGGACTGGGCCGACCGCTACGGCGAGGGCGCCCTGGCCGACGTACCGCCGACCACCTGGGAGCGCACCCGGTACGTCGTCGATCCCTCCCCGCTGCGGCAGTCGGCCGGGGCCCACTCCTCCCCCGCCTCGCACCCGCTCACCGGGCCGCACACCGAGGATCCCGACGGCGAGGGCCGCCACCTGTGGCAGACCCGCGTCAGCCCCGCGACGCTGCCCTGGCTGGACACGCACCGCGTCAACGACGTCGCCGTGGTACCCGGCGCCGCTCTGTGCGAGATGGCCGTGGCCGCCGCCACGGACCTGTACTCCGCCGGTCCGGAGCGCCTGCGCATCACCGGCATCGACCTCCAGCGGTTGCTGCTGCCGGCGTCCGACGGCACTTCCGTCACCGCCACCGCCGAGGCGGCCGGCCCCGACACCGCCCGCTGGCGGGTGGTCAGCACGGCTTCCGACGGCACCTCCGTCCAGCACGCCCAGGCGTACCTGCACGTCACGCCCGAAGACGAACCCGTCCCGCAGGGCTGCGACCCGCAGCACCTGCTGGCGGAGTTCCCGCACGCCGTGGACGCGGCGGACGTCTACCGGCAGATGCGCGAGGAACGCGGCGTGCACCACGGCCCGCCATTCCTCGGCCTCCAGTCCCTGTACACGGACGGGGCACCGGCCGACCGCGCGGGCACCCGCCTCCTGGCCCGCCTTCGGGTACCCGACGAGGGCCGGGCCGGCGCGCAGGCACTCCACTGCCATCCCGTCGCACTGGACACCTGCCTCCAGGCCGTCGCGGGCGTCGTACTGCGCACCGGCGCCGTGCCCGCCGGAGGCATCCTGCCCCGGGGCATCGAGGCGCTGCGGCTGTACGGGACGGTACCGCTCAGCGGGTACTGCCTGGTCACCCTCCAACTGATGGACGGCGACCGGTACACGGCGGACTTCCGGCTGTGGGCCGACGACGGATCCGTGGTCGCCGATGCCACCGGGGTGGAGTTCCGCCACGTACCCGCCGAGAGCGCTCAGGAGCGCTTCGCCCACCGTCTGCTCCAGGCGTCATGGGAGCCCGGCGAACGCCCGGCGCCGAACACCGCGCCCGCAACCTTGACCCTCCTGACGGAAGCCGGACGCGAAACGTACGCGGCCGACCTGCGTGAGGCCCTGGAGAAGCAAGGCGCCACAGTAGGCAGCCAGACGCTCGCGGCGTACGCCACCTCGGAAGACGGCACCGCGCCGGTGATGCCGCCAAAGCCCGACGCACCGGCACCGCAGGCAGTGGTGTATCTGCCGGCATCCGGCACGGGACCCGGCAACGCGTCACCCGACCGCCGCGCGCGGGAGCAGGTCGCCCGCCTGGTGGAAACGGCCCGCGCACTCGCTCAGACCGCGGGCGGCGGGGCGCCGCGCCTGTGGACCGTCACCGGCACCGCGCAGCAGGTCACGCCCGATGACCGGCCGGACCTGGCTCAGGCCGGTCTGCGCGGGCTCGTGCGGGTCCTGAGCTACGAGCACCCCGAACTGCGCCCCAGCGTCCTGGACGTCGATCCGCGGACGCCGGTCGCGGAAGTGGCCGCGGAACTGCTGTCCTGCCCCGACGAGCAGGACGAGATCGCCTACCGGCACGGGACACGTCACCTGGCGCGTCTGCGCAACGCCCCGCTGGACGAGCGGGAGCGCCGCCACACCACGGTCGACCGCGAGCGCGACCGGGTGGCCCTGCACCTCGCACGCCCCGGCGACCTGGACTCCTTCGAGTTCGTCGCCCAGTCCCGCCGCCGGCCCGGACCGGGCGAGGTCGAGATCAGGGTCGACGCCACCAGCGTCAACTTCATCAACGTGCTCCAGGCCATGGGTGTCTACCAGCGCTTCAGCACCGGCGAAGAGCGCCTGGACGTCTGTGCGTTCGACGGTGCGGGCGTCGTCAGCGCCGTCGGAGACGGCGTCCGGGAAGTACGGGAGGGCGACCGCGTGGCCGCCATGTTCGTGGACGGGGAGCAGTCCGCCGTCATGTCCTCCTTCGCGTCCGTCCGTGCCGACTGTCTCCTGCCGGTGCCGGACGGGGTGAGCGCGCAGGACGCCGCCGCCCTGCCGTGCGCCTACCTGACCGCCTGGTACGCCCTGCGGCACCTGGCCCGGATCCGGCCGGGAGAGAAGGTGCTCATCCACTCGGCGAGCGGCGGCACCGGTCTGGCCGCGCTGAACCTCGCGCGGGCCTGCGGCGCGGAGGTCCTGGCGACCGCGGGCAGTGAGGCCAAGCGGGCGTACCTGCGCGGCCTGGGCGTCGCGCACGTCATGGACTCCCGCACCCTGGACTTCGCCGACCAGGTGCGCGACCTCACCGAGGGCCGCGGCGTCGACGTCGTACTCAACTCCCTCACCGGTCCGGCGCAGTCCGCCGGTCTCGACCTGCTCGCGCACCGCGGCCGGTTCCTCGAACTCGGCAAGCGGGACATCTACGCCAACTCCCGTCTGGGGCTGCTGCCCTTCCGCCGCAACGTCACCTTCGCCGGCGTCGACGTGCTGATGATGATGCAGCAGGACCCGGAACTGCTCGCCGAGGGCTACCGCGAACTCACCGGCATGCTCGCGGACGGCACCCTGCCGCTGCTGCCCGTCACCGAGCACCCCGTCGCCGAGGCTTCGTCGGCCTTCCACGCCATGGCCTCCGCCCGGCACACGGGCAAACTCGTCCTCACGTGGCCCGCCGCGGGCACCGACACCTTGCCCGTGCGCCCGGAGGACGTCCCCGTCGTCCGGCCCGACGCGAGTTACCTGGTCACGGGCGGGCTCGGCGGGCTGGGGCTCCTGGTCGCCCGATGGCTGGCCGAACGAGGCGCCGCAGCCGTGGTGCTGACCTCCCGCAGCGCCCCCACCGCGGCCACCCGTACCGCCCTCGACGACCTCACCGCGGACTTCGGCACCCGCGTCGAGGTCGTGAACGGGGACCTCGCCGAGCCGGGCGTCGGCGACGCCCTCGTGCGGGCCGCCCTGGACACGGGCCACCCACTGCGCGGCGTCGTTCACGCCGCGGCCGTCGTCGAGGACGCCACCATCGCCAATCTCTCCCCCGCCCTCCTGGAGAAGGTCTGGCGCCCCAAGGCGACGGGCGCCTGGCTGCTCCACCACGCCACGGGCGGTCAGGACCTGGACTGGTGGGTCACCTTCTCCTCCGCCGCCTCTCTGCTGGGCAACCCCGGGCAGGGCGCCTACGCGGCCGCCAACGCCTGGCTGGACGAGTTCACCTCCTGGCGCCGGGCCCAGGGCCTGCCGGCCACCTGCGTCAACTGGGGGCCGTGGGCGGAGGTCGGCCGCGGCGCCGGGATGGAGGAACACGGCTACGCCATGATCGCGCCGGCGGAGGGCATCGCCGCCCTGGAACGCATCCTCTCCCACGACCGCGACCGCACCGCCTACACGCCCGTCGACCTGTCCCGGTGGCTGGAGTCCTATCCCGCCACCGGCCACACCGCCTTCTTCGCCGAACTGGCCGCTCCGGCGGCGGGTGCTGATTCCGCCGGTGGCCGCAGCGCCCTGCTGGAAGCCCTGCGGAAGACGGACAGCCCCCAGCAGCGTCAGCAGATCCTGCAACCCCAGGTCGTCGACCACATCGCAGCGGTGCTACGTCTGGGAACCGACCGGTTCGACGCCAACACGTCCCTGGTCACGCTCGGCCTGGACTCGCTCATGGCCATCGCCCTGCGCAACCGCCTCCAGCGCGAACTGGCCCTGGACATCCCCACCACGGTGATGTGGACCCACCCGACGGCCTCCGCTCTCACCGGCTACCTCCTGGCCCGCCTCCACCCCGAGCAGGGCAGGGCGAGGCCCGTTCCGAGACGGAACCCGCCGTCACCTCGTCAGCCGTCACCGGCTGACGGTCCCACTCGCCTGTTTCGCTCGCCCAACCGCTAGGTGACCCCGCATGCCCCCTCCTTACGCCCCCACCCGCGCGCCCGGCACCTGGGACGTGATCGTCGTCGGCGCCGGCCCGGCCGGCGCCACCGCCGCCCGCGTCGCCGCCGAGAACGGCTGCGAGACGCTGCTGCTGGAACGCGCCGCCATCCCCCGCTACAAGACCTGCGGCGGCGGCCTCATCGGAGCGTCCCTCGCCGCCCTGCCCCCCGGCCTGCCCCTGAACATCCACGACACGGCCGGCCAGTTCACCTTCGCCCTCAACGGCCGCAGAGAACGCACCCTCACCTGCGATTCCCCGACCTGTGCCATGGTCTACCGCAGCGAACTCGACGCGGCACTGACCGAAGCCGCCGCCACGGCGGGCGCAGAGGTCCGGGACAGCACCGCGCTGAGCACCCTGGAGCAACAGGGCGACACCGTCACCGTGCGGACCAACCGCGGCGACACTCTCCGCGCCCGAGTCGTCGTCGGCGCCGACGGCAGCGCCAGCAGAGTCGCCCGGTACGTAGGAGTGCGGTGCGCACAGGTCGACCTCGCCCTGGAGGTCGAGGTGCCGGTCGACGAACGGACGGCCGACCGATGGCGAGGCCGTCTCCTGATGGAATGGGGACCACTGCCGGGCTCCTTCGGCTGGGTCTTCCCCAAAGGGGACGTCTGCACCGCCGGAGTGGTGGCCGCCCGTGGCAACCCCGTCGCCCTGCGCGCCTACAAGGAGGACTTCCTCCAACGCCACGGACTTCTCGGTCCCCGTCCACTCCACGACACCGGCCACCTGACCCGGTGCCGCCGCCCCGACTCCCCACTGGCCCGCGGGCGCGTACTGGTCGCCGGTGACGCCGCGGCTCTCGTCGACCACTGGTCACGAGAGGGCATCTCCTACGCCCTGCGCTCAGGAGACCTCGCGGGTCACGCCGCCGCCCGCGTCGTCACCGCCGCCGACGAGGCGGAGGCGAACACCGCCGCCGACCACTACGGACGGCAGGTCGACGACGTCCTCGGCGTCGAAATGCGCGCCAGCAGCTCGCTGATGAGCCTCTTCGCCCGCAACCCCGGCCTCGTTCACACAGCCCTGACCCGCCTGCCTCCGGCGTGGCGCCGTCTCGACGCCTACATCGCCGGCCGCACCAGCGTCGCCGGAATCATGACCACGCCCTTCGCGCGCACCGCCACCGCACTGGCCACCCGCCTTCCACCGGGCCCCGCGAGAACACTCTCGCCCGAACCGCTCTGCTCCTGAGAGAGACTCGATTCCCCAGGTCGTCGTCCGAGGTCCGCTGTCCGACGGAGCTCGGACGGTATGGCGTCCTGGGGTCAGCGAGGCGGTCCGGGTCCGCGTGACCGGCGGCCTTGCGCGCGGGCCTCGTCGGAGCTGTGCGGAGGATGCTCAGCAGGAGGCGATCACGCGCCGTCCGGTGCACGTCGAAGAGAACGCGCCTCGACCACCGGTCGGCAGCCTCACGGTCCGCCGTTCCCCTACGAGACCGCGCTGTCCTCTTCCCCGTACGCCCTGCCGAGCCTGCGGGCCTACGCCCACGCCTGCCACCTCGCCTACCGCAGCGACCGGCCCACCCGCTTCGCCCGCATGCTCGACGACTTCGCGCTGACTGACGCACAGCGTCATGCCATCAACCGGGCAACGCGGAAACGCTCTCCCGGCAGCGTCAGATCAGCGTCAAGACGCGGAAGCAAGTCAGGTCAGAGGCCCTTTGCTGCGGGCTCAAGGATCGCGACGCACTCCACATGGTGGGTCATCGGGAACAGGTGCGATTCCGTGCCGCCGAAGAAGCCGCAGGTCAAGAGGACTTTCTGATGCTTGCGCGGTGGAATTTTGGGGCCGGAGCGTCAAATGAGCGTCACGCGAGTCGGGCATGTCGGTTCCCGCGTCCGGCTGGGTCGCCAACTGCCGCCAGTGAGGCGGCGACCGACACAGCCTTCGGAGAGTGTGGTGAGACCAGGGCACCAGGGTCGAACCAGTGCACATGGCGTTCGATCGCCTCCAGACCGCGCGGGGGAGCGGAACTTCCCGACCGCTCTTGGAGCTCTTTGGGTACGCCTTGATGCCGCTCCTGGTGTTGAACCCCACCACGCACAAGCGCGAGCGGCGTTGGTCGACCCGATGGCGGTGCAACCCTGATAGCTCGCCCCACCGAAGGTTCGTGTGCGGCAGAAGGAACCTCACCCGGTCCACGCCCGAACTCACTGCGGTACACCACGCCCTCTAACCCGTTGCTGACACCGCTCAGCATGAGCCGCATCCGACTTCTCGCGCGGCCTCGCGTCCTAGGTGCCCGCTTCGAGGCAGGCCGGCGGGGTTTGCAGGCTAGGCTTGAGTGCTTGTAGGACGGCTCGCACGAAGGCCGGGTGAACGGGGCGTGTTCCAAGAAGCCAGGTCTGGTGGATCGGGCCGTGGACGAGCGCCACTACCAGTTCTAGATCGAGGTCACGGCGTATCTGTCCTTCGTCGCGTGCCTTCGCGAGACGTGCGACGCATTCGTCGATGGAATCCCTGAGGATTCGGCGCACACCTTCGGCGGCGACGTCCTCGGTCTGCGCTGCGGCGACCAGACCGCGCCAGATCGTCCCGAACTCGCTGTCGAACAGCTGCATGACGTTGGCGGCCTGGGTGGCCAGATCGGCCATGACGTCGCCGGTGTCGGGGTAGCCGATAGCAGCGTCCCGGCGAGCCTCCACACCTTCGAGGAGGATCGCTGCTTTGGAGGGCCACCAGCGGTAAATCGTCGCTTTGCCCACGCCTGCCCTGGCCGCGACGGCCTCGATGGTGGTTGCCGTGAATCCGAGCTCGGCGCAGATCGCGAAAGCCGCCTCAACAATCGCTTGGCGGGCTTTCTCGCTGCGGCGAGACTGCTCTGGGGACATGCCGCGATCCTACCCAGGTGGAGCAGAACGTTTCGTTCATGCAAGTGGCTGGAGCTGGCGACACATTGCACGCCGACGAAACGCTCAGTGTCACGTCGCTCCAGGCGCCCAGGTTCGCCCACGACGCTGGAACCGCACGGCAGAGCCCCGAGGAGCGACCCCTCTACGCAAACACCGTACTGCGGCGGCTAGTTAGGGCGGCAACCCCCACGGCGTGGTATGATCCCATACATGGGTTCTCTGTGATAGTTGATTCTAGCGTGTGACCGCGTCGAGCACTGCTCCGTGGTCATACCTCGCGTGCGTGTTTCCGCACCGCCCTTGACCGACAGGTACGGCCGTTCCGGCGTGTTCCCTTGATGGTATTCCTCGCGGCTGCGGGCGTACGCGGACACAACATCCTCGTATCGGTTGTGCTCAGGAGGACCCCTTATGCATTCCGCCCAAGTAGCCCTGCACGACATCACCAAGCGTTTCGCCGACCGCGTGGTCCTGGACCGTGTGGACTGCACCGTCAAGCCCGGGGAGAAGGTCGGCATCGTCGGTGACAACGGATCGGGCAAGTCGACGCTGCTCAGTCTGATCGCGGGTCGTACCACGACCGACAACGGGACGGTCACCGTGGTTGCGCCCGGCGGCGTGGGGTATCAGCCGCAGTCGCTCGAACTCCCGGAGAACGCCGTCGTCCAGGACGCCGTCGACCTCGCCCTGGCCGACCTGCGCGAGCTGGAAACACGCATGCACCAGGCCGAGGCCGACTTGGCGACCCAGGCCGACGAAGCACGGCCGAACGAGGAAATGGCTCGGCTGTTCGAGGAGTACGCGGAGCTGCTGGAGCACCACACGGTCCGGGGCGGGCACGAGGCGGACACCCGGGTCGACATCGCGCTGCACCACCTCGGTCTGCCGGGACTGAAGCGGAGCCGGCCACTGGCGACCTTGTCCGGGGGCGAACGCTCGCGTCTGGCCCTGGCCGGCACGCTGGCATCCGCCCCGGAGCTGCTGCTGCTGGACGAGCCGACCAACGACCTGGACGAACGGGCGGTGACCTGGCTGGAGGAACGTCTGCGCCAACACCGCGGCACCGTCGTCGCAGTGAGCCACGACCGGGTGTTCCTGGAACGCATCACTACAACCGTCCTGGAGGTCGACTCCGGCCGGGTCGCCCGCTACGGCGACGGCTACGACGGTTATCTGTCCGCCAAGGCCGCGGAACGCCGCCGTCGGCTGCGGGAGTACGAACAGTGGCGCGCCGAGTTGGAGCGCAACCGCGAGCTGGTGTCCACCCACGTATCGCGGATGGACGGCATCCCGCGCAAACTGCCGCTCGCCAACTTCGGGGCCGGCCAGTTCCGGACGCGGGGACGCGTGCACGGCGCGACGTCCCGGATCCGCAATGCCAAGGAGCGGGTGGCGCGGCTCACCGAGAACGCCGTCGCCCGGCCCGCGGATCCGCTCGCATTCTCGACCGTGCTCACCACCACCACCGAACCGGAGACGGCACCGGGCACGGTGGCGGAGCTGGCGGACGTACGGGTGGGCGACCGGCTGCACGTCAGGTCACTGCACGTCGGACGCGGTGAGCGGATGCTGGTCACCGGCCTCAACGGAGCTGGGAAGACTACGTTGTTGCGCGTGCTGGCCGGTGAACTGGCGCCCGTGGAGGGCTCAGTCACCGTGACCGGCCGGGTCGGCCACCTGCGGCAGCACCCCAGGCAGTGGCCGTCCGACATGGACGTGCCGCAGGCCTTCGCCCAGGGGCGGGGCGGACATCCTGACGAACATGTCGAAGAGTTGCTGGCCCTCGGGCTGTTCAACCCCAACGACCTGCGGCGGCCGGTGGGCGAGCTGTCCTACGGTCAGCGCCGTAGGATCGAACTCGCCCGGCTGGTGAGTGACCCGGTGGACCTGCTGCTGCTGGACGAGCCCACCAACCACTTGTCGCCCGCTCTCGTGGAGGAGCTGGAGCAGGCGCTGACGGACTACCGGGGCGCCGTGGTGGTGGTCACGCACGATCGACGGATGCAGCAGCGGTTTGCCGGGGCCCGGCTGCATCTGCACGGCGGGCGGGTCACCGCCTTCGCGACGAGCGGCCCGGCACCTGCCGGGGGCGGCTCCCGGCGGGTCCGGTGAGGCCGGTCAGGCACGCCTGAGGGTGGCCTCAACCGCCCCGCCAGGTCTGCCCACCCGGCGCGCGCGTCCTCGTGGAGCGGGCTGAGCACCGACTCGGCAGTTGCACGCGCCGAATTCGCCGAGCAGCCGCGCCAGGCGGCCGGCGCGTTGCAGCTCGTGTGTCAGGTCCTCCAGAACGCAGGCAGACGCCTGCGGCCGCGAGCCTGACACCCGGTTCCGATGTGTCATGTCCCCGGCCCCGGTCATGGTGCGGGGGCTTGGGGGACCCGGTAGCTGCGCCGGCATTGCTCGTAGGCGGGCAGGGTTCCACCAGCGACAGCCTCGGCGAGGGTGGGGGCGGCGGCGTCCCGGGCCGACCGCACCACGGGCTCGTCCAGGTTCCACGGAAGGCCCAGGGCTGGGTCGAAGGCGTCGACATCGATGATGGTGCCGTGCACGTACTCCCGGTCGCACAGGTAGTTCATGCAGGTGTCGTCAGCGAGGGCGACGTAGGCCAGGCCGAGGCCGTCGGGCAGGTAGAGGGCGGTGGCGCTGTCGGGGTCCTGCCGGAGAACGTCGTGCTGGCCGAAGGCCGGTGAGCCCAGTCTGAGGTCGACGACCATGGTGAGGGCGGCGCCCCGTACACAGGAAATGATCTTGCCTTGGCCGGGGGGCATGGTGGTGCCGTGGATGCCGCGGAGCACATTGCGGTGGGAGACCGTGAAGTTGACCTGCCGGAGTTCGAAGGCGTGCCCGGTGGCCGCCCGCAGGGTCTCGTACCGCAGGCCCTCGTAGAACCGGCCGCGGTGGTCGGGGAGAAGGTCCGGGTCGATTCGGTAGGCGTCGGGTACGGCCGTTTCCGTGATGCGCATGGTCGGATTCCCACTGGTCGGAGGGCTGACTGTCGTGAGCCGGCTGACGGGTTCAGGAGGGGGCGGGCAGCAGCTCTTCGACGACGGTGGCCGCCGCCGTGGCCCCGCCGGCCGTCCGGATCCGTTCGCGCATCTGCCGCAGCCGGTCGCGGATCCCGTCGTCGGCGAGCACGCGCCGTGCGGTGGCGCGCAGGTCCGCCGCGGTCGCCTTCGGGGGCAGCTGGGCGCCCAGGCCGAGTTCGGCGATCCGGCGCGCGGTGGCCCGCGGTTCCGTCATCACCGGTACGGCCAGCACGGGGACGCCGTACGAGAAGGCCTCCATGGCCGTGCTCAGCCCGCCGTGGTTCACCACCAGGGCCGTGTGCGGGAAGACCTCCGCGAGGGGGACGAAATCCCGCACCCGGACGTTGTCCGGCAGCGCGCCCAGGTCTTCGGGGGCCAGACCGCCGCCCAGGACCAGCAGGACGTTCCAGGGTTCGTCGCGGAAGGCCTCGACACAGGCCCGGAAGAAGTCGGGCTGCTTGTTGTAGAGGGTGCCCATGCTCACCATGACGAGCGGCCGCCCGTCGCCCGGCGGCTCCCAGGTGCCGTGGAGGGAGGCACGGGGCGCGCAGGGTCCGACGAAGTGGTGCTGGTCGTCGAAGGTCTCCCCCGCGTACTGGAAGTGGCGGGGCATGTAGAGCAGGGCGGGGCCGCCCTGGATGCGTCCGGTGAAGGTGCCCGCGTCTTCGTCCATGCCCTGCGCGCGCAGCAGTTGGTCGATTCCGCCGACGAGTGAGAGGAGGGCGGGGTCGTCGGGGAGGCCGGCCGCCTCCGCATCGGGCTGCATGGACCAGTGCTCGTTGGCGGCGTACGTGGGGGTGCTCCGGATGACGGGTATCCCCCACCGGTCGGCGAGGATGCGCCCCGTCCAGAACGACGAGGGGTCGTTCACGATCACGTCGGGGCGGTCCTCCCGGAAACTCCGTTCCAGCGGCTCCACCGTCTCGTCGGTCATCTCCAGCAGCCACTGCAGGATCCGGAGTATCTCGCCCTTGTCCGTGTACTCGTCGGAATTCTGCTGCGGGACCATGTGGGCACGGAACCGTTCCTGGTCCATGGGGTACGTGACCACCTCCGCGCCGACGCGCTTCGCTCGCTCCGCAATGTCCTCCGGAGCCTCCGGCAGTGCGTAGGTGACGCGGTGACCGCGTGCCACGAGTTCCTCGGCCACTCCCAGGCTCGGATTCATGTGCCCGGGTACCGGGAGGACAAAGAATGCGATGTGAGGCACGCGTAACCCTTCGTTGGGTTCGTTCGGTTCGTTCGACGGGTTTTTCGGTCGTATGAAGACGTATGAATTGGGGAGGCGTGGGGTCGTCGGCGGACGGGATGAAAAGCGCCGTCCGGGAGTACGGCGCCACATGCTAGGAGCGCCGTCCCCCGGGGGCAACAGGAAGATGACATAGTTCGGTTCGCTCTTTTCCGCGCTTTCGTCCGCGTCAGGTGACAAAGTGCCGTCCGATTCTTCGCCCGTCCGGCACGGGGGCGCGAGAATTCGGCAATGATCATCACTGCGTGCCGCATCTGCGGCAATCGTGAGCTGCTCCCGGTACTGGATCTCGGCGAACAGGCGCTGACCGGTGTGTTCCCGACGCGCCGCGACCAGGAGGTGCCCTCCGTGCCGCTGGAGCTGGTCGTCTGCTCCCCCGCGGGCTGCGGGCTGGTGCAGCTGCGCCACACCCCGGACGCGGATCTCATGTACGGCGACGACTACGGCTACCGCTCCGGCATCCGGCCGTTCATGGTCCATCACCTTCACGACAAGGTGGCGGCCATTCGCAACCTGGTGGAGCTGGGCCCCACGGACCTGGTTCTGGACATCGGCAGCAATGACGCCACTCTGCTGCGCGGCTATCCCGAGGACGGGCCACAGCTGGTCGGTATCGACCCGACCGGCGGGAAGTTCCGCGACAGGTACCCGGCGAAGGCGGAACTCATCACTTCGTACTTCTCGCGGGAGACGTTCGAGAACCGGTTCGGCCGACAGCGGGCGAAGGTCGTCACCTCCATCGCCATGTTCTACGACCTGCCGGATCCCACGCGGTTCATGCAGGACGTCCACGACATTCTCGCCGACGACGGCGTCTGGGTCATGGAACAGAGCTACATGCCGTCCATGCTGGGTGCGGACGCGTACGACGTGGTGTGTCACGAGCACCTGGAGTACTACGCGCTGCGGCAGATCGAATGGATGGCGGAGCGGGTGGGGCTGACCGTGGTCGGGGCCGAGCTGACCGCCGTCTACGGCGGCAGCCTGTGCGTGACGCTGGCCAAGAGCCCCGACCGGTATCCGCGCGACGAGGCCGGGCTCGCGCGGATCCGCGCTCAGGAGGCGGCGGCCGGGCTCGACACGACCGCTCCCTTCGAGGCCTTCGCGCGGCGCGTCGAGCGGCAGCGGGAGGTACTGCTGGAGTTCCTGGCCCGGTCCCGGGAGGCCGGGAAACTGACCCTGGGGTACGGCGCCTCGACCAAGGGGAACGTCATCCTCCAGTACTGCGGGCTGACGGAGCGGGACCTGCCGTGCATCGGTGAGGTCTCCCCTGAGAAGGCGGGCCGTTTCACGCCCGCGACGCGCATCCCCATCGTGTCCGAGGAAGAGGCCAAAGCCCAGAAACCGGAACAGCTGCTGGTACTGCCGTGGATCTACCGGGACGGCTTCGTCGAGCGGGAGCAGCAGTTCCTGGCCGGGGGCGGAAAGCTGGTCTTCCCGCTGCCGGCGCTCAGCGTCGTCTGAGGAGCTCCGAGGGCTACCCCTCTTATGGCGTCGGCCGCCACCGCCGGGACGGATGGTTCCGGGGGTGGCGGCCTTGCCGGTTTCGCTCCGGGGGGTGCCGCCACCGGTCGTGTGACGTCGGTGGCACCACCTGTCTCGCCCCGGTGCCGGCGCCGATCCGCGCACCGCGCCGACCGGCGCGTAAGCGCTCACCCCCACCGGCCGATGCGCCACCGCTCACCCCGCCCCGGCCGGCGCGTCTCCGCTCACCCCGAACTTGCCGCCCGCGGTCCCGCGTCGCCCTCCCCCGGCCGTGCGACGTGGCCCGGTACGAGGAACAGGGCGTCCAGCTCCGCCAGTTCGGCTTCGCCGAGGTCCAGGTCGAGGGCGCGGAGCGCCGAGTCGAGTTGGTCCATCGTGCGCGGTCCGATCACCGCGCCGCTGATCCCCGGCCGCGACAGCACCCAGGACAGGCCGACCTCCGCCGGGTGTTCCCCGATGCGATCGCAGAAGCTCTCGTACGCCGCGATGTTGGCCCGCAGGGCGGGCAGGAGTTCCTGTGCGCGGCCCTGGGCCGACTTGACGGCGGTGCCTTCCGCCAGCTTGCGCAGCGCACCGCTCAGCAGTCCGCCGTGCAGCGGCGACCAGGCGAACACACCGACCCCGTACGCCTGGGCGGCCGGGATCAGCTCCGCGTCTGCTCTGCGCACCGCCAGGTTGTACACGCTCTGCTCCGAGACCAGCCCCATGAGGTTGCGGTGCTGGGCCGTCTCCTGCGCGGCGGCGATGTTCCAGCCGGCGAAGTTGGACGAGCCGACGTAGCAGACCTTTCCGCTGGTCACGAGGCGGTCCATGGCCTGCCAGATCTCGTCCCAGGGGGCGGCGCTGTCCATGCGGTGCATCTGGAGAAGGTCGATGTGGTCAACGTCGAGGCGGCGCAACGACTGCTCGCAGGCGGCGATGATGTGCCGGGCCGACAGCCCGCCGTCGTTGACGCGGTCGCTCATGTTCTCGCCGACCTTGGTCGCCAGCAGGACGTCCTCCCGCCGGACACCGCTCTTGGACAGCCAGCGGCCGACGAGTTCCTCGGTGTGTCCCTTGTGGACGCGCCAGCCGTAGATGTTGGCCATGTCGACGCAGTTGACGCCGTGGTCGAGCGCGGCACTCATCAGTCGCGCGGCCTCGGCGTCCTCCACCCGTCCGCTGAAGTTCACCGTGCCCAGCCAGAGTCGGCTCACCAGAGTCGCGCTGCGTCCGAGCCGTACGTACGGTGTCCTCTTTCGGTCCTCGCTCACGCTCGGATTCTTCCCTTCAACTCGACCATGGGGCCTGTGGGGCCGCCGGTGTCCGGTCACCGCTCCCGCGACGTGCTCGCCTGCGCGGCGACCAGTTCGGCCGCCAGTTCGTCCAGCCCGTCGTGCAGCGGGACGGAGGGGGACCATCCCGTCACCGCTCCGAAGGCCGCGGGGTCGCATTCCGGGGTGTGGAAGTCGCCCGCCGCGGCGAAGTCGGGCGGCTCCACGGAGAGGACCGGGACGGGCGGGCGTCCGGTCCGTTCGGCCACGGCGTCCGCGAGGGAGCGGAACACGTCGCCGAGCTGGACCCGGCTGCCGCTGCCGACGGACCAGTCGCCGCCCTGGAGGCCGGGCAGGTGGTCCAGTGCCGTGACGAAGGCGCGGGCGGCGTCACGTACGTGGAGGAAGTCGCGTTCGACGGTGCCGTCGTGCCACATGGTGAGCGGCGCGTCGTCGAGGGCGCGCCGGGCCATCGCGGCGAGCACGCCACGCCCGAGCGAACCGGTCAGCGGCGAACGGCCGTAGACGGTCGACAGCCGGAGCACGGCGCCGCGGACCGCGCCCCGTGCGGTGGCCTCGCGCAGCAGTTCCTCGGCGGCCATCTTCTGTCGGGCGTAGGCAGCGCGGGGCAGGCCGCTGGGTCCGGCGGCCTGCGCGGTGCTCGCGAAGACCACCGCGGGCGCGGGAGCCTCCCGGTGTTCGAAGGCGGTGACGAGGTCGCGCATCAGGCCGACGTTGACCTGCTCGGAGTCCTCGCCCGCGGCGCGCCAGGAACGGCCGTCGCCCACGTGTGCGGCGAGATGGACGACAGCGTCAGCTCCCTCGACGGCGGCGGCGAGCGCGCCGGGCCGGGCGAGATCCGTCCGGTGGCCCTCTATGTCGGCCACGGTCCGCGGTGGCGCGGGGGCCAGGCCCCGCGCCACCGCGCGTACCTTCACCGGCAGGCCGGCGAGGCGGTCGATGACGGCGGGCCCGAGGAATCCGGACGCACCGAGTACGACGATCAGTGGTCTGCGTGTGTTCTGCGACTGGTTGAGCAATCCGGCAGCGAGCTTCACATGCCTCCTCATCCACCCATCCTCCGAGAGAAAAAACGTATCAGAGGGGTGACCGCCCTACGAGGGCTAACGTGCCAGTTCGGCCTGTACGAGGGCGATTTGACGAAGGTGTGTCAGGTCGGCACACCCCTGCGGGCGACGGGCGGTGCCGAGGCCCCCGGACGCGTGCCCCGGCACGGCGCCGCGGTGCCCGGACCACCGCCAGGACCGCTCCTGCGGCGCGGGGGCGGCCGGGGCCGGTGGTCCGGTCACTCCTGCACCCGGAGGTGGTGGGCGTCCGCGGCCACCGCTGTGCACCGGCCACCGCGGCCACCGGCCAAGTGGGTCGTCTGCCGACCTGTGGCCACCGGAGCCGTCCGACGAAGCTGAGGGCCTCTCGGGCCCAGCCGGCAAGAAGCATGGCTCACCCTGACAACGAGGAGCTTCATGGGGTCGCTGATCACTGCTCTGACGACACACGACGACCCGGCCGACAGCCCTGACAGACACCTCAGCGACGAGGTGTGCGAGTCGGTTCTGGCCTCACTGCGCCGCCGCGACCAGCGGCACAAGGGACAGCTGTACGTGAACGGGCTGCTGACCGCGCAGGGCCGCAAGACGATGCGGAACCTCGCCACCAGCACGCGGGAACCCGCCGCCGCACAGAGTCTGCACCACTTCATCAGCGTCTCGACCTGGGGCTGGCCCGAGGTGCGTGCGACGCTCGCCCGCCGGATGGAACGGCTGATGACCCCGCACGCCTGGGTGGTGCGGCCCATGGTGACACCCAAGAGCGGGGTGCACTCGGTGGGTGTGCGGCGTCGCTTCGTACGCCACCTGGGGCAGGCGGTCACCAGTCAGTACAGCCATGGGCTGTGGCTCGCCGGCCAGCAGGCCGCGGCGCCGGTGAACTGGCAACTGTCCGTGGAGGGAGCCCAGTTGAAGGGCACCCTGGCCGGTGGGCACGACGCCGCGCCGGGGGTCACGGACGACGCGGGCCGGTCCTCGGACGACGCCGGGCGTTCCTCGGACGACGCCCGGTGCTCCTCGGACGACACGGCGGTCGCGGTGGTCCAGCAGTCCGCTTCCTGGGGGCTCGCGCCGCGGCCGGTGGTGATGGACGCCCGGGACGTGCCGCCCGCGCCGCTGATCGAGGCGTTCACCGCCGCCGGCCTGCCGTTCCTGCTGCGGGTGGGGAGCAGCACCTCGCTGCTGGCGCCGGATCTGTCGGGCGGGCAGCGCCGGCTGCTGTCGGCGCCCGCGGAGCACCTCAGCACCCTGGCCACCTCCCAGCAGCGGCCCGTCGAGTGGGTCGACCCGGCCCTGCCCCGGTCGATACGCACCAGCCTGGTCGCGCTGATGCCGGTGCTGTGGCCGGGGGGCGCCGTGCCGCGCCGGCCGCGGCCGGCCGGCGTCCCGGTGGCGGGCCCGCGGCGGACCGGCGGCGCGGAGCTGCTGCTGATGGGCGAGTGGCAGCCGAACAGGCGGCGGGTCGCCGAGCTGTGGCTCACCAACATGACCCACGCGGGCCGCGGCACCCTGCTGCGGCTGAGCAAGCTCACCAGGCGGGTCGACACCGACTTCGCCCACATCTGCGCGGATGTCGGCGCCCAGGACTTCGAAGGTCGTTCGTACCACGGGTGGCACCGGCACATGACGATGGTCTCCCTGGCGCACGCGGTCCGCGTGCTGGCGCAGGAGAACCGGGTGGGCGAGGAGTGGGAGCGGTCCGGGTGACGGGTCAGCCCTCCTGGGACGCCGAGTGGTCGGTGCCCGGCCTCTGTGACGCGTAGCGCGTCCGGTGCAGGCGCAGCGCGAGCTGCAGTTCCAACGCGTGGTCCGGCTCCTGCCAGTCGCGGCCGAGCAGCTGGCCGATGCGTTCCAGGCGCCGGGAGACGGTGTTGGGGTGGACGTACAGCAGCTCGGCCGCGCGGGTCGGACTGCACGCCGCCTGGAAGTACGCCTCCAGGGTCTCGACGAGGCCGGTGAAACGCTGTGCGTCGTATTCGACGACCGGACCGATGATCTTGTTGACGAATTCGGTGACGTCGTAGTCCTCGGCGAAGAGCAGCCCGAGGAAGCCAAGGTCCCGTGCGCAGGCCGCGCGCCCCTCGCCGCCCATGGCGACGAGGGTCTCCATGCAGCGCATCGCCTCCTGGTAGAAGCGCTGGATGGACTCCGGACCGTCCGCGGGTCCGGCGGCCCCGACCGTCACCGGGACCTCCAGCGCCATGCCGAGCCGGGCGGACACCTCGTGTGCCATGGCCGCCGGGTCGTCCCCGGGCAGCAGCAGCACCACGTAGTCCTCCCGGCTCGCCTTCAGGCCGCCCCGGCGCTGCACCCAGGCCGTCGCCCGGTCGGTGGCCTGTTCGGCGACGGGGGCGTCGGGGCGGGCGATGACCACGATGTGGGGGCGGTCGAGCCGCACCTGGAGCCGGCGGGCCCGGGCCACCGCCACCTCGGCGGGGTGGTCGATGCCGATCAGGTCTTCCAGCAGGTCGTCCCGCCACTGGTGGTCGGCGCGGTCGGACCGCCGCAGTTCGAGCACCATGCTCACGACGTTGGCGACGGCGAGCAGCAGTTCCGGGGTTCCGGCGCCCTCGGTCCCTGCCGGGCGGTACAGCAGCCAGCCCGGGTCGGAACGCGCGGTCAGCGTGGCCATCCAGGTGCCGTCGGCCAGCTTGACGGGCAGCCCGGAGGCGTGCACGTCGAGGTATGCCCTCTCCAGCTCGGCCTCGTGCGGCCGGCGTACCTGTCCGGAGGCGCGGAGGACGTCCCCGTGCCGGTCGTAGACGTCGAGCGCGCCGCCGAGTTCGCGGACGCCGTGGTCGAGCACTTCGCCTAACTCGGCTCCGTTGAGTACGAGTTGAAGCAGTCTCTGCTGGATGCGGGCGGGTCCCGGTGCGCCGGGTTCGACGGCCTGGCCGTCCGGCCGCGGAGCACCTTCCCGTCCGTCGGGCCGGGCGGGGGGCCGGCCCGAGGTGACGGCGACGGCGGCGATGTCGGCGAGTGCCTGGAGCAGTGCCACGTCGTCGGGCGGGAACTCGTGCGCGCTGCGGTCGGCCACGTACAGGAAGCCCAGCTGCTCGCTGTCCGCCCGTAGGGGGACGGCCAGTACGGCGCGCAGCCCTTCCGCGCGCACGGTCCGGTCGACCACGGGATCGTGGGCTATGCCGTCCTCGGTGTCGTAGTCGGCCGCCCAGAAAGGTCCTTGGTGCCGGGTGACCGCCCCGCCGAGTCCCCGCGCGGCGGGCACCCGCAGGCCGAGCAGCCGGGTGGTGACGGCGCCATCGACGGCGCTGAGCACGGCGTCGCCGCCCGGTTCGTCCAGCAGGGCGATGCCGGCGAGGTCGCTGTGCATCAGCATCCGGGTGCGACGGACGATCTGGGCGAGCGCCGCTTCCAGCTGCGGGGAGCGGGTCAGCTCCCGCACCACGTCGATGAGGCCGGTCAGCTCCGCCTCCCGCCGCCGGCCACGGCTCACGCGGTCGGCGATCTGGAGCGCGAGGTGCTTGGCCCGTTCGAGGTCCTCGACGCTCTCGGCCCCGGCCGCGCCGGCCCGCTGTACCAGTTCCTCGTACCGCCAGGCCGGAGCGTCGGCGGTGAGGAGTTCCAGGAGTCTCAGTGCGCCCCCCGTGCCCTTGAAGCTCTCTTCTCCCATCAGCGCCCCCGTTAGTTACTGGTAACCCGTGACGGGTTCCGGCTGCCCCGGCGCCGTCGCCTGACGCGCGGAGAAGCGCCGGAGCCGGGCGACGACTGGCCGGCTTCATGCCCTTTCCACGCCCTTAGCTGATCGCTGGTCAAATTCGATCATTGAAGCGACAAGAACGGTACAGAATTGACATGTTGGTCTGCGGCGATTAAATGATCATTTCAGGTAATCGTCAAGGGTGCCTAGGCCGGAAGCGGTTGATGGCGTCGAGGTGCTTCGCCCGGAGTTCGTGGTCGCGGACGCCGAGGCCTTCGCGGGGGGCGAGGGCCAGGACGCCGACCTTGCCCTGGTGCAGGTTGCGGTGGACGTCGTAGGCGGCCTGGCCGGTGTCCTCCAGGGAGTACACCTTGGAGAGGGTGGGGTGGATCTTGCCCTTGGCGATCAGGCGGTTGGCCTCCCACGCCTCGCGGTAGTTGGCGAAGTGCGAGCCGATGATCCGCTTCAGCGACATCCA